>NZ_JAWJWL010000004.1:215928-346450 GCF_034721475.1 Burkholderia alba | reverse complement strand
GCGGACAAGCTGCAGAAGACCACGCGCGCGATCGTCGACAAGCTCGGCGAGTACGGCTATGCGTTCGCGACCGTCAATGCGCAGCCGGAAATCGATCAGGCGAGCCACAAGGTGAACCTGACGCTGGTGGTCGATCCGAGCCGTCGCGTGTACGTGCGCCGCGTCAACATCGTCGGCAACACGCGTACCCGCGACGAGGTGGTGCGCCGCGAAATGCGCCAGCTCGAAAGCTCGTGGTTCGATTCGGGCCGCCTTGCGCTGTCGAAGGACCGCGTGAACCGTCTCGGCTACTTCACCGACGTCGACGTGACGACGGTGCCGGTCGAAGGCACGAACGACCAGGTCGACGTGAACGTGAAGGTCGCCGAGAAGCCGACCGGCGCGATCACGCTGGGCGCGGGTTTCTCGTCGACGGACAAGGTCGTGCTGTCGGCCGGCGTGTCGCAGGACAACGTGTTCGGCTCGGGTACCAGCCTCGCGGTCAACGTCAACACCGCGAAGAGCTACCGGACGCTGACCGTCACGCAGGTCGATCCGTACTTCACGGTCGACGGGATCAGGCGGATCACCGACGTGTACTACCGCACGTACCAGCCGCTGTACTACTCGACCAGCTCCAGCTTCCGCATCATCACGATGGGCGGCAATCTCAAGTTCGGCATCCCGTTCTCGGAAACCGACACGGTGTATTTCGGCGCGGGCTTCGAGCAGAACCGCCTCGACGTCGATTCGAATACGCCGGCCGCCTACCAGGATTACGTCCAGCAGTTCGGCCGCGTGTCGAATACCGTGCCGCTGACGATCGGCTGGTCGCGCGACCAGCGCGACAGCGCGCTGATCCCGAGCCGCGGCTACTTCACGCAGGCGAACGCCGAATACGGCGCGCCGGTGGGCAAGATCCAGTACTACAAGATGGACCTGCAGGCGCAGTATTACTATTCGTTTGCGCGCGGCTTCATCCTGGGCCTGAACCTGCAGGGCGGGTACGGTAACGGTGTGGGCAATCCGTATCCGATCTTCAAGAACTACTACGCGGGCGGTATCGGCTCGGTGCGGGGCTATGAGCCGAGCTCGCTGGGCCCGCGCGACAAGATCACGAACGATCCGATCGGCGGCTCGAAGATGGTGGTGGGTAACATCGAGCTGACGTTCCCGCTGCCGGGCACCGGCTACGACCGCACGCTGCGCGTGTTCACGTTCCTCGACGGCGGCAACGTCTGGGGCGACACGCCGGGCGGCACCAGCACCGGCGCGAACGGCCTGCGCTACGGCTACGGCGTCGGTCTTGCGTGGATCTCGCCGATCGGGCCGCTCAAGCTGAGCCTGGGCTTCCCGCTGCAGAAACACGAAGGCGATCAGTACCAGAAGTTCCAGTTCCAGATCGGGACGGCGTTCTGATCGAACCAGCATTGACTACAGCATCGAGAGGGTAATTTTGCTAACCGGTAAGTTTTCGAAACGAGTGATGTGCGCGGTGACGCTGGCGGTTGCGCTGGGCGCAACGGCCGCGCACGCACAGGACGTCGCCCGCATCGCGGCGGTCAATTCGGATCGGATCCTGCGCGAGTCGGCGCCCGCGAAAGCGGCGCAGACGAAGCTCGAAGCCGAGTTCGCGAAGCGCGACAAGGATCTGCAGGACATGGCGGCGAAGCTGAAAACGCTGTCGGATTCGCTCGACAAGAACGGTCCGACGATGTCCACCAACGACCGCGCGCAGAAGCAGCGCGATCTCGCGCAGCTCGACACGGACTTCCAGCGCAAGCAGCGCGAGTTCCGAGAGGATCTGAACCAGCGCCGCAACGAAGAACTGGCGGCCGTGCTGGACAAGGCGAACAAGGTCATCAAGCAGATCGCGGAGCAGCAGAACTACGATCTGATCGTGCAGGAAGCGGTTTACGTCAGCCCGCGCATCGACATCACCGACAAGGTGCTGAAGGCGCTCGCATCGCCTTCCGGTTCGTTGAACTGAACGGAGCGAACAGCGAATGGCATTGACGCTTGAGGAACTCGTAAAACGGTTCGGCGGCGAAATCGTCGGCGATCGTCAGTGCCGGGTAGGTAGCCTGGCGCCGCTCGATCAGGCGGAGCCGCACCAGCTCGCATTCCTCGCGAATCCCAAGTACCTGGCGCAGGTGGACGCCACCCGCGCGGGCGCCGTGCTGATCGCGCCGCGCGATCTCGAGAGGCTCGGCGCGGCGCAAGACGGCCGCAATTTCATCGTCACGCCGAATCCCTACGCGTACTTCGCTCGCGTCGCGCAGATGTTCATCGATCTCGCCGCGCCGCAGCGCGCCGCGGGCGTGCATCCGAGCGCGACGGTCGACCCGGCCGCGCAAGTGGCAGCGAGCGCGGTGATCGGTCCGTACGTCACGGTCGAGGCGGGCGCGGTGATCGGCGAGCACGTCCAGCTCGATGCGCACGTCGTCGTCGGCCGCGGTACGCAGATCGGCGACGGCTCGCACCTCTACCCGAACGTCACCGTCTATCACGGCTGCAGGATCGGCCCGCGTGCCATCGTGCACGCCGGCGCGGTGATCGGCTCCGACGGTTTCGGTTTCGCGCCCGACTTCGTCGGCGACGGCGATGCGCGTACCGGCAACTGGGTCAAGATCCCGCAGGTCGGCGGCGTGTCGATCGGGCCGGACGTCGAAATCGGCGCGAACACGACGATCGATCGCGGCGCGATGGCGGACACCGTGATCGAAGCGTGCGTGAAGATCGACAATCTCGTGCAGATCGGCCACAACTGCCGGATCGGCGCCTATACGGTGATCGCCGGCAGTGCCGGGATCGCCGGCAGCACGACGATCGGCCGCCATTGCATGATCGGCGGGGCGGTTGGCATTGCCGGTCACGTGACGCTCGGCGATTACGTGATCGTCACCGCGAAGTCGGGCGTGTCGAAATCGCTGCCGAAAGCCGGCATTTACACCAGCGCGTTTCCGGCCGTCGACCATGGCGACTGGAACAAGAGCGCCGCCCTGGTGCGCAATCTCGACAAGTTGCGCGATCGCATCAAGGCACTCGAAACCGCGCTTGCCGCGCGGGACGGCGGCGCCGGCGCATAGGAACGCATCATTCGGGCCGGGCCGGCCGTTGCCCACAACCGGCCGGCCCGATCAACCGGATCGCGAGCGGCCGTCGCCGCCGCGGCCCGCATCGGTATTTGCAGTCATCACCGCGCAGCCATTGCGTGAGACGAACCATCATGAGCACTGAAAACATCAACCTCGACATCCACAAGATCCTCGCGCTGCTGCCGCATCGCTATCCGTTCCTGCTCGTCGATCGCGTGCTCGAGCTCGAACCGCACAAGGGCATCAAGGCACTGAAGAACGTGACGATCAACGAGCCGTTCTTCACGGGGCACTTCCCGAAGCGGCCGGTGATGCCGGGCGTGTTGATCCTGGAAGCGCTCGCGCAGGCCGCCGCGCTGCTGACGTTCGCCGAAGAGCAGCCGAAGGATCCGGAAAACACGCTGTACTACTTCGTCGGGATCGACGGCGCGCGCTTCAAGCGCGTGGTCGAGCCGGGCGATCAACTAATTCTGAACGTCACGTTTCAACGCTATATCCGCGGTATCTGGAAATTCAAGGCGGTCGCGGAAGTGGACGGCAAGGTCGCGGCGGAAGCCGAGCTGATGTGTACGGTCAAGACGACCGACGCGGCGCCCTGAACGGGCGCGCGGCACGCACACGGCAACGCAACGCGACTTATTCACTGAGAGGCAAGGGCGTATGAGCAGGATTCATTCCACGGCGATCGTCGAGCCGGGCGCGCAGATCCACGAATCGGTCGAGATCGGCCCTTACGCGGTCGTCGGCGCCCATGTCACGATCGGAGCGGGCACCACGATCGGTTCGCACAGCGTGATCGAGGGCCATACGACGATCGGCGCGGACAATCGCATCGGCCACTACGCGTCGGTGGGCGGTCGCCCGCAGGACATGAAATACAAGGACGAGCCGACCCGGCTCGTGATCGGCGATCGCAACACGATCCGCGAATTCACGACGATCCACACCGGCACGGTGCAGGACACCGGCGTCACGATTCTCGGCGACGACAACTGGATCATGGCGTACGTGCACATCGGTCACGATTGCCGGGTCGGCAATCACGCGATCTTGTCGAGCAACGCGCAGATGGCGGGCCACGTCGAGATCGGCGACTGGGCGATCGTCGGCGGGATGTCGGGCGTGCATCAGTTCGTGCGCATCGGCGCGCATTCGATGCTGGGCGGCGCATCGGCGCTGGTCCAGGACGTGCCGCCGTTCGTGATCGCGGCGGGCAACAAGGCCGAGCCGCACGGCATCAACGTCGAAGGCCTGCGCCGCCGCGGCTTCACGCCGGACGCGATTTCCGCGCTGCGCAGCGCGTACCGGCTGGTCTACAAGAACAGCCTGTCGCTCGAGGAAGCGAAGGTGCAGTTGCGCGAGCTGGCGTCGGCGGGCGGCGAGGGCGATGCGGCCGTGACGGCGTTCGTCGACTTCATCGACGCGTCGCAGCGCGGCATTATCCGCTGACGATGGCGCTCCAACCGAATCCGCTGCGGCTCGCGCTCGTCGCCGGCGAGCCGTCGGGCGATCTGCTCGCGGCGTCGCTGCTGGGCGGCCTCAATGCGCGCCTGCCGGCGTCGTCCCGTTACTACGGGATCGGGGGCCCGCGCATGACCGCGGCGGGCTTCGACGCGCACTGGCCGATGGACAAACTGACGGTGCGCGGCTACGTCGAAGCGCTCGGCCATATTCCCGAGATCCTGCGTATCCGCGGCGAGCTGAAGCGGCAACTGCTCGCGGAGCCGCCCGACGCGTTCATCGGCGTCGATGCGCCCGACTTCAATTTCGGCCTCGAACACGCGCTGCGCGACGCGGGCATTCCGACGATCCATTTCGTCTGTCCGTCGATCTGGGCGTGGCGCGGCGGCCGGATCAAGAAAATCGTGAAGGCCGTCGATCACATGCTGTGCGTGTTTCCGTTCGAAACCGCGCTGCTCGAGAAGTCCGGCGTGGCGGCGACCTACGTCGGCCATCCGCTTGCCGACGAGATCCCGCTGGAGCCGGACACGCACGGTGCGCGCATCGCGCTCGGTCTGCCCGATACCGGGCCGGTGATCGCGGTGCTGCCGGGCAGCCGCCGCTCGGAGATCCAGCTGATCGGCCCGACCTTCTTCGCGGCGATGGCGCTGATGCAGCAGCGCGAGCCGGGCGTGCGCTTCGTGATGCCGGCGGCGACGCCCGCGCTTCGCGAGCTGCTGCAGCCGCTCGTCGACGCGCATCCGCAGTTGTCGCTGACCTTGACCGACGGCCGTTCGCAGCTTGCGATGACGGCCGCCGACGCGATCCTGGTGAAAAGCGGCACGGTCACGCTCGAAGCGGCGCTGCTCAAGAAGCCGATGGTGATCTCGTACAAGGTGCCCTGGCTCACGGGACAGATCATGCGTCGGCAGGGGTATCTGCCGTATGTCGGGCTGCCGAACATTCTGGCCGGCCGCTTTGTCGTGCCCGAGCTGCTGCAGCACTTCGCGACGCCCGAGGCGCTGGCCGATGCGACGCTCACGCAATTGCGCGACGAAGCGAACCGCCGCACGCTGACCGACATCTTTACCGACATGCATCACGCATTGCGCCAGAACACGGCCCAGCGCGCCGCCGAAGCTGTGGCGCGCGTGCTCGACAGCAGGAAACCCCGGATATGAACGCCACGCGAACGCCGCGCGCGCGCGCGGCCGCAGCGGCTCAGGATGGTCTCGATTTCAACGCGCCCGGCGAACTCGTCTGCGGCGTCGACGAAGCCGGGCGTGGCCCGCTGGCCGGACCGGTCGTCGCGGCTGCCGTGATTCTCGATCCGGCAAGGCCGATCGACGGACTCGACGATTCGAAGGTGCTGAGCGCGAAGAAGCGCGAACGCCTGTTCGACCAGATCGTCGCGCATGCGCACGCCTATTGCGTGGCGTCCGCGACGGTCGAGGAAATCGACACGCTCAACATCCTGCATGCGACGATGCTCGCGATGAAGCGGGCGGTCGAAGGCCTGCCGATGCGGCCGACGCTCGCGCAGATCGACGGCAACCGCTGCCCGACGCTGTCGATCCGCAGCGAGGCGATCGTCGGCGGCGATGCGCTGGTGCCGAGCATCTCCGCGGCATCGATTCTCGCGAAGGTCACGCGTGACCGGATGCTGGTCGAACTGCACGCCCGTTTCCCCGTGTACGGGTTCAACGTGCATGCGGGCTACGGCACCGCCAGGCATCTCGCGGCGCTGCGCGAGCACGGGCCGTGCGACGAGCATCGCCGCTCGTTCGCGCCGGTGCGCGCCGCGCTCGCGTTGTCCCGATGAAAGTCATCACGTCGCGCGACAACCCGCTCTACAAGCGCTTGAAAGCGCTTGCCGGGTCGACGCAGCAGCAGCGCCGCAGCGGCCAGGCGCTGCTCGAAGGACTCCACCTGGCGAGCGCGTATCTGGATGCGGCGGGCCAGCCGGCGCTCTGCATCGCCACGGACAGCGCGTGGCAGCTCGATGAAGCGCAGCGGATCGCCGATCGCATCGACCCGAACCGGCTGGTTACGTTGCCGGACGCGCTGTTCGGCCAGCTGTCGGGCGTGGTGAACGGCATCGGCTTCCTGATGCTGGTCGCGACGCCGGCGCCCGCACTGCCGGCGCGGGTGACGCGGACGAGCGTCGTGCTCGACGGCGTGCAGGATGCGGGCAACGTCGGATCGATTCTGCGCAGCGCGGCCGCGGCCGGCGTGAAGCACGTGTTCTGCATGCCCGGCACCGCGCATGCGTGGTCGTCGAAAGTGCTGCGCTCGGGCATGGGCGCGCATTTCCTGCTGGACGTGTATGAAGACGTCGACGCGGAGGGGCTGCGCGCGCGGCTCGACGTTTCCGTCGCGTTGACCGATTCGCACGGCGCGCAGGCGATCTACGATTGCGACCTGTCGCGGCCCGTGGCCTGGGTGTTCGGCAACGAAGGCGCGGGCGTGTCGGCACCCTGGCGCGAGGCCGCCGCCTACAGGGTGACGATTCCGCAACCGGGCGGCATGGAGTCGCTGAACGTCGCGGCGGCGGCGGCGGTCTGCCTGTTCGAGCAGTGCCGGCAGCAGCGCGGCGGATGATGCGGCGCGCACCGCGCAGCCGAAGAAAAAGCCCGCGGCGTGCGGGCTTTTTTACTGTGCGGCGGGGCAGGCGACTCAGTACGATTGCCGCTCGAGCTTGATTTCCTGCAGGATCGTCGTGGCGATTTCCTCGATCGACTTGTGCGTCGAGGACAGCCACTTGATCCCTTCTCGCCGCATCATCGCTTCGGCTTCGTTGATCTCGTACCGGCAGTTCTCCGGCGCCGCGTACTTGCTGCCGGGCCTGCGCTCGTTGCGGATCTCCGACAGCCGCTGCGGATCGATCGACAGCCCGAACAGCTTGTCGCGATGCGCGATCAGGGACGACGGCAGCTTGCCGCGTTCGAAATCTTCCGGGATCAGCGGATAGTTGGCGGCCTTCACGCCGTACTGCATCGCGAGGTAGAGGCTCGTCGGCGTCTTGCCGCTGCGCGACACGCCGACCAGGATCACGTCGGCCTCGGCGAGATTGCGGTTCGACTGGCCGTCGTCGTGGGCGAGAGAGAAGTTGATCGCCTCGATCCGGGTTTTGTATTCCTCGGTGTCCGCGTTCTGATGCCCGCGTCCCATCGCGTGGCTCGACTTCAGCTGCAGTTCCTGCTCGAGCGGTTCGACGAAGCGCTGGAACATGTCGAGCACGAGCGCATTCGAGCGCTTCACGATCTCGTTCGACTCGCCGTCGACGAGCGTCGTGAACACGATCGGGCGGCGGCCGTCGTGCTCGGCGGCTTCGTTGATCCGTTCCACGACGGAGTAGGCCTTGTCGACCGAATCGATGAACGGCACGCGGACGAGCCGGAATTTCTGGTCGAACTGGGACAGGATCGAGTGCGCGAAGGTTTCGGCGGTGATCCCCGTGCCGTCGGAGACGATGAATACGGTAGGAGGCATGAATCGGAGCGTCGAACGTGAACGGTGATGGCTGCGCCGTGCAGCCTTGAGCGGCCATTCTAGCAGGCGGCCCGTCCGGTCCGGCGCACCGGCGGCGGCTTTGCGTATCCCACGCAGGATCGGCACGGGCGACGCATGGCCGACGGCCCGGCCGGATTCGCGTTAAGCTCGGCCGGGCCGCGTCGTGCGCGTCGTGCGACGTGGGCGGCGGCTGCCCCCGAAGGGCGGCGATCGTTGTCGACTCCGAAGCGAGGGAACGAATGCGAACCATGCGAATCCGCATGCTGGCGGCGGTCGCGGTCTGCGGGCTCGTCCATGCGCAGACGCTGCCGCTGCCGTCCGGCTTGATCGATCTCGGCAGTCCGGCCGGCGAGCGCCTGCTCGTCGAAAGCGATGCGCGGGCCGCTTATGTGCCGCTCGGCAACCAGTTCGTCACGCAACTGACCGAGACCTACTGCGGGGTCGCATCGCTGGTGATGGTCCTGAACGCGCTGCAGGTACCCGCGCCGGCTGCCGCGCAATACCCGCCGTATCACTACTTCACGCAGGACAACCTGCTGAACGCCGCTACCGACAGGATTCGCCCGCGGGCGCTGATCGCGCGGCGCGGCATGACGCTCGACCAGCTCGGCGCGCTGGCGGAGGTCAGCGGAATCGAGGGCAGGGTGCGGCATGCGGCGGACGGATCGGTGGATGCGTTTCGCTCGGAGGCGGCCGCCTATCTCGGCCGGCCCGGCCGCTATGTGCTCGTCAACTATCTGCGCAGGCAGCTCGGGCAGCAGACGGGCGGCCACATCTCGCCGCTCGCCGCCTACGACGCGGCGGCGGACCGCTTTCTGATCCTCGACGTGTCGCGCTACAGCCCGTCTGGGTGCGCACCGCCGATCTGTATGCGGCGATGAACACGCCGGACGCGGACAACGACAACCGCAGTCGCGGCTACCTGCTGATCGACGGCGGGGCGCCCGTCCGTCCGAGCGCCCCGCCGGAGCCCGTCGCGGCGGGCGGTGCGGGCTAGAGCACCGTTGCAACCCGCCGGCGCCACATCGCGCGGCCGGCACGGTAGAATAGCGGCAACCTGTTGGATAAGCACTTGCGGGGGAAGGCGGCGCGATGCGCGCTTTTCCGTTGCGGCTGAATAAAAGATTCCCGGCAAGTTCGGCGATTTGTCTACTTTTTCGCCTTTCTGCCGGGATTTTTGCAAACTGCGCACGGTGTTTTCGGCTGTCGCGAGCGTTTATCTAACAGGTTGTGCACTGCGCGTCCCGCTTTCTTGCAAGTGGACGTGCGCGAGCCCACGTGCGCGATCGAGTATTTTTTTCACACTTAGGGGCTTGTATGACTAACGCAGCAAACGTCGCAAAGGACCAGGCGTATGTAATTCCGTTCGAGCAGTTGCGGATGACCGATGTAGAAGTCGTGGGCGGCAAGAACGCGTCCCTGGGCGAGATGATCAGCCAGCTCGCCGAGGCCGGCGTTCAGGTGCCGACCGGCTTCGCGACCACCGCGCTGGCGTTTCGCGATTTCCTCAAGCACAACAACCTCACCGAACGTATCGCCCAGCGTCTCGAGTCGCTCGATATCGACGACGTGAAGGCGCTCGCGGAAGCGGGCGGCGAAATCCGCAAATGGATCGTCGACGCGCCGATGCAGGCGCGTCTTGAGGCGGAAATCCGCGCGCAGTTCGAAATTCTCCAGAACAGCTCGCCTGAAGAGCTGTCGTTCGCCGTGCGTTCGTCGGCGACGGCCGAGGATCTGCCCGACGCGTCGTTCGCCGGCCAGCAGGAGTCCTACCTGAACGTCGTCGGCGTGAGCGACGTGCTCGATCGCATGAAGCACGTGTTCGCGTCGCTGTACAACGATCGCGCGATCTCCTACCGCGTCCACAAGGGCTTCACGCACGCCGAAGTCGCGTTGTCGGCGGGGGTGCAGCGGATGGTGCGCTCGGACGTCGGCGCGGCGGGCGTGATGTTCACGCTCGACACCGAGTCGGGCTTCAAGGATGCCGTGTTCATCACGTCGAGCTACGGCCTCGGCGAGACCGTCGTGCAGGGCGCGGTGAACCCGGACGAGTTCTACGTCTTCAAGACCACGCTCGCGCAGGACAAGTACCCGATCATTCGCCGCTCGATCGGCTCGAAGCTGATCAAGATGGAGTTCACGCAGCCGGGCGAGCCGGGCCGCGTGAAGACGGTCGACGTCTCGCACGAACAGCGCAACCGCTATTCGATCACCGACGCCGACGTGATCGAGCTGGCGAAGTATGCGGTCATCATCGAGAAGCACTACCAGCGTCCGATGGACATCGAGTGGGGCAAGGATGGCCGCGACGGCAAGATCTTCATCCTGCAGGCGCGTCCTGAGACGGTGAAGAGCCAGGCGAGCGGCAAGGCCGAGCAGCGCTTCAAGCTGAAGGGCCAGTCGCAGGTGATCGCGACCGGCCGTGCGATCGGTCAGAAGATCGGCGCGGGCCCCGTTCGCGTGATCCACGATCCGTCGGAGATGGAGCGCGTGCAGCCGGGCGACGTGCTGGTCGCCGACATGACCGATCCGAACTGGGAGCCGGTGATGAAGCGCGCATCCGCGATCGTCACGAATCGCGGCGGCCGGACCTGCCACGCGGCGATCATCGCGCGCGAGCTGGGCGTGCCGGCCGTGGTGGGCTGCGGCGACGCGACCGACGTGCTGAAGGACGGCGCGCTCGTCACGGTGTCGTGCGCCGAAGGCGACGAAGGCAAGATCTACGACGGTCTGCTCGAAACCGAGGTCACCGAGGTGCAGCGCGGCGAACTGCCGTCGATCCCGGTGAAGATCATGATGAACGTCGGCAACCCGCAGCTCGCGTTCGACTTCTCGCAGCTGCCGAACGCCGGCGTCGGGCTGGCGCGTCTCGAGTTCATCATCAACAACAACATCGGCGTGCATCCGAAGGCGATCCTCGAGTACCCGAACATCGACCAGGACCTGAAGAAGGCGGTCGAGAGCGTGGCGCGAGGCCACGCGTCGCCGCGCGCGTTCTACGTCGACAAGCTGACCGAAGGCATCGCGACGATCGCCGCGGCGTTCTATCCGAAGCCCGTGATCGTGCGCCTGTCCGACTTCAAGTCGAACGAGTACAAGAAGCTGATCGGCGGCTCGCGCTACGAGCCGGACGAGGAAAACCCGATGCTGGGCTTCCGCGGTGCGTCGCGCTATATCTCCGACGATTTCGCGCAGGCGTTCGAGATGGAGTGCATCGCGCTCAAGCGCGTGCGCGACGAGATGGGCCTCGACAACGTCGAGATCATGGTGCCGTTCGTCCGTACCGTGAAGCAGGCGGAGCGTGTCGTCGGGCTGCTCGCGAAGTTCGGCCTGAAGCGCGGCCACAACGGCCTGCGTCTCGTGATGATGTGCGAAGTGCCGTCGAACGCGATCCTCGCCGAAGAGTTCCTGCAGCACTTCGACGGCTTCTCGATCGGTTCGAACGACCTGACGCAGCTGACGCTCGGCCTCGACCGCGATTCCGGCATGGAACTGCTCGCGGTCGATTTCGACGAACGCGATCCGGCGGTCAAGTTCATGCTCAAGCGCGCGATCGACGCGTGCCGCAAGCTGGACAAGTACGTCGGCATTTGCGGCCAGGGTCCGTCCGATCATCCGGATTTCGCGCAGTGGCTGACGGAAGAAGGGATCGCGTCGATCTCGCTGAATCCGGATACGATCGTCGAAACGTGGCAAGCTTTGGCCGCATCGAAGAAGTAACGGCATGAACCGTCCAATCGGGTGGCGGCGGATTGCCGCCCGACTGTAGGTGATTTGAAAGGATCGTGCTATAACACCCCGGTACCGCCGGGGTGTTTTTGCTTGGGGAGGATGAAATGTTGTCAGGCCATCTGTTTTGGTGGATCGGTGTCGGCGTGCTCGTCGTCGCGGAGTTGCTGACGGGAACGTTTTATCTGCTGATGATCGCGCTGGGTTTTCTCGCGGGCGGCCTCGTGCATCTCGCGGGCGGCGAGCCGCATTGGCAACTGGCGGCGGCCACGCTGGTGGCGCTCGTCGCGGTGATCGCGCTGCGCCGCTCGGGGCTCGGCCGCAAGCAGAAGCGCGATACGTCGGCGAATCCGGACATCAATCTGGATATCGGCGCGACGATCGCCGTTGCGCACTGGCAGGATCGCCGCGCCCGCGCGCAGTATCGCGGCGCGCAGTGGGACGTCGAACTCGCCGATGGCGAGCGCGACGATGCGGCGCTCTACGAAGTGCGCGCGGTGCGGGGCAATTGCCTGATCGTCGGCGCGAAGGCCGAAGCCGCCGCATGACCGGCTGAATGGACCATCAGCTCATATAAGGAGGACACGCTTCATGGATTCGCTCATCGTCTGGGTAGTCTTGCTCGTCATCGTGTTTGTGATCATCTCGCAAACCGTGAAAATCGTCCCGCAACAGCATGCATGGGTGCTGGAGCGGTTCGGCCGCTATCACGCGACATTGTCGCCGGGCCTCAACATCGTGCTGCCGTTCGTCGACCGCATCGCCTATCGCCATGTGCTGAAGGAAATCCCGCTCGACGTGCCGAGCCAGGTCTGCATTACGCGCGACAACACGCAGTTGCAGGTTGACGGCGTGCTGTACTTCCAGGTGATGGACCCGATGAAAGCGTCGTACGGGTCGAGCAACTTCGTGCTCGCGATCACCCAGCTGTCGCAGACCATGCTGCGCTCCGTGATCGGCAAACTCGAACTGGACAAGACCTTCGAGGAGCGCGATTTCATCAACCACAGCATCGTGTCGGCGCTTGACGAGGCCGCCGCGAACTGGGGCGTGAAAGTGCTGCGCTACGAGATCAAGGATCTGACGCCGCCGAAGGAAATCCTGCATGCGATGCAGGCTCAGATCACCGCGGAGCGCGAGAAGCGCGCGCTGATCGCGGCATCGGAAGGGCGCAAGCAGGAACAGATCAACATCGCGTCGGGCGGACGCGAGGCGGCGATCCAGAAGTCGGAGGGCGAGCGGCAGGCCGCGATCAATCAGGCACAGGGGCAGGCTGCGGCGATTCTCGCGGTGGCGGAGGCCAACGCGCAGGCGATCCAGAAAATCGCGCAGGCGATCCAGTCGCAGGGCGGGATGGACGCGGTGAACCTCAAGATCGCCGAACAGTATGTGGGCGCGTTCGGCAATCTCGCGAAGCAGGGCAATACGTTGATCGTGCCGTCCAACATGTCGGATCTCGGCACGGCGATCGCGTCGGCGCTGACGATCGTCAATCGCGCCGCGCCGGGGGCGGCCAAGGGCTGAGCGGGCGATTCGCCGCGCAATGAAAAAGGCCCGCTCGAAAGAGCGGGCCTTTTTTTGTTCGGGCGCGGCGGGAGCCGTCAGGCGGCAGAGCGCATGATGCGCGCCTTTTCGCGTTCCCAGTCGCGTTTCTTCTCGGTTTCGCGCTTGTCGTGCAGCTTCTTGCCTTTCGCGAGGCCGATCTCGCATTTGACCCGGCCGCCCTTGTAGTGAAAATTGAGTGGCACGAGCGTATAGCCGCGCTGCTCGACCTTGCCGATCAATTTCTTGATCTCGTCACGATGCAGGAGCAGCTTACGGGTGCGGACCGGGTCGGGCTGGATGTGCGTCGAGGCCTCGGGTAGCGGGCTGATGTGCGTGCCGATCAGGAAGATCTCGGCATCGCGCACGACGACGTAGCCTTCCTTGATCTGCCCACGTCCGGCGCGCAATGCTTTGACCTCCCATCCTTCGAGCACGAGCCCCGCTTCATAGCGTTCCTCGATGAAATAATCGAAGAAGGCTTTCCTGTTATCGATGATGCTCATGAAGGGAAATGGCCAACTCGTTTAAAATCACGATTTTAGCAAAGCGGGGCGGTCTTCGCCCGGCTTGCGTATTCTTCCTAGCGATGCCGCGCAATTTATGGCAGATGTCCAGAAAACCGTATTGATCCGCCACTCGGCGGAACAGATGTTCGACCTCGTCACCGACGTCGCCGACTACCCCAACTTCCTGCCGTGGTGCGGCGGCGTGGAGGTGCGTCGCCAGGACGATACCGGCATGGAGGCGCGGATCGACATCAACTTCAAGGGTATCAAGCAGCATTTTGCGACCCGCAACACCCAGCAGCGCCCGACCCGCATCGACATGGAGTTCACGGACGGCCCGTTTCGCAAGTTCACCGGCTCCTGGCGCTTCACGCCGCTGCGGGCCGATGCCTGCAAGATCGAGTTCGCGCTGCACTACGAATTCTCGAACATCATCCTCGAGAAGATCATCGGGCCGGTGTTCAGCCATATCGCGAACACGTTCGTCGATTCGTTCGTGAAACGCGCGGATCAGCGCTACGGCAAGGGGTAGGCGAATGCTTGCGGTGCAAGTTTGTTACGCGCTGCCCGGGCAGCAGACCCTGATCGACGTCGAGGTGCCGGACGGCGCGACGGTGCGCGACGCGATCGACGCGAGCGGCGTGCTGGCGCGCCATCCCGAGATCGACCTCGGCGTACTGAAGACCGGCATCTTCGGCAAGCTCGCGCCGCTCGACGCCCGGGTGGCGGAGCATGACCGGGTCGAGATCTACCGGCCGCTCGTCGTCGATCCGAAAGCGGCCCGCCAGCGGCGGGTCGACAAATCCCGCCGTGCCGGTTCGATCGAGGGCCGGAAGTGGCAGAACAAGGACTCGCGTTAGCCGGCCCGCCGCGCCGCGCGCCCGACAAAAAGCCCCGCCGGCTCGTGCCGCGGGGCTTTTTGTCGAAACGAGGATCATTCTTCCGATGGAATGCCGCCGCTTGGGCGGTGCCGGCTCAATGGGCGGGCAGCTTGGCCGTCAGATCGTCCTGATCGCCGTTCGCCGGCCCCGCGTCGCCGTGCTGGCGCACGGAGCCGTAGACGCCCGCCAGCAACAGCGCGAGCGCGGCGATCTCGAGCATGCGCGGCAGCCGCTGGTCGTAGATGAACGCATAGCACAGCGCGAATACGGTCTCGAAGACGATCAACTGGCCGGACAGCGTGAGCGGCAACCGCTTCGACGCGGCATTCCATAGACCGTTGCCGAGCCACGATGCGCCGATCGCGAGACCGAGGTTCAGCAGCCAGAACAGCTGCCAGCGTTCGGCGGGCAGCGCCGTCTGCACCGTGCCTGCGGGCAGCGCGAGGATCGCGAGCCAGCACAGGCCGCCGATCAGGCCCGTCACGACACCCCACAGCAGCGACCATTCGTTGCCGCCGAAATGAGGGTGGCGACGCAGATAGCGGGCGTTCGCGACCGCGTACCAGGTCCAACTGGCGAGCGCGCCGGTCGCGCAGGCGATACCCGCGAGCTTCTGCGCGAGCGTGGTTGCGTGCGCGGCCTCCGACGTGAACAGGTCGACGTTGATGCAGGCGATGCCCGCGATCACCAGCGCGAGCGGCACGATGAGCCGCCTGAGCGGCACCGAGCCGTGGTCGCCGAGGCCCGCGAGCGTCACGGTGACGGGCAGCACGCCGACGATCAGGGAACTGGGCGCGATGCCGATCAGGTGGACGGCGCTCGACAGCAGCATGTAGTACGCGACGTTGCCGACGATGGCGAGCCTGACGAGCGCGGCGAGGTCGTCGCGCGTGAGCCGCGCGAGCAGCGAGCGGGCCGCGGGCAGGGCGGCCGCGAGCGATACGAGCCCGTACATCGCGTAGCGCCCCGCGCTCAGCAGCAGCGGGGAGAAATCGCTCAGCAGCCTGGGAACCAGGAACACCATGCCCCAGAGGGCTCCCGCCAGTACACCATAGGCTACGCCGCGCCGCATCGACTACTCCGCAAGAATCCGTTCGAGCGCGCATCTTAGCGGCGTGCGCGCCGGGCGTCTTGTTTATTCCTGCACGCCGGCGCGGCGCCGGAGCCCGAGAAGACAACGTGCCGGGCCGCATACCGGGGCGCAGCCGCCGCTATGCGGCCGGGCTCGGCTCGCGTTGCGCTCGGATGTTCGGCCGCGATGCTCGCGCCCTGAAAACGAAACCGGATTGAAAACAACCCGAATCGCGAATCGAAATCGCACGGCCCCCGTGCGCTGAGAATCGGGCTAAGCCGTTGTTCGTGTTGTGAAATTTAACGGCGCTTCGCGTATAATTCGGTTTTGCGCCTATAGGATTTGCCATGCGTCTGATCCAAAAAGCACTCACTTTCGATGACGTGCTCCTCGTCCCGGCGTTCTCCGACGTTCTGCCGCGCGACACCAGCCTCAAGACCCAGCTGACCCGCAACATCTCCCTGAACATGCCGCTCGTGTCCGCCGCGATGGACACGGTCACCGAAGGTCGCCTCGCGATCGCGATGGCCCAGCAAGGCGGCGTCGGCATCGTTCACAAGAACCTGACGCCCGCCGAACAGGCGCGCGAGGTCGCGAAGGTGAAGCGCTTCGAATCGGGCGTCGTGCGCGACCCGATCACGGTGCCGCCGCAGATGAAGGTGCGCGACGTGATCGCGCTGTCTCGCCAGCATGGCATTTCGGGCTTCCCGGTCGTCGAGGGCGCGCAGCTCGTCGGCATCGTCACGAACCGCGACCTGCGCTTCGAAACCCGCCTCGACGAGGCGGTCAAGTCGATCATGACGCCGCGCGAGCGGCTCGTCACCGTGAAGGAAGGTACGCCGCTCGCCGAAGCGAAGGCGCTGATGCACAGCCACCGCCTCGAGCGCGTGCTGGTCGTCAACGATGCGTTCGAGCTGCGCGGCCTGATGACCGTCAAGGACATCACGAAGCAGACCGAGCACCCGGACGCCTGCAAGGACGAACACGGCAAGCTGCGCGTGGGCGCGGCGGTCGGCGTCGGCGCGGACAACGAAGAGCGGGTCGAGCTGCTGGTGCAGGCGGGTGTCGACGTGATCGTCGTCGATACCGCGCACGGCCACAGCAAGGGCGTGCTCGAGCGTGTGCGCTGGGTCAAGACGACCTACCCGCACGTCGAGGTGATCGGCGGCAACATCGCGACGGCCGCCGCCGCGAAGGCACTGGTCGAATACGGCGCGGACGGCGTGAAGGTCGGCATCGGTCCGGGGTCGATCTGCACGACGCGGATCGTCGCGGGCGTCGGCGTGCCGCAGATCAGCGCGATCGCGAATGTGTCGGATGCGCTGAAGGGCACCGGCGTGCCGGTCATTGCCGACGGCGGCGTGCGCTTCTCGGGTGACGTGTCGAAGGCGCTGGCCGCCGGTGCGAACGCCGTGATGATGGGCAGCATGTTCGCCGGCACGGAAGAATCGCCGGGCGACGTGTTCCTGTACCAGGGCCGCCAGTACAAGTCGTATCGCGGCATGGGTTCCGTCGGCGCGATGAAGGACGGCGCGGCCGATCGCTACTTCCAGGACAACTCCGCGAACATCGACAAGCTCGTGCCGGAAGGCATCGAGGGCCGCGTGGCCTACAAGGGCTCGGTCAACGCGATCATCTTCCAGCTGATCGGCGGCGTGCGCGCGAGCATGGGCTACTGCGGCTGCCGCAGCATCGCCGAGTTGCACGACAAGGCCGAGTTCGTGCAGATCACGACGGCCGGCATGCGCGAATCGCACGTGCACGACGTGCAGATCACGAAGGAAGCACCCAACTACCACGTGGACTGATCGCCGATGAAACCGTTGCTGCGTGCCGTTCTGCTTCTCGATGCTCTGCTGCTCGCCGGATTCGGCCTGCTGTTCGTGCTGACGCCGTGGAAGGCCCTGTACGACATGCTGCAACTGGTCAGCGTCGAACCCGCGATGGTCGGGCAGGCGTTCGGCATTGCGCTGCTCGGGCTCGCGTGGCTGTCGCTGCATGCGGCCGTCAACGGCGGCTTGACGTCCGGCGTCGCGCGGGCGGTCGGCCATGTGAACTGGCTCACGGGCGTCGTGATGCTGGTCTGGCTGATCGGCCTGCGGACGCCCGCGCTGTCGGGGTTCGGGCAGTTGGTGTCGGTGGTCGCGGGGGCGGTGCTGCTGGTGATCGGGTTGGGCGGCGTGCGGCTGGCCGGCGCGGTGCGGCGGCGCGAGAAGGTGCAAGTCGCCGAGGCGCGCGCACCGCAACGCTCGGCTGAACCGGCGGCGGTGCTGCCGCGGCCGGTGCCCGAACGCTCGGAGCCGGTCGCAACGGCGCGGACCGGCGGTGCGGAGCCGGCGGTTTCATCCGCTGCCGATACCACGAGTCCGACGGCCGAACCCGGTCAGCCGCGCGACGACGCGCCGCGTCCGCCGTTTCACGGCTGAGCCGGCTGTGCGCGGCTTGGCGGCCAACCGGTTTTGTCCGGGGCGCCGGTCTGTTTTTGATGCAGCGCTTCATGCGCTGTTTTTCTTACCTGTTTGTTCTTCATCCCGTCCGCAGCCATGCACGACAAAATCCTGATTCTCGACTTCGGTTCGCAAGTCACCCAACTGATCGCGCGGCGTGTCCGTGAGGCGCACGTCTACTGCGAGATCCATCCGAACGACGTGTCCGACGACTTCGTGCGCGCATTCGCGCCGAAGGCCGTGATTCTCTCCGGCAGCCACGCGAGCACGTATGAAGACCAGCAGATGCGCGCGCCGCAGGCGGTCTGGGACCTCGGCGTGCCGGTGCTCGGCATCTGTTACGGCATGCAGACGATGGCCGCGCAGCTCGGCGGCAAGGTCGAGTGGAGCGATCATCGCGAATTCGGCTATGCGGAAGTGCGCGCGCACGGCCACACGCGCCTGCTCGACGGCATCCAGGATTTCGCGACGCCGGAAGGCCACGGCATGCTGAAGGTGTGGATGAGCCACGGCGACAAGGTCGGCGAATTGCCGCAAGGCTTCAAGCTGATGGCGTCGACGCCGAGCTGCCCGATCGCCGGGATGGCCGACGAGGCGCGCGGCTACTACGCGGTGCAGTTTCATCCGGAAGTGACGCACACGGTGCAGGGCCGCAAGATCCTCGAGCGCTTCGTGCTCGATATCGCCGGTGCGAAGCCCGACTGGATCATGCGCGATCACATCGAGGAAGCGGTCGCGCGGATTCGCGAACAGGTCGGCGACGAGGAGGTGATTCTCGGGCTGTCGGGCGGCGTCGATTCGAGCGTCGCCGCGGCGCTGATCCACCGCGCGATCGGCGACCAGCTGACCTGCGTATTCGTCGATCACGGCCTGCTGCGCCTGAACGAAGGCCAGATGGTGCTGGACATGTTCGCGGGCCGCCTGCACGCGAAGGTCGTGCACGTGGATGCGGCCGAGCAGTTCCTCGGTCACCTGGCCGGCGTGACCGACCCGGAAGCGAAGCGCAAGATCATCGGCCGCGAATTCGTCGAGGTGTTCCAGGCCGAGGCGAAGAAGCTGTCGAATGCGAAGTGGCTCGCGCAGGGCACGATCTATCCGGACGTGATCGAATCGGGCGGCGCGAAGACCAAGAAGGCGACGACGATCAAGAGCCACCACAACGTCGGCGGTTTGCCGGAAACGCTCGGGCTCAAGCTGCTCGAGCCGCTGCGCGATCTGTTCAAGGACGAAGTGCGGGAGCTTGGCGTGGCGCTCGGCCTGCCGGCCGACATGGTGTATCGCCATCCGTTCCCGGGCCCGGGCCTCGGCGTGCGGATTCTCGGCGAAGTGAAGCGCGACTACGCGGAGCTGCTGCGCCGTGCGGATGCGATCTTCATCGAAGAGCTGCGCAACACGAAGGCGACCGCGCAGGATGCGGCTGCGGGGCTGTGCGAGGAAGCGCAGGTCGGCAAGAGCTGGTACGACCTCACCAGCCAGGCGTTCGCGGTGTTCCTGCCGGTGAAGTCGGTGGGCGTGATGGGCGACGGGCGCACGTACGACTACGTGACCGCGCTGCGCGCGGTGCAGACGACGGATTTCATGACCGCGCATTGGGCGCATCTGCCGTATGCGCTGCTCGGGCGCGCGTCGAACCGGATCATCAACGAGGTTCGCGGGATCAATCGGGTGGTGTATGACGTGTCGGGGAAACCGCCGGCGACGATCGAGTGGGAGTGAATTGAACAACAAGGGCGCCGTGAGGCGCCCTTGTTGTATGTCGGCCAACTTGAATCCAGCCCGAGCCGCAAATCACGTCGAGCGTGATTTTCTAGCTGGTCGTTCCTCGATCCAACTGGCTCGCGCGCTGATCATTTTCCGTAGCGCTCCGAGCGGAATGTTGTCCCCACGGGTTTGAATCCGACGGGACTTAACGTCGACTGACCGCTCAGCCGGCCGTCGCGATCGGATATGGCAGAACCGCGCACGCCAGCCGCCTCGGTGCGACGAAATTTGCGGATCGAATAAGTATCGATACCCACGATCGACCCGCGTGCCGGGCTCGGCCACCTATCCAAATCCGCCTTCTTGCAGCGCACCCTCAAAGCGTCCGCAACCAAGATGCATCCGACAGCCGCACGTGCAAACGCTTGCACGGCGCGTTTCCGGCTGCGGATCTACCGTCCTTCGCCCCAAAGTACGCGGCAAACGCTCCATTTCCCACCAAAGCGCCCCGCGCACAGCCACGCGCTACGTCAAGCAACTTCCAGCGATCCGATCTATGCTACGAACCGGCGTCGGCCGCGAAGCTGCGGCCGGCGCTCATCCGTCTGATCGAATCCACCCGCCCGAAGGAGTTTTCATGGCCCTTTCGATGTACGACATCTCGGTTCCCGCCTTCACCCGCGGCCTCATCAATCTGTCAGGCCTGCTCGACAAGGGCGCCGCGCATGCGCAGGAGCAGGGCTACGATCCGACGCAACTCGTCCAGGCGCGCCTGTTCGACGACATGCTGCCGCTCGCCGGGCAAATCCAGCGCGCCAGCGACACGTCCAAGGGCGCGGTGGCCCGACTCGCGGGCGTCGCGGTACCGTCGTTCGACGATACGGAATCGACCCTGGCGGAGTTGAAGGCCCGCATCGCGAAAACGGTCGACTTCATCAAGACGATCGAGCCCGCGCAGATGGACGGCAGCGAGACGCGCGCGATCGAGCTGCCGACGCGGCAAGGCGTGCAGACGTTCGACGGCAAGTCGTATCTGCTCGGTTTCTCGCTGCCGAATTTCTATTTTCATGTGACCACCGCTTACGACATCCTGCGCCACCGCGGCGTGTCGATCGGCAAGCAGGACTATCTCGGCGGGCGCTGAAGCGTCCGCATCCCTCATCGCCGCGCGATGCGCACGGTTCGTCTGTCCGTGCGCCCGCGCGCATTCCGTTCCGGAGAGCAATCTTGTTGGGAAAACGCAAGCTGGGCCGTCAAGGCCTCGAAGTATCGAAGATCGGTCTCGGCTGTATGGGCATGAGCGACACGTACGGCGCGTCGGATGACGAGGAGTCGATCGCGACGCTGCATCGCGCGATCGATCTGGGCTGCACGTTCCTCGATACCGCGGAAGTCTACGGTCCGTTCGCGAACGAGGCGCTGCTCGGCCGCGCGATCGCCGGCCGGCGCGACGAAGTGACGATCGCGACCAAGTTCGGAATCCTGATCAAGGATGGCAAGGCGGTCGGTACCGACAGCCGGCCCGAGCATATTCGCGACGTGGTCGACGCGTCGCTCAAGCGCCTCGGCACCGATCATATCGATCTGCTCTATCAGCACCGTGTCGACCCGAACGTGCCGATCGAGGAGGTCGCGGGCGCCGTGAAGGATCTGATCGCCGAAGGCAAAGCGCGTTACTTCGGCCTGTCGGAAGCGGGTGAGGACGTGATCCGCCGCGCGCACGCGGTGCAGCCGGTATCGGCGCTGCAAAGCGAATACTCGATCTGGGAACGCAACCTGGAAGAGCGCATCATTCCCGTCATCCGCGAGCTGGGTATCGGGCTCGTGCCGTTCAGCCCGCTGGGGCGCGGTTTTCTGACCGGAACGGCGAAGCGCGCCGACGAGTATGGCGATCGCGATTTCCGCGCGCATAACGATCCGCGCTTTCAGGCGGAGAACTTCGACGCGAACCAGCGGATCGCGCAGGTCATCCAGGATATCGCGGCGCTGCGCGGCGTCACGGCCGCGCAGGTGGCGCTCGCGTGGGTGCTGAGGGCCGGGGAGGATGTCGTGCCGATTCCCGGGACGAAGCGCCGCCGCTATCTCGAGGAAAATCTCGCCGCCGCCGATCTCGACCTGCTGCCGGACGATATCCGGCGCCTCGATACGGTGCTGAGCGATGTAGGCGTGTCGGGCGAGCGCTACACCGCGGGCGGGCTCGCGATGGTCAATCGCTGACGCGGCGTGCGCGGCGGCGGAGCGCGAAAGCGCTCACGCCGCGCGGTCGCCCCGGTCGCGCATGACTTTGCCGAAATGCGTCGACAGGTAAAGCCCCGCGACGAGGCCGCCCGCCAGCAGGGCCGTCAGCGGCATGTCGAAGCGCAGCGTCACCGGGTAGCGCGACAGGATCGCCAGTCCGGCAACCAGATTGACGAATCCCCACAGCAGATTGGTTCGCGCCGACGAGTCGCCGACGCCGCGCGGTGTCGCGAACGGCGTCGGAAACGGCAAGCCGCACAGCCCTCGCACGAGATGGGGAATGCAGTTGCACAACAGCAGGCCTGCGAAGAAAAGCGCGGCGGCGATGGACATCGGTCGACCTCGGTATCGTGACGGAGAAGGGGCGCCGCGAAGCGGGCGGCGCCCGGCTTGTCGGGGGTGTGCGCCGGCGTCGAGCCGGTGCGCCATCGTACCGAATCGGCGGCGCGATGCTTGATATTCCGCTGGAGAATTCGAGTTCGTGCGGGTTGCCGGTTCGTCCGTTCCGGTGAACGGGAGCCCGTCCGACCGGCCCGGACCGTCTGTCCGTCATCGAACGGGCAGTTCCAGCCGGACCAGTTCCGCGAAATAGCGCGCACCGGTCGTCAGGATATCGTCGTTGAAGTCGTAGGCCGCATTGTGGAGCGGCGTCCCGCCCGGCTCGCCCGCCACGCCGTTGCCGATGAACACGAACGCGCCGGGCACGACTTGCAGGAACGCGCCGAAGTCCTCGGAAATCATCATCGGCGCGACCTCGCCGTCCACCCGGTCGGGCCCCGCCACGTTGCGCGCGGCCTGCAGCGCGACGGGCACGCAGTCGACCGAGTTCACGGTCGGCGCGAATTCGTGCGTGTACTCGAACTCGCAGTGCGCGCCATGCATCGCGCAGACGCTGTCGCAAATTTCGCGCATCCGCCGCTCCAGCAGCGCCTGGACCTCGGGCGCGTAGCTGCGCGTGTCGCCCTTGATAGTCACGTTCGACGGCGTTGCGTTGCGGATGCCGTCGGTGATGAATTCCGTGCACGACACGACGGCGGACACGCCGGGATCGACGTTGCGCGACACGATCGTCTGCAGCGCCAGCACGACCTGCGCGCCGATCACGAGCGCGTCGACGCCCATCTGCGGCCGCGCGGCGTGTGCGCCCTGGCCGCGAATGCGGATCACGAAGTTGTCCTCGCTCGCCATGATGCCGCCCGCGCGGGTCGCGATGTGGCCGGCCGGCATCCCGGGCATGTTGTGCGCGCCGTACAGCGCGGCTATCGGAAAGCGCTCGAACAGGCCGTCCGCGATCATCGCCTTCGCGCCGCGCCCGTGCTCTTCGGCCGGCTGGAAGACGAAATGCACGGTGCCGTTGAAGTCGCGCCGTTCGGCCAGCAACCGCGCCGCGCCGAGGATCATCGCCATGTGGCCGTCGTGGCCGCATGCGTGCATCGTGCCGGCGAACGACGACGCGTGCGCGCGTCCCGGCACCTGCTCGGCGATCGCGAGCGCGTCCATCTCGGCGCGCAGGCCGATCGCGCGCGGTCCGTCGCCGACGCGCAGGCTGGCGACGAAGCCCGTGCCGCCGATACCCGGCTGCACGCGCAGCCCGAGCGCGGCGAGGATGCCGGCCGTGTACTCGGCGGTGCGATGCTCGCCGAAGCCGGTTTCCGGATGGCGATGCAGATGGTGGCGCCACTGGATCAACTGGGCCTTGAGCCCGGTGTCGTCGCGATACATGGGGCAGGCTCCGCGTTCGGGGTGGAGGTAGGGTGCCGCGCCGTTCACGCGGCTTCGCGCGGACGCCACATGCGCTGGCGGCGCAACACCGATTCCGCCGTCTCGCCGACCAGCGCGTGATAGACGGCCGGCGCGGTCGCGCCCTCGGTATTGACGAGCAGCACGCGGGAGCTGGCGTCGAGCCCCGCGGCCGCGGCGGCGGCGGGATCGCTGCATAGCGCGACGAGGCCCGCCAGGCCGGCCGCGCCGGATTCGCCGGACACGATCGGGCTGTCCAGCGCGTTGCCCGCCGCGAGCATCCGCATCGCGACGGTCGCGGCGTTGTCGTCGATCGTCATGAAACAGTCGATGCTGCCTTCGAGGAAATCCCACGCAAGCGGCGACGCCGCGCCGCACGCGAGTCCTGCCATCACCGAGTCGACCGAGCCCTCGGTATGCACGGCACGGCGCGCGCGGGCGCTCTGCAGCAGACAGTCGGCCTGTTGCGGCTCGACGATCACGAAACGCGGCCGCTGCGCGCCGTGGTATTCCCACAGGTAGCTGGCGATGCCGGCGGCCAGACCGCCGACGCCGCCTTGCAGGATGACGTGCGTATAGGCGGGCGCGGCGGGACGCGCATCGGTCTGTTCGACGAGTTCGGCGGCGATCGCGCCGTAGCCCTGCATCACGTCGCGCGGCACCGCTTCGTAGCCGTCGTAGGAGGTGTCGGAGACGACGTACCAGTCGTTGCGCGCGGCGAGCCGCGCGGCTTCGGCGACGGATTCGTCGTAGTTGCCGGCGATGCGAACGATCTTCGCGCCGAACGCGGCGATGGCCCGCTCCCGCTCGGTGTCGACGTGCGCGTGCAGCACGATCACGCAGCGGCAGCCGATGCTTTGCGCGGCGGCCGCGAGTGCGCGGCCATGATTTCCGTCGGTCGCGCTGATCACGGTGAAGTCGCGCAGCCGCGCGCGGCGCCGGCCGGTAATCAGCTCGAACGGCGTGAAGTCGGCGTCGGGGAAGCTGCGCAGCAGCAGCCGCACGAGCGCGATCGGTGCGCCGAGCGCCTTGAAACTGCCGAGCGGCGAACGCACCGACTCGTCCTTGAGGCCCAGCCTGGCGATGCCGAGCAGGTGCGCGAGGCCCGGCAGCGTGTACAGCGGCGTCGCGGCGAGATGCAGCTGCTCCCAGTGCGACAGCCACGCGCGGCTCTCATGGGCGCGGGCGATGTTCAGGACGGCGGCGAGATCGGCGGGATAGGGCGCACGGCGCACGTGGGGATTGAGGATCAGCATGCAGGCTCCGGTACGGCTCGCTCGGCCTTGACTGCACCGCGGCGAAATGGTCTGATCCGGAATCATATTGCGTGTAATGCGCGATTTCTCGTCTCTTACGCCCACCGAATTGCAATGGTTTTGCATCGCATCGCATCGGGATGCAATACGGTTGCAGGGGCCAGACCGATATGCCGACCGAACTCGACACCTATGACCGCAAGCTGCTGGCGGAACTGCAGCAGGACGCCCGTTTGCCGCAAGGCGAACTCGGCGCACGCGTGAACCTGTCGGCGGCGGCCGTCAACCGACGCTTGAAGCGGCTGCACGACGAGGGCACGATCGAGAAGTACACCGCGGTGGTCGCGCCGGACGCGCTCGGCTATCCGCTGACCATCGTCGTGGAAGTCGAGGTCGCGAACGAACGGATCGATCTGCTCGACGCGATGAAGCAGACGTTTGCCGCCTGCCCGCAGGTCCAGCAGTGCTATTACGTCGCGGGGGAGTGGGATTTCGTGCTGATCTTCGCGGTCCGGCACATGGAGCAGTACACGGAACTGACGCGCGAGTTGTTCTTCAACAACAACAACGTGAAGCGCTTCAAGACGCTCGTCGCGATGAGCCGCGTCAAGACGGGGTTGGCCGTGCCGATCGACGTCGACCCGCCGCCCGCCGGTGCCTGAGCGTCAGAAACGCATCGAGGTGCCGCAGCCGCCGGCATAGCCGCCATTGGTGCCGGCGCCGCCGCAGAATACGCCGCAGCCGGACAGGCCGGACACGAGCGCGATGGTCACCACGGCCAGCAAGAGACTTCGTTTCATTGCGGAAAAACGGTTCGTTACCCTGAGCAAACGGGAGGGGCGGAGCGCATTCCGTCGCGCGGCGGAGCCGCTTTGCGCGCATGCCGCCAAGCATACCGTCTTTCGCCGCGCGGAACCCGGATCTGGAGCATTTGCTCGACAGCGGTGGTGCCGGGCGCATCCCCTGCTAGAATCCGCATGCCGCATTGTTTTGAATTGCCGATGAGACTGCTTGATGCCTTGGTCGAACAACGCATAGCCGCTGCTGCCGCGCGGGGCGAGTTCGACGTTTTGCCGAGAACCGGCGCGCCGATGGGACTGGACGACGATCTGCTTGTCCCGGAAGAGGTGCGCGTGGCGAACCGGATTCTGAAGAACGCGGGCTTCGTGCCGCCCGCGGTCGAGCAGTTGCGGGCCCTGCGTAACCTGCAGGACGAGTTGCAGGCGGTCAACGACCGCGCGACCCGCTGCCGGCTGCAAGCCAAGATGCTGGCGCTCGATATGGCCCTGGAATCGCTGCGCGGCGGCCCGCTGGTCGTGCCGCGCGAATATTGCCGCCGCATCGCCGAACGCCTGTCGGAGCGCGTGCTCGACGACGGCCCGGGCGAAGCGGGGGCGATGTGACCCCGGTCGACCCAACCGCCGTCCCGGCGGTGTCGCCGGACGACGAGCGCGATCGCCGCTTCATGCGGCTCGCGCAGGCCGCCGCCGCCGATGCGCGCGCGGCGGGCGAGGTGCCCGTCGGCGCGGTGCTGGTGCGCGGCGACGAAGTCATCGCGCGCGGCTTCAATCACCCGATCGGCGGACACGACCCGTCCGCCCACGCCGAGATGGCCGCGTTGCGCGCGGCTGCCCAGACCCTGCAGAATTACCGGATGCCCGGCTGCGAGCTGTATGTGACGCTCGAGCCGTGCCTGATGTGCGCGGGCGCGATCATGCATGCGCGCATCGCACGGGTGGTGTTCGGCGCGCCCGATCCCAAGACGGGCGCGTGCGGCAGCGTCGTCGACGCGTTCGCCGATACCCGGTTGAACCACCACACGATCGTCACGGGCGGCGTGCTCGCGGACGAGTGCGGCGCCGCGCTCAAGGCGTTTTTCGCCGACCGGCGGCGCGCGCTGCGGGACGCGCGGCGCGCCGCCGCGACGGATGCCGAGCCGCCCGACGACGGCCGGTGAACCCGGCGGTGCGGTGTGTCTCTAAATACGTCTGATCCATTCTCCTTCAGCGATTTCATGCCTCTCATGCCGAACGCGCCGCGCACGATCCGTCTTCTCGCCCCCTCCGGCTATCCGCACGACCCCGTCGCGATCGACCGGGCGCTCGAGCGTCTGAGCGATGCGCAGCACCGGATCGACAACCTCGAAGCGACGCAGCGCCGCTACCAGCGTTTCGCGGGCACCGACAGCGAACGGGCGGGTGACCTGAACCGGCTGGCCGATACGTCGCAACCGCTGCCCGACATCGGGCTCGCGGTGCGCGGCGGCTACGGCGCGACGCGCATCCTGCACGGGCTCGACTACCGCGGCCTCGAAAGCCGGCTGCGCGATCAGCCGATCGCGCTGGTCGGCCACAGCGATTTCACCGCGATCCAGCTCGCGCTGTACGCGAAGGCGCGCATCAAGACTTTCGGCGGCCCGATGCTGTCCGCGGATTTCGGCGCTGAAACGCCGAGCGAATTCACGATGGGACACTTCTGGAGCACGCTGACCCAGCCGTCGGCCACCTTCCTGGCCGACGTGCCGCAGCAGCAGAGCGTCAACGTGTCGGGCACCCTGTGGGGCGGCAACCTGGCGATTCTCGCTTCGCTGGTCGGGACGCCGTACATGCCGCAGATCGAAGGTGGCATCCTGTTCATCGAGGACGTCAACGAGCAGCCGTTCCGGATCGAACGGATGATCTACCAGCTGCATCTGGCCGGTCTCCTCGCGCATCAGCAGGCGCTCGTGCTCGGGCAGTTCACCGGCGCGCGCTCGTTCGACTACGACAACGGCTACGACATGCAGGCGATGATCGAGCCGTTGCGCGGAGTGATCGGCATTCCGATCGTGACCGGCCTGCAGTTCGGTCACGTGCCGGATCTGCTGACGTTGCCGTTCGGCGCGCACGCTCAACTGGTCGCGAACGATCACGGATTCCGGCTCACGGTGTCGGATTACCCGTATCTCGCGTAGCGGGAAGGGTGAGTGCGGGATGTCGGAAAAGGCGGGTGACCGCCTTTTTTATTGAGCATAAAAAGCAACTAACGGTCTTATTTCGCCAGCGACTTCGACAAAAGGTGCTCATGATCCGGGCATATTTTTGTCGACAAAAAATGATGACTGTCCAGACTGAAAGTCTTGAATGGGATACGGAGAATCTTGATGAATGAACGATATCAGGGCGTCGGCACCAGTTCCGGGCATCTTGCTGCGCCAGGGTTGTGCGAAATTTCATCATTGGATTGTTGACAATATTTATGTCCAACCTAGGATGCTGAACATAACGAGATGCGAATCATGACGAAGAACGATTCTGCCCAGTCAGGCGCGGCCAGCGCCGATGCGATCGCCGAGCGGATTCGCGCCGCGATCCTCGAGCACCGTCTCGCGCCGGGCGCGAAGCTGACCGAGGCGCAGCTGTGCGAGGTGTTCGGCGTGAAGCGCGGGCCGATCCGGCAGGCGCTCGCGCTGCTCGCGACCGACCGGCTCGTCGACCTCGAGCTGAATCGCGGCGCGTTCGTCGCGAGCCCGAGCCTGCGGGACGTGCACGAGGTGTTCGAGATGCGGCGGATCGTCGAGCTGGCCGTGATGGAGCGGCTCGCGACGGGACCGGGCGCGAAACGCCTGAAGGGCGTCGCGGCGATGATCGACAAGGAGCGCAAGGCATTCGAGCGGCACGATTTCTCCGCGTGGATCCGGCTCTCGGGCGAGTTCCACACGGCGCTGGCGGCACTCACCGGCAACACGGTGTTGTGCGATTGCCTGAACGGCCTCGTCGCGCGCTCGACACTGATGTCGGCGCTGTACGAGTCGCACGGCCGCAGTCCGTGCTCGTTCGACGACCACGCCGAGATCCTCGCCGCCCTCGAAACCGGCGACGCGCAGCGGGCCGCCGGGCTGATGGCGCATCACCTGCAGCACGTCGAACTGAAGATGCTCGACCGGCCGGCGCAAGGCGCGGTCGATCTGCGCGACGTTTTCGGCGGCGCGGGCTAGCCCCGCCCCGGACCGCACCGCGCCCACTGAACGGACTCATGTCGGGCGGCAGCGCGAACGCTGCCGCCGGCCGGTGCGGTGCCGGACCTCGATGGCCGGGCCGCGATTTGCAGTGACGATCGCGCGGCTCGCCGCCGCGGGCAAGGAGAGGTCATGGCCCAGTTCAGTGTCGCCCCGGGAAGTACGTCCTATCACTTGGAAGAGCCGTTCGGCAGCGGCGGCGCGCCGCTGCCGAACGGCTATAGCGANGGCAGCGGCGGCGCGCCGCTGCCCCACGGCTATAGCGAACGGCTGTACAACGACGATCTGGCGCCGCTCGAGCGCCAGACCTGGAGCGCGTACAACATCTTCGCGTTCTGGATGTCGGACGTGCACAGCGTCGGCGGCTACGTGTTCGCGGGCAGTCTGTTCGCGCTGGGCCTGACAAGCTGGCAGGTGCTGCTCGCGCTGATCGTCGGCATCGGCATCGTCAACGTGCTGTGCAATCTGATCGCGAGACCGAGCCAGCAGCTCGGCGTGCCGTACCCGGTCGCGTGCCGCGCGACGTTCGGCGTGCTCGGCGCGAACGTGCCGGCGGTGATTCGCGGGCTGATCGCGGTCGCGTGGTACGGCATCCAGACCTACCTTGCATCGAGCGCGCTCGTGATCGTCGTGCTCAAGTTCGTGCCGCAGTGGATGCCGTATGCGCAGGTCCATCACTACGGTTTTCTCGGACTGTCCGCGCTGGGCTGGGCGGGCTTCATGCTGCTGTGGGTGCTGCAGGCGCTGGTGTTCTGGAACGGCATGGAGACGATCAAGAAGTTCATCGACTTCGCCGGGCCGGCCGTGTACGTCGTGATGTTCGCGCTCGCGGGCTACATGGTGTGGCGCGCGGGCTGGCACAACATCGGTCTCGATCTCGGCGGCGTCAAGTACCACGGCGCGGAGGTGATTCCGGTGATGATCACGGCGATCTCGCTGGTCGTCTCGTATTTCTCCGGGCCGATGCTCAATTTCGGCGACTTCTCCCGCTACGGCAAGAGCTTGCGCAGCGTGCAGCGCGGCAATTTCTGGGGGCTGCCGGTGAATTTCCTCGCGTTCTCGCTGGTCACGGTGATCACGACGGCCGCCACGTTGCCGGTATTCGGAGAACTGATTACCGACCCCGTCGAAACGGTCGGCCGCATCGATCATCCGACCGCGGTGATCCTGGGCGCGTTGACCTTCACGATCGCGACGATCGGCATCAACATCGTCGCGAATTTCGTGTCGCCCGCATTCGATTTCTCGAACGTCGCGCCGCGCCTGATCAGTTGGCGAGCGGGCGGGATGCTGGCGGCGATCGCGTCGATTTTCATCACGCCGTGGAATCTGTTCAACAACCCGGCCGTGATCCATTACACGCTCGACGTGCTCGGCAGCTTCATCGGGCCCCTGTACGGCGTGCTGATCGTCGATTTCTACTTGATCAAGCGCGGCAGGCTGGTGCGCGACGACCTCTACACGATGTCGGAGCAGGGTGCGTACTGGTATCGCGGCGGCGTGAATCGCCGCGCGGTGTTCGCGCTGCTGCCGGCCGCCGCGATCGCGATCGCGTGCGTGATGACCCCGGCGCTGCATGGGCTCGCGAATTTCTCATGGTTCGTCGGTGCGCTGCTCGGCGGACTGTTCTACCGGCTGGTCGCCAAGATTTGAGGAGAGGCCCGCGATGAAGATCAAGCTGATCAATCCGAATACGACGCTGCGCATGACGGACGCGATGGGCCGCTGCGCGCGCGAGGTGGCGGCGGCGGGCACGGCCGTCGTCGCGGTGAGCCCGCCGATGGGGCCGCCGTCGATCGAGGGTTATTACGACGAAGCGCTCGCGACGCCGGGCCTGCTGGCCGAAGTCGCGGCGGGCGAGCGCGACGGCTTCGACGGCTACGTGATCGCCTGCTTCGGCGATCCGGGGCTGTACGCGGCGCGCGAACTCGCGCGCGGCCCCGTGATCGGCATCGCCGAAGCGGCGATGCACGCGGCGAGCGTGCTCGCGCCCGGCTTCTCGGTCGTGACCACGCTCTCTCGCACCTGCGGGATGGCGTGGCATCTCGCCGAGCGCTACGGGATGCGGCGGTTCTGCCGGAACGTGCGGGCGACCGACGTCGCGGTGCTCGACCTCGACCGGCCCGGCTCCGCGGCGCGCCGGATCATCATCGACGCCTGCCGCCGCGCGCTCGACGAAGACGGCTCCGACGCGATCGTGCTCGGCTGCGCGGGGATGGCGGAGTTCGCGCACGAGATCGAGCGCGAGATCGGCGCGCCGGTGGTGGAGGGCGTGACGGCCGCGGTCAAGTGGGTGGAGGCGCTGGTGTCGCTGCGCCTGTCGACCGCGAAGCGCGGCGACTACGCACGGCCGCTCGCGAAGCGCTACGACGGCGCGTTCGCGCCGTTCAGTCCGATGCCGGACAGCGGCGAGGAGGCGCTGCGCGTGGAGGTTTTTCCGCAACCGCACATACACGCCGTCTGACCCGCACTATCTGCCCGGCTGTATGGGCGCTACGGCGCGTTTTCGCTACACTGGGCCATCCTTCGCATCGGCGCGCCGCGCCGTGTCGTACACCGCCGCGCTACCGATGCGAACCCCATTTCCTCGGGTCATTACTCGCATCCAACCATGTCACTCGATCCCAACTATCCGCGCGACCTGATCGGCTACGGCCGCCATCCGGTGCAGGCGAACTGGCCGGGCCGCGCGCGCGTCGCGGTGCAGTTCGTGCTCAATTACGAAGAGGGCGGCGAAAACTGCGTGCTGCACGGCGATCCGGCATCCGAGCAGTTCCTGTCGGAGATCGTTGGCGCGGCCGCGTATCCGGCACGCCACATGAGCATGGAATCGATCTACGAATACGGCTCGCGCGCGGGCGTGTGGCGGATCCTGCGCGAGTTCGAGAAGCGCGGCCTGCCGCTCACCGTGTTCGGCGTCGGCATGGCGCTCGAACGGCACCCGGAGCTTGCGCGCGCGTTCGTCGAGCTGGGGCACGAGATCGCCTGCCACGGCTGGCGCTGGATTCACTACCAGGACATGTCGCCCGAGCGCGAGGCCGAACACATGCGGCTCGGGATGGCGGCCATCGAACGGGTCGCCGGGGTGCGGCCGCTCGGCTGGTATACCGGCCGCGACAGTCCGAATACGCATCGCCTCGCGGCCGAATACGGCGGCTTCCTGTACGACTCCGACAACTACGGCGACGATCTGCCGTTCTGGATGGACGTCGCCGTGTCGGGCGGCGCGACGGCGCCGCAGCTGATCGTGCCGTATACGCTCGACACCAACGACATGCGGTTCGCGACGCCGCAGGGCTTCAATACCGCCGATCATTTCTTCCACTACCTGCGCGACGCCTTCGACGTGCTCTACGAAGAGGGCGACGAAGCGCCGAAGATGCTGTCGATCGGCATGCACTGCCGGCTGCTCGGCCGGCCCGGCCGGTTCCGCGCGCTGCAGCGCTTCCTCGATCACATCGAGCGGCACGAGCGCGTGTGGGTGACGCGTCGCGTCGACATCGCGCGCCACTGGCGCGAACATCATCCGTACCAGCCCCAACCTCAACGCGAAGAGAAAGCATGAAGGCGATGCGCTATCCCCTGGACCAACTGAACACGATGTCGCCCGACGGCTTCGTCGCGGCGCTGTCGGGCATCTTCGAGCATTCGCCGTGGGTCGCCGAGGCGGTGGCGGGCGCGCGCCCGTTCGCGAGCGTCGACGCGTTGCATCGGGCCATGTCGCAGGCGGTCGAGACCGCCTGCGAAGCGCGCCGGCTCGCGCTGATCAACGCCCACCCGGAGCTGGCCGGCAAGGCCGCGGTGCGCGGCGAGCTGACCGAGGAGTCGACCCGAGAGCAGAGCGGGGCGGGCCTCGCGCAATGCACGCAGGAGGAGTTCGACACGCTGCAGCGGCTGAACCGCGTGTACCGCGAGAAATTCGGTTTTCCGTTCATCCTCGCGGTGCGCGGCTACGACCGCCACGGCATCATCGCCAACTTCGAGGCGCGCGTCGCCCATACGCGTGGCGAAGAACTGCGCGCCAGTCTCGACCAGATCTACCGGATCGCGCGCTTCCGGCTCGACGACCTGATCGGCGCGTGACCCATCACGGCTGCGCGCGGCGCAGCCATCGCAACGGCCGCCGCGGCATGCGCGGCCGTTGCGGTTCATCGGCCGCCCGGCGGCCGCGGCTTTTCACGACAAACAGACAAAGGACGACATCATGGCTCTCCCGCTTCTCGACCCCAACGCACCCGAATTCACCCGGCGCTATGTGAATCTGGCCGATCCGCGCCTGGGTGCGCAGGCGCTCGAAGCCAGCGACGATTTCTTCGCGCCGAAGGAGCGGATGCTGAACCCGGAGCCGGCGGTGTTCATCCCGGGCAAGTACGACGACCACGGCAAGTGGATGGACGGCTGGGAAACCCGCCGCAAGCGCACGACGGGGTACGACTGGTGCATCGTGAAGCTGGCGCGCCCGGGCGTGATCCACGGGCTCGACCTCGATACGAGCCATTTCACCGGCAACTTCCCGCCCGCCGCGTCGGTCGAGGCCGCGTATGTCGCCGACGGCGCGCCGAACCAGGCGACGCAGTGGGTCGAGATCGTGCCGTCGACGACGCTGCAAGGCAACAGCCACCACTACGTGACGGTAGCCGACGCCCGCGCGTTCACCCACCTGCGCGTGAACATCTACCCGGACGGCGGGATCGCGCGGCTGCGCGTCTACGGCCAGCCGAATCTCGACTGGGCGGGCGCGAGCGCGACCGAATTGTTCGATCTCGCGGCCATGGAGAACGGCGGCTACCTGGTGGCCGCGAACAACCAGCACTTCGGGCTTGCATCGAGCATCCTGCTGCCGGGCCGCGGCGTGAACATGGGTGACGGCTGGGAAACGCGGCGCCGCCGCGAGCCGGGCAACGACTGGGCGATCATCGCGCTCGCGCAGCCGGGCGTGATCCGCAAGATCGAAGTCGACACCGCGCACTTCAAGGGCAACTACCCGGATCGCTGTTCGATCCAGGCCGCCTACGTGACGGGCGGCACCGACAGTTCGCTGGTTACGCAGGCGATGTTCTGGCCGGTTCTGCTCGGCGAACAGAAGCTGCAGATGGACAAGCAGCATCACTTCGAAACGGAACTCGCGGCGCTCGGTCCCGTCACGCACGTGCGGGTGAACATCATTCCGGACGGCGGCGTGTCGCGCGTGCGCGTATGGGGTACGCTCGACAAATGAAAACCCTGGCAATCGAACCTCTGACCCGCGACGCATTCGCCCCGTTCGGCGACGTGATCGAAACCGACGGCGCGAAGCAGATCCCGATCAATCTCGGCACGACGATCCGCTTTCACGACCTCGCGACAGTCGACGTCGCCGATGAGGGCGGGCGCACGCTCGTGAACCTGTTTCGCGGTCAGCCGCGCACGCTGCCGTTCGAGGTGAAGATGCTCGAACGGCACCCGCTCGGCAGTCAGGCGTTCGTGCCACTGAACGACAAGCCGTATCTGGTCGTCGTCGCGCCCGCGGGGCCGCTCGATCCGGCACGCATCCGCGCGTTCGTCACGAGCGGCTGGCAAGGCGTGAACTACGCGAAGGGCGTCTGGCATCACCCGCTGATCGCGCTCGGCGGCGTGAGCGATTTCGTCGTCGTCGATCGCGGCGGCGACGGGCTCAACCTGAACGAGCAGGATCTGGCCGAGTCGCTGTGGCTGACGGAAGAAGCGCTGCATACGCTGACGACCTGAGCGGCACGGCCGCGCGCCTGCCGCCGTTCCCGCGAAGCCCGCGAGTCGATCGCGGGCTTCGTCTTTTTACGGGTGCGCTGTGTCGGCCGGTGCTATTGTCCGCGTACCGAAACCGATACGTGCGCTGCCACGCGCCCCCGCCCGATGAGCAAATCCGAAGCCGATCTGAACACGCTATTGCGCACGATGCAGCCCGTACTGAATCCGGGCGGTTATGTCTACGCGTCGCTGCCGGACCATGCGCAAGTCCATCTTGCCGACGTGATCGCCACCTTTCGCGAGTGCGAAGGGCTGACGGTGGTCGCGGCCGAGGCCGTCGCCGCGCGGCATGGGTGGCCGGTGCTGTTCCGCGCGGCGTGGCTCACGCTCACCGTGCATTCGGACCTGCAGGCCGTGGGGCTGACCGCCGCTTTCGCGCGGGCGCTGGGCGCGGCGAACATCAGCTGCAATGTCCTGGCGGCTGCCTACCACGATCATGTCTTCGTGCCGTTCGAGGACGGCGAGCGGGCGCTCGAGGCGCTTGTCGCGCTGCAGCGCAACGCGGCATCCGGCGACGGAGCGCGGTAAGCGATTTCCGCCGTGCGTTACCGCATCCGATGCGCGCCGGTAAGCCGTTGTGTTTTGTCCGCCTCGAAAAAACAGGCCCGCTACGGGGCCTGAAAACGATTCATGCGGATGCCGCATCCGGCATCCTGTCCGCGAACGCGGCGCTTACTTCGTCGCGCCGCCCTCGAACCACGCGGCGATCTTCGTGCGCTCGTCGTCGGTCATGTGCGTGACGTTGCCGATCGGCATCGCCTTCAGCTGCACCGCCTGCTGGTAGATCCGCTGCGCGTTCTGCGAGATCTCGTCCGGCGTGTCGAACATCACGCCCGCGGGCGCGCTGCCCATCAGCGTCGGCTTGGCCGAATGGCACTCGATACAGCGCTGCTGCAGGATCGGCGCGATGTCCTTGATCGCGACCTTCGGCGCGTTCGCGGCCTGCGCTTCCGGCGCGATGGGGCGCGGCATCGTCCACACCAGCGCCGTGAGCATCAGCGCGACGCCCGCGAGCGGCAGGTACCACAGCTGCTGGCCGCGATGGCGCATCACGAAGAACTGGCGAATCAGCGCGCCCGCCAGCATGATGATGACGAGCACGATCCAGTTGTACTTGTTCGTATAGGTCATCGCGTAGTGATTCGACAGCATCGCGAACACGACGGGCAGCGTGAAATAGGTGTTGTGCACCGAGCGCTGCTTGCCGCGCTTGCCGTAGATCGGGTTCGGCGTTTCGCCCTTCAGCATCTTGTCGACCATCTTGCGCTGGCCGGGGATGATCACGAAGAACACGTTGGCCGACATGATCGTCGCGAGCATCGCGCCGACGATCAGGTACGCGGCGCGGCCCGAGAAGATGTGGCAGGCGAGGTACGCGGCGGCGACCACGTAGAGGCCGACGAACACGCCGAGCAGCTTGTCGCGGTTGCCGAGCAGGCGGCACGCGGAGTCGTAGACGATCCAGCCGGCCATCAGGAAGCCGAGCGCGGACGCGACGGCCACCACCGGACCCATGTCGAGCACGGTGCGGTCGATCAGATAGGTATTGGGCGCCATCAGATACAGCACGAAGAACAGTCCGAAGCCGGACATCCAGGTGGTGTACGACGGCCACTTCGACCAGTGCAGATCCTCCGGCATTTCGGGCGGCGCGACCATGTACTTCTGCATGTTGTAGAAGCCGCCGCCGTGCACGTGCCAGAGTTCGCCGAACACGCCGCGCTGGCGCAGGCTCGCGTCCTTCGGCGGTTTCAGGCTGTTGTCGAGCGCGACGAAATAGAATGATTCGCCGATCCAGGCGATCGCGGCGATGACGTGGAACCAGCGAATCGCGAGACTCAGCCAGTCGGTAATGAAGCCTTCCATGAAACTCCTCCGAAACTCGTTCGTTATCGTGAAACAGGCGGCCGATACGATGTCAGCTGCCGCGATAGGTGCTGTAGGCCCACGGCGACACGAGCAGCGGTACGTGGTAGTGGGCGGCGGGGTCGGCGATGCCGAAGCGGAGCACGACGCGATCGACGAAGCGCGGTTCGGGCACCGTCACGCCGAGCGCCGCGAAATAGTCGCCCGCGTGGAACACGAGCTCGTATTCGCCGGCGGCCAGTTCGGCGCCTTCGAGCAGCGGGGCGTCGCAGCGGCCGTCGCTATTGGTGAGGGTGGTCTTGAGCGGACGGCGCGTGTCGCCGTCCAGCGCGTACAGTTCGATCTTGAGCGCGGCGCCGGGGCGGCCGTGTGCGGTATCGAGCACGTGGGTAGTGAGCTTTCCCATTCGCAAGGGTCCTTATGTGAATGCGGGGATCGGCGGCGGCCCGATCCAATACTGCTGCGGCGGATCGAGGCTCCACGTCAGTGGCTACATACCCGTCGGCGAGTTGAAGCGAGCGCCGTGCAGGCATTGTAAAAAGGTTCGGACGGCAACACGCGAGCGATAGCAAAGATAATGCGCACCGCATGAAAGGGCGGCGCGACCGGGCGGATCGGCTTGCGGTGCCCGCGGGCCGGCCGGTGCCGATCCGGGGCGATTTCTCGCGCCGATATGCCAAGTTAGTCCAACATATCGGAATCGTGAAGGGGAGTATTCGGCCCGGCGAATTGTGCGAAGCCGCGTCATGCGCGATCCTCGGCCCCGTGGCTGCAGCCGGCGCCGTCGAACCCGACGCCCCCGGCCGCGCACCCCGAAGACGGCAAGCATGCCGGGTAACCGGGCCAGGGCGTTCGAACGGACGCGGCGGCGCGGTCGGGGCTGCGGCTTGCGTTCGAACGGCTTAGCGGACAGAAGCGGAGATCGAACCCTATGGCGCAACACCTTCCCCCACGCGCTGACGCGCCCACGCAACCCCCGAAGCCCACGAGGACGCTGCTCGTCAGGCACGCCGACGTGGTTGTCACGATGGACGGCGCGCGCCGCGAGCTGCGCGACGCCGGGCTCTACATCGAGGACAACCGGATCGTCGCGGTCGGCCCGAGCGCCGAATTGCCCGCCGAGGCGGACGAGGTGCTCGACCTGCGCGGCCACCTGGTGATCCCGGGCCTCGTCAACACCCATCACCACATGTACCAGAGCCTGACGCGCGCGATTCCCGTTGCGCAGAACGCCGAGCTGTTCGGCTGGCTCACCGGCCTCTACCCGATCTGGGCGAACCTGACGCCGGAGATGATCGAGGTCTCGACGCTGACCGCGATGGCCGAGCTGCTGCTGTCCGGCTGCACGACGTCGAGCGACCATCTATACCTCTACCCGAACGGCAGCCGGCTCGACGACAGCATCGCGGCCGCCCGGCGGATCGGCATGCGCTTTCACGCGAGCCGCGGCAGCATGAGCGTCGGACGGAAGGCGGGCGGCCTGCCGCCCGATTCGGTGGTCGAGCGCGAATCGGACATCCTGAAAGACACGCAGCGGCTCATCGAGACCTATCACGACGCGGGGCGTTACGCGATGCTGCGGATGGTGGTCGCGCCGTGCTCGCCGTTTTCGGTCAGCCGCGAGCTGATGCGCGATGCGGCGAAGCTGGCGCGGCGCCACGGCGTGTCGCTGCACACTCATCTGGCCGAGAACGTCAACGACATCGCGTACAGCCGCGAAAAGTTCGGGATGACGCCCGCCGAATACGCGGAGGATCTCGGCTGGGTCGGTCCCGACGTGTGGCACGCGCACTGCGTGCAGCTCGACGATGCCGGCATCCGGCTGTTCGCGCGCACCGGCACGGGGGTCGCGCATTGCCCATGCTCCAACATGCGGCTCGCGTCGGGTATCGCACCCGTGCACAAGATGCGGCTGGCGGGCGTGCCGGTGGGGATCGGGGTCGACGGCTCGGCGTCGAACGACGGCGCGCAGATGGTCGCCGAGGTGCGCCAGGCGCTGCTGCTGCAGCGGGTCGGCTTCGGGCCCGACGCGATGACCGCGCGCGAAGCGCTGGAGATCGCGACGCTGGGCGGCGCGCAAGTGCTCAACCGCAACGATATCGGCGCGCTCGCGCCGGGGATGGCCGCCGACTTCGTGGCCTTCGATCTGCGCCAGCCGCAGTTCGCCGGCGCGCTGCACGACCCGGTCGCGGCGCTCGTGTTCTGCGCGCCGTCGCAGGCGGCTTACACGGTCGTGAACGGCCGCGTGGTGGTGAAGGAGGGACGCTTGACGACGGTCGACCTCGGGCCGGTGATCGAACGGCACAACGCGCTAGCGAAGACGCTCTACGAAGCGGCGCGTTAAAGGGCGGACTGAGCGGCCATCCTGTCGACGAGGCAAAACGGACCGGGAAACCGGTCCGTTTTGTTTTGCGCCTCGGCCGCGGCGCGCCGCCTATGCGTCGATCAGCGTGCGGGTGGCCTCGGCGACCAGGCTGCGCAGCCAGCGCACCTCGTCCGAATAGTGGCAGCGCTCGTGCCACAGCTGGTAGTACTGCATCGGCGGGAAGTCGAGCGGCGCGGGCACGACCGATAGCGGCAGGAATTTCGCGTAGTGATCGGCGAACAGGCGCGTCGTCGTGAAGATCAGGTCCGACTTGACGAGCACGTACGGCGCGAGATTGAAGTACGGCAAAGTCACGACGACGTGCCGCTTCAGCCGTTCGCGCGCGAGGTGCACGTCGATCGCGCCGCGCTGACCGACCGAATAGGGCGTCGGTGCAAGGTGCGGCGCGTTCAGGTACTGGTCGAGCGTCAGGCCGCCGCGCTTCGCGAACGGGTGCGTGTTGCTCATCAGGCAGACGATCTCGTCGACGAAGAGGTTCGACAGGTGCAGCTGCTCGGGCGGCTCCGGCCAGTTGCCGACGACGATGTCGAGCTTGCCGTCCTCGAGCGCGAGTTCGTAGTCGAACGCCGGGCCGAGCGAGTGGAATTCGAGCGTCGCGTTCGGCGCGGCCTGCCGGAAGCGCTCGACGACGGTCGGCACGAACAGCACGTTGAGGTAGTCGGGACAGCCGATCCGGTAGCAGCGGATCGATGTTGCCGGGTCGAAATTGTGCTGCTGGAACTTGATGCGCTCGATTTCCCGCAGCGCATTCTGCACCGGCTCGAGCAGGCGCAGTCCGTATTCGGTCGGCACCATGCCGGATTTGCCGCGTACCAGCAGCGGATCGCCGGTGATGTCGCGCAGGCGGCGCAGCGCGGCGCTGATGGCCGGCTGGGACTGGTTCAGTTTGACGGCCGCGCGCGTGACGCTGCGTTCCATCAACAGGGTGTGCAAGACGCGCAAAAGATACGTGTCGATCGCCTCGCGTTGCTGACTCATGATTTCTCCGTTTATATGTCCGGGCTGATCGAGTGGGGGCTGGGGTATATCGTTTTTAATATGAACAGAAATGAGCGTCAAGGGCGGCTTACCCTCGACCGCCCATCTGACGCCCCATGCCCGGCGGCGAGCCTGCAATAGGGTGGCGGTCGCGATAAGGACAGAGCGGAACGTGTGGTCCCAAGGTGATTCGGACTACTCATATCGTTGGCGGATAAATTGCTCGGCCTTGCTCGCCGGCATCCGAGTCTTGCAATTTACCTTCATTTTCCTTTTCTTGATCATGGACATCGCTTCGATGCCCGAGAGGATGAAGCGAGCGCCACGGAATCTTTTGAAGTTGATCATCGGTCGCGTGCGCCGCTTGATCGCGCGATGGTCCTGTTCGACGATGTTGTTCAGGGATTTCTTTTGGGGGATTCGAATCGACTGCTCGTGCGCGGATGTCTCGATGAAGATCATTTACGCCGGGTTGCTCGAAGCTCAGTTTCTCCACTTCGGCCGGTATCGACTCGTATTTCATCGGTACGCAACGCCTGTCGGGATGCATACCTGGTGCACCAGATTAAAAATTGTTTACTTAAATTACATATGAAGTCAGAATGCTTCTCATTGCACGTCTCGGGTTGACTGCCTTGTCTCGATCAATCGCTTCTGCATCAGCGGCTCTATTGTATCGGCTCGTGAACAAGGGCGCTTGGGTGCAGGGTATTCGGCATTTCTCTATCGATACGCCCGGGGCAGGATTTTCTAATTGAAGAGTGTCGCTGCAGACTGCCCTCTCGGTCGGCTGTTTAAAAATTAACTGATCACGAGATTTGCGGGCGTGGCGTGTCGATTGGCCGAGCTGTCATCGACAGGTTGGCGTATTCATTAAAATAAAAGAATTCGTTGCTCGATCGTCAATGTCGTGACGGTCTTGTTTTTTCAGTCGGTGATTCAATATATTCCCAAGGAAAATTAAATGAGTTCGATTAAAAAAATTAAATATTCCATGATGGCTCTGGCGGTCGCGGCTGGAGCTTTCAATTATTCCGAGGCTTTCGCAGTGAATCTCGTCGTGCCGGACGCAGGCGTGATAAGGTTGCAGAACTACACCGATACGAAGGCGGTTCTGTGGAACACGGGATCGCCATGTACCAATGGGCAATTGGTTCTTGATGCCGCGGATTCCGCCGATCGAAACAAGCAATTGTGGGTAACGGTTCTCGCTGCGAAATCTTATGGCGGGAAGCTGTATTTCGAATATACCTCGGACAATGGAGTGTGCGTGATTCGTAGTTTTGCTGCCGAAGCGCAGTGATCAATATAATTGGGCGGAAATTGGCTGCTGCGGAAGGTATGCGGTGGTTGAAAACAGTGCAAAACGGGTGATCTGCGCGAGTTGATCTGATTATCCGTTTTGAAAGAGCAGCCGATGCCGAGAGCGCTTCGTTATACACATATCGAGATCCAACATGGCCGATTGACCGCTCAGCGCTTGATGCGCGGGGCTTCTCGACCACCAGGTTCAATGTGGCTCAAGGGTTTGCGGGCGGCCAGCGCATCCGGCGACGCCTTGTTGCACGGGGCCACAGCCGGTCAGCGGCTGCTCTCGGCGACTGAACCGGCCGGACGAAAAACTTGCTGGATAAGATTCTGCGGACTTGTGTCTCACGAGGTGTGCTGACGATGATCGGAAATGAGCGGCGAATTCAGATCATCCTTGGCGGGCTGTTAATTCATTTGATAAATTTATGAAGCACATGAAAAAAATCTCCATTGTTGCCGCGCTGGGTGTATTTGCTTCATCGGCCGCCGTCGCAGCAACCCAATCCGTCATTTCAGCATCGGCCGCGATGGTTTCCGCGAGAGACCGCACAGTCAATGTTCATGTTGTATTGAAGGGAGATATTGTCGTTCGACGCATCCAGCCGAACCCGCAAAACTCTACGTCCAAGCTGACGATTTTCGTCAACAACACCGAGGTCGCGAGTTACACCGCCGCTCAACTCAAGCATACCCAGGAATATAACCGATACGATTATGTGCAGAACTGCAGCCAGTCAGGCTGCTGGTCTACTCAGGTAGTTTTCGCAAACACCGCACAAGTCGAGGTTAACCAGACCATTACGATCCCCCGTGGCGTGCGGTCCGTGCCGGTATACGCCACGTTCAACGGCGATCGTTATTCGACGAGTGCCACCTCCGGCAAGATCGACGCGAAGCTTAAAACTGCGCTTCCGGTCGGCGCGCTCAACCTTCTTCTGAGTGATTAAGTTAGTCGCAACGGTAAATGAGCGAGCGTTGGATAGTGTTCCAAGCGGGGTTGAAGGTTGAAGGCGGCGGTTCACGCGGGAATCCGAGAAAATAGGGTTTCCAAGGCCGAGCGCCCAAACAGGAGAACCGCCAAAATGAAGCCCGACAAAAAACTCCGCCGTTGCGCGGTTCTGTCGCAATAAGGATGGAAAGAGACGCGGGTCCTGAGGTGATTCGGACTGTTTTATCGTCAACGCGTCAATTAATCGGTTGGCGTCCGGGTCCTGCCATTCGCCTTCATCTATCTTTTCCTGATCGTGTACATCATTTCGATGCCTGGCGGGATGATGCGCGCACCGCGGAATGTTTTGAAGTTGATCATCGATCGCATGTGCCGCTTAATCGCGCGATGGTCCTGTTCGACGGTGTTATTCAAGTACTTCTTCCGGCGGATTCGAATCGGCTGCTCGCGTTCGGCACCGATCGCCTGCAGCGCGGCGAAGCTCGCGCCGCTCTTGTCGATCGACTTTTCAACGTATTGCCAGGCAGCACTTGCCCAGACGGGCGCGCAGTAATCAGTCGACGGGGTTGCCGTCCTTGTCGACCGCCCGGTACAGGTACCTCCATTGCTTGCCGATCTCGATGCGAGTTTCGTCCAGCCGCCAGCGCTTGCCGACCGGTCGCTTGCAACGCCGACTCCCCTTTTCCATTCGGCAGCAGTCTCCCGGCTCGGCGATGCACCGTCGAGCGATCCGCCGGCGGACCGCGTTCGGCCGTCATTGCCTCCAGAGGGCGCAGGTCCAACGGGTAGTCGACGTACCAGCGCACGCATACCGGGAGCACATCGAACGAACGGGTAGCGCAGGCGCTTGAACGAATGGTTCAGGGCCGGATCAATCAACGGCTTCGCCGGTCGGATTCTTTCGCTTTCAGCGCGCCTGCTTACCGGACCGCCTTGATGGCGACAGAACCCAAAGCGACGGGCGCGTGCGCGTCCGTTTCGTCGCGGCGAGCGGCCGCCGCGCTAGTCATCGATGCGCAGCCCGACCTTCAGCGTGACTTGCCAGTGCACGACCTGGTCGCCTTCGATATGGCCGCGCGTTTCGGTCACTTCGAACCAGTGCAGGTTGCGCACGGTCTTCGCGGCCTTGGCGATGGCGGTGCGGATCGCATCGTCGCTCGACTGGCGCGACGAGCCGGTGAGTTCGAGCAGCTTGTAGACGTGGTCGCTCATGATGTCTCCCGTTCGTATCGGACGGCGCGGGCGTGGCGGCCGACGCCGCTCAGGCACCCGGGCCTTCTTGAGTGATAGGTATGATGGGCGGCAAGTTCAACTGGATTCGACACCGAGGAAGAGGCGCAACGTGGACGTAGGGTTTTGTGGGCCGGGGCTGATGGGCGCGCCGATGATCCATCATCTGCTGAAGGCGGGACATCGGGTGCATGTGTGGAACCGCACGCGGGAGAAGGCGCAGGCGCTGGCCGCGGACGGCGCGCAGGTGGTCGACCTGCCGTGCGAACTGGCGGAGCGGGCCGACACGGTACTGCTGTGCGTGCTCGACGCGCGCGCGGTCGGCGACGTGGTGTTCGGGACGGACGGACTGCTGGCGGGCGACGCTGCCGCCCGCCGGGTGCGCCGCATCGTCGATCACTCGAGCATCGCGCCCGCCGCGACGCGCGCCTATGCGGCGCGCGCGGCGGCGCTCGGCGTCGCCTGGGTGGATGCGCCGGTGTCGGGCGGCGTGCCGGGTGCGCAGGCGGGTACGCTCGCCGTGATGGCGGGCGGGTTGCCCGCCGACGTCGACGCGGTGCGGCCGTTGCTCGGCGCCTACGCGGCCCGCGTCACGCACCTGGGCGATGCGGGCGCGGGGCAGACCGCGAAGCTGTGCAACCAGGCGATCGTGACCGCGACGGTCACCGCGATTGCCGAGGCCGTCGGTCTCGCGCAGGCGAGCGGCATCGACGCGGCGCGGCTCGCCGAGGCGCTCGCGGGCGGCTGGGCCGATTCGGTGCTGCTGCAGACGTTCGTGCCGCGCATGACGAGCGGGGGCCACCCGCCGATCGGCGCGCTGAGCACGTTCCAGAAGGACGTCGATGCGATCGCCGACGCGGCGCGCGATGCGGGGGCGGTGATGCCGGTCGCGGGCACCGTTCAGCAGGTGCTGCGGCTCGGCGCGGCGATGGGGCTCGCGGACGCGGATTTCGCGGCATTCATCGACATCGTGCGTCCGCGGCGCTGAGTCGGGCCGGGTGGGGTGCGGATGCGAAACGGGCCGCTTGACGCGGCCCGCGAGGGAAGGGGCTCAGCCCAGCGAGCGTGGCGTGGTATCGCCGGCGTTCTGCCGGCCGATGCCGTTGCGCAGGCTGGCTTTCACGCCTGCACCAAATTCGGGCAGGATGCGCGCGCGGGCGCGGCTCGCAAACACGAGGAAGCCGAACCCGTTCGCCTCGTACCAGTAGCCGCCGTTCTCCAGCCCGTCGAGCGGCTGTTCGAGCGCATTGGCGATCGATTCGATGCAGCGCTTGCGCAATTCGGCGATCGCCGGATAGGGCGGCTGCGCGCCCCGCACGCTGCACAGCAGGACGTCCAGGCCCGGCAGCACGTGTGCGTAGAGCACCGGTTCGTCCTGAGCACGGGCGCGGGCGATTTTCGTATCGAGCTGCGCGAACGGTTTCGCGTGGCGCAGGATCGCCAGAAACGATTCCTGACCGTCCTGTTGCGCACGTCGACGTTTTTTCGGGAAGGACATAAACACTCGCCTCAAAAACAATTGCAAGAAATGCGGCTTCCTCATGCGACCCACTCCCGGCTATGCGCGCCGCATGTCGATCTTTTATAGCATACGAAAATGCCGGCTTCATGAAGTTCGACGCCGTCGTCATTTCCGTCGAACCGCACGCATGCCCAGGATCGCCACAGCCAGCGCTTTTGCGCCTGCACTGTCGTTTAGTCTCAATAATAGACCCGGTCGTGCCGAGCGTGCATTCGGACTTCATAAAAAAACCACGATTCCGGCGGGCGGGGGCCGGACGTGTCGATCTTGCGGCGAGTGCGATACCGTGCCGGAGCGGCCAAGACAAAAAAAGCCCGCGCAGGGCGGGCTTCGGTGGGCAGGCGAACGGACGCCGCGCGTTATCGCTGCTTCAGCGAATCGCGGATCTCGCGCAGCAGCACCACGTCCTCGGGCGTCGGGGCCGGCGCGGCTTCGTCGGGCTTGCGCAGCTTGTTGATGAACTTGACCATCAGGAAGACGATGAACGCCAGGATGACGAAGTTGATCAGGACCGTGATGAACGAGCCGTAGCCGAACGCGGCGACGCCGGCCGCCTGTAGATCCTTGAACGAATCGGGGTTGCCCTTGAACGTCGCGGGAATCTGGCCCAGCAGGATGAATTTGTTCGAGAAATCGAGGCCGCCCGTCACGACGCCGATCACCGGCATGATCAGATCCTTCACGACGGAATCGACGATCTTCGAGAATGCCGCGCCGATGATCACGCCGATCGCGAGATCCATGACGTTGCCCTTGACGGCGAATTCCTTGAATTCCTTGATGATGCTCATACGCGGCTTTCTCCTGGCTGAGAGGAATGAGGGCGCGCGGCCGGGATTCGTGACCACGCGTTGATGGCCGCCATCATAACGAACCCGGCCCTCGATCGGTAGTCATCTTAAAAATGTTAACAATGCCGCGGGCGCCCGCGCCGTTCGTGAAAATGGGCCATCGCTGGCCCATTTCGTCGTTCTAACCGTCAATCAGCTGTTGTTGCTCCAATCGTCGCTGCTGCCGAGGTCGACACCGCCGCCCGAGTCGCCTCCGGCGCCGCCGCTGCCCCAGCTGTCGCCCTGGCCCAGGTCGAAGCCGGGGTCGGCCGCGCGCCGGCGCGCGTCGTCGTCGACGATCACGTCGCGCTCGATCACGCGCTCGCGGCTGCCCGACATCGCCTGGCCGAGCAGGACGCCGGTCAGCAGGCCGCCCATGCCGCCGCCGAATCCGCCGCCCTGCTGGACGACGACGGGCGGCTGTTGTTGCGGCGGATACGGCGAGTACGGGGGCTGTTGGGACCCGCCGCCGAACCGCTCGGCTTCCTGCGCGTACGCCGAACCGCTTCCGCCTGCTTGCGCGGCGGGGGCGGCGTTCGGGTCGGGCCGACCTTCGACGCGCGCCTTGAGGCTCGCGAACTGGCGCTCCAGTTCGTCGAGCTGATACGGCGGCACGGGATTCTTGCCGTTCGACAGCGTTTCCACCAGCGTGCGCGCCTGGCTCTCGACGTTCTCGATCTCGCCGTTGAGCGCCGCCGCGCCCGGCGCGGTGGACAGGCGCGCATCGAGCTTGAGCGGACGTACTTCGTTGAGCAAGTCGGTCGCGCGCTTCAGTTGCGCACGGCGTTCGTCGTCGCCCCGCTGAGTGTCGGACGAGCGCGCGCGGCGCAGCGTCCAGCGCAGCACCAGTGCGATCACGCCGATCAGCACGGCGAAGCCGATCCACATGCCGGAGGACGGCTCATGCTTGGCGGGCGCCGCGGGCGCCAGCTGTTGCTGCTGGGGTTGGGACGGCAGGAGGGCGCCGCCGGACGTGGCGGAGCGGCGCTCGCCCTGCGACGTGAGCCGCTGCGCGTCCGCGCGCACCCGGGCTTCGGTCTGCGCGAACTTGGCGGGGTCGGTGAAGCGGATCTGCGGATCGAGCGACTTGGCGCGCTGGATCTGTTCGAGCGCGTCGACCGAACGGCCTTCGCGGTCGAGCACCTGGCCGTACAGATAGCGGGCGCGCGCATTGTTCGGATAGGCGTCGACGACTTGCGACAGCTGAGCGTCGGCCTGCTGCCAGTTGCCTTGCGAGATCGACTGCTGGATCTGCGACAGCGACGGCACGGCGGCGAAGGCCGCGGCCGACACGACGAGCAGCGCGAGACCGACGGCTGCGAGAAGCTTTTTCATGATCGAACCGGGCGCTGGGCCCGTCTCCTTGCGAACGAGGCCGCCGATGCGGCACCGCGAGGGGCGGCGCCGCGTCGGCAGTCGCCGGCCGGCACGGCGGGTTGCCGTTACTGGGCCGGCGTATTCAGTTGCTTCTTGAGGGCTTCGAGACGGTCTTCGACGGACGGCCCCTTGTCGAGGGCCGCGAGCTTGTCTTCGAGCGCCTTGCCGCTGTTCGTGTCGGCGGAGTTCAGGCGGGCGTCGGAGCGCGCGTTCGACAGCGACACCTTGTCCTCGAGCTTCTGGAAGTCGGCCGACAGATTCTTGCCGCCGATACCGCCAAGCGCGGTGGCCGCGACATCCTTGGCCTGCGCGATTTCCTGCTTCGCCTGCAGGATGTTCGAGCGCGCGTTGAGATCGTTGCGGCGCTGACGCATGTCGGCGATCTGCTCCTTCAGCTTGTCCACCGACGGCTCGAGCGCCGACAGTTCGCGCGCGAGCGCATCGCGTTCGGTCTCGGCGTTCCCCTGCGCGGCCAGCGCCTCGCGGGCGAGCGCTTCGTCGCCCGACTGCAGCGCGCGTTTCGCGCCGTCCTCGTACTTCCTGGCCTTGTCGCCGGCGGCGTCGCACTTGCTGCGCTGCGTGGCGACCTGCGCCTCGATCTCGATCAGCGAATTTTCCGCCCGGCCGATGCTGTCGTCGAGCTCCCGCACGATCTGGCGTGCGTCGCGCGACGGGTCTTGCACCGAATCGGCCGCGTCGTTCAGCAGGCCTTTGAGCGTGCGCGAAACAGAGTCGAAAAGCGACATGAATTCCTCCGTAGATAAATGACGATGCGATCGCAGATCGCTTGTCCGACAGATCGCCGCGGCGGTCGCGCCACGGCCGGTGTCGGCGGATATTACACCACCGGATCGCTTAAACCCCGCTTAAGGACAGGGGACGAAACGGTGTCCGGCGCTCACCGAAATGCGGGCGGCAAGCGGGGATTTCCAGTCGTGCCGGTGTTTTTTTCGGTGCTTTCTTTCAAATCGAAAGCTGAGCGGATCAGCGCCCGCCGACATGCGGCATGCCGCTTTCATGATAGGCGCGCACGGCGCAAAGGCGCGCCGGATTTGCCCGTTCGGTGCCAAATCGAAGGAATTTTTACAAAAAATCGCGGAGCGCGCCGGGTGATTTCATTAAAATGCGCTGTCACGTCGCGGGAACGGATCGCCGCGTGCCGCGGTCTGTCGACGTGATACGCTCCACGACGCTACGCTCAACGATCCACGCGCATGTTCTCCGCATGCGCGCAAGGCGCGCCTCGCGCGCCCGCCATTCCGACATGCCAATTATCAAACGACCGCCTTCATCTCGCGCCACGAACGAACACAACTACTCGTTACGACGCTCCCCATCCGGCGCTTATTACACCGACGACGATGACGACCGCGACGACCGCCGCGCGCGCAGCAGCGGTGGCCGTTCGTTCGGCTCGCGGGTCGCGCTGTGGTTTGCCGGGCTGTTCGTGATCGCGGCGGTGGTCGGCGCGCTGATCGTCGGCTACGCGATGGTGGTGATGGCCCCGCAACTGCCGTCGCTCGACGCCCTGACCAACTACCAGCCGAAGGTGCCGTTGCGGGTGTACACGGCCGACCACGTGCTGATCGGCGAATTCGGCGAGGAGCGCCGCAGCCTGGTGCGCTTCCAGGACATCCCGGACGTGATGAAGAAAGCCGTGCTCGCGATCGAGGACTACCGGTTCTACGATCACGGCGGCGTCGATTTTCTCGGCATCCTGCGCGCGGGCGTGGCCGACCTCATGCACGGCGGCGCGCGGCAGGGCGCGAGCACGATCACGATGCAGGTCGCGCGCAACTTCTTCCTGTCGAGCGAAAAGACCTATACGCGCAAGATCTATGAAATGCTGCTCGCGTACAAGATCGAGCGCGCGCTGACGAAGGACCAGATCCTCGAGCTGTACATGAACCAGATCTATCTGGGCCAGCGCGCGTACGGCTTCGCGGCCGCGGCGCGCGTCTACTTCGGGAAGGATCTGAAGGACATCACGCTCGCGGAGGCGGCGATGCTCGCGGGGTTGCCGAAGGCGCCGTCCGCGTACAACCCGGTCGTGAATCCGAAGCGCGCGAAGGTGCGGCAGGAATACATCCTGAAGCGGATGCTTGAGATCGGCTACATCACGCAGCCGCAATACGACGAGGCGATCAAGGAAGAGATCCACACGCGCACGCCGGGCAACCAGTACGCGGTGCATGCCGAATACGTGTCGGAAATGGTGCGTCAGATGATGTACGCGCAGTACAAGGATGAAACCTATACGCGCGGGCTGACCGTCACGACGACCATCAACGCGGCGGACCAGGAAGCGGCTTATCAGGCGGTGCGGCGCGGCATCATGGATTACGAGCGTCGTCACGGCTATCGCGGGCCGGAGGGTTTCGTCGCGCTGCCGCCGGCGGGCGACGATCGCGACGAGGCGATCGACGACGCGCTCGCCGATCACCCGGACAACGGCGACCTGCAGTCGGCGGTCGTGCTGAGCGTGGCGCCGAACGCGGTGCAGGTGCAGTTCGTCGGCGGCGCGACGGCGTCGATCAACGGCGCGGGCCTGCGCTTCGTCGCGTCGTCGCTGGGCGCGCGCGCGTCGGATGCGCTGAAGCTCAAGCCGGGCTCGATCGTGCGCGTGATGAAGGATGCGAAGGACGTGTGGCAGATCGTGCAGTTGCCGCAGGTCGAGGGCGCGCTGGTCGCGATCGCGCCGCAGGACGGCGCGATCCGCTCGCTCGTCGGCGGCTTCGATTTCAACAAGAGCAAGTTCAACCACGTCACGCAGGCGTGGCGCCAGCCGGGTTCGAGCTTCAAGCCGTTCATCTACTCGGCGTCGCTGGAAAAGGGGCTCGGGCCGGCGACCGTCATCAACGACGCGCCGCTCTATTTCCCGCCGAGCGTGCCGGGCGGCACCGCGTGGGAGCCGAAGGACGACGATCAGCCCGATGGCCCGATGCCGATGCGCACCGCGCTGCAGCGCTCGAAGAACCTGGTGTCGATCCGGATCCTCGCGTCGATCGGCACGAAGTACGCGCAGGACTACGTGACGCAGCGTTTCGGCTTCGATCCCGCGAAGACGCCGCCGTATCTGCCGATGGCGCTCGGCGCCGGGCTCGTCACGCCGCTGCAACTGGCGACCGGCTACGCGGTGTTCGCGAACGGCGGCTACAAGGTCGATCCGTACCTGATCGCGGAAGTCGACGACGCGCGCGGCCAGGTCTTGCAGAAGGCGCAGCCGGTGACGGCGGGCGCCAACGCGCAACGCACGGTCGACGCGCGCAATGCGTACGTGATGAACAGCCTGCTGCACACCGTCGCGACGGCGGGCACCGGGGCCGGCACCAACGCGCTCGGCCGCGGCGATCTGCAGGGCAAGACGGGGACGACCAACGACGCGAAGGACGGCTGGTTCGCCGGCTACCAGCCGACGCTCGTCGCGGTCGCGTGGATGGGCTTCGACCAGCCGAAGAGCCTCGGCAGCCGCGAGTTCGGCGCACAGCTCGCGCTGCCGATCTGGGTCAACTACATGCGCACCGCGCTGCATGGCGTACCGGAGCAGCAGATGCCGATGCCCGACGGCCTGACGACGATCGACGGCGAGCTGTATTTCGCCGACCGCACGCCGGGCAACGGTTTCGTGCCGTTCGTCGACATCAATGTGGCGGCCAACCCGATCAGCGCGAACGATGCGCTCGGCTCGGCGGGCTCGGCGGGCCTGACGCCGCCGCCCGTGACGCAGCAGGAGAAGCAGCAGATCATGGATATGTTCGAGAGCAACAAGCCATGACGCGGTAACGGATGGTCGACGCGACGGGCGCCTGCGGGCGCCCGTTTTTTTGCCTGCGCGACGCGGGCAGGCACGGGCCGGTGGGCGTAACAGCCATTCATGCGGCTGCGTCGAGCGGCATGCGGGCGCCGCGCCCGAGCGTCGATGCCTCGGCAGGAAGGCCTGCTGCATGCGCGGGCCGGCCGCGAGCTGCCGGACGCGCTACGGCGCCGGTCTCGCCGCGCGCACGCGTGCAGCGCGTCGTTCCCGCCGCACGCTTGTGCGGCGCTAGAGGCGGGCCGATGCGTCGCGCCGGCTCAGAACGAGGCGCAGATGGGCGAGAGCAGCAGGCCGACCGATTCCTGATGGAAGCGTTCGGTGTACGCATGCCGGATCTCGGCGAGATGCGCGAGCGTGGCGGGCGTATCGGCGGCGGCGATGCGGATCACGAAGCTGTCCTCCTTCGTGATGGCGCCGGTCGCGCGGTCGCGCCATTGGCCGTGGGTGTCCCAGTACGTGAGCCCGTCCGGGAAGCGCGGCGTGACGACGTCGGCGAGGAAGGCCGCGCGCTCGGCATCGGTCACGGGGCCGTGGCCCTTGATGTCACGGCCGAACAGCAGATCCGCCTGCCATTCGCGGCTGCCGCCCGCTTGCGTGCAGAACGGCGAATCGCCCGCGCTCGGGAACGTCGTGGCCGCGCAGCCGGACAGCAGGGCGACGCCGAACAGGGTGCTGATCAACAGGGCGCGCATGGCGGGAGTCTCGCGGGAGGCGAATCGAGTTGGCCCGACGATGGCGGGCGGCGCTCGCGAGTGTGTCACGGCGGCGGACGGATTCCAAGCTGTCTGGAATGCCGGACGCATGCGGGACACGCGTGCGGACCGGAACCCGCGCGGCGCCTGTTGCGAGGCGTCGGCGCAAAACGCCGCGCATTCAAGGGCTTGGCCGTTTGTCAGGCGGCTTATCAACAAGGCTGTCAACACACGCTGTGCATAACGTCGACCGTGTGCGGCGACGCGCGACGGGGACGACGCGATGCACCCGGGCGCGACACGGCAGACGAACCGAGGCGGATCAGTGACTTAGCTTCGCTGCCCCGGACTTATCAACAGGACTTTCAACAGAAACTGGGGATAACCGGGGCGTGCGGTTGCGGTGGTTCGCCACGGCGGATGTCGTGACGATGCGCGGGTGGTCGGCCGTTCGCGGCCGGATCGGCATCCGATTCCGCGTGCGGCCATGCGTGCGCGCCGATGCGGCGCCGCGTATGCGCGGCGCTCGAGAGTCGATCGCGTCTGCCGCGAAGCCGCTAACGCGCGACTTCGCGGCGCTGCGACAGGTGTTCGAGCCGCCCGTATCCGGTTCCGAGCAGCGCGAGCGACGCGAACAGCGCGATCCAGAGCGTGCCGAGCTGTTCGCCGATGGCCACGTTCTGCGCGCCGACGATGCGCTGATAGCCGAGGCCGCAGGCCCACGCGAGCAGGGTCACGTACAGCAGCGACAGCATCGGCTTCGGGCCGAAGCCGCCGCGCCGCAAGCGCGCATAGGCCTTGCCGATCTCGCTGCCGAGGATGAAGGCGAGCGCGAGCGAGAGCGCGATGAAGCTCCCCGGATGATCGAGCCATTCGCGGCCGGGCGGCGTGCCGCGCAGGTTCCAGAACGCGATGCCCAGCGTACAGGCCAGCAGTGCCCAGACGGCAGCGGGCAGGAATCGACTCATGCATCCTCCGGTCGGGAAACGGACGGCGGCCGGGGCCGCGACACGTTTTGCATCGCTCGATGAAATCCTTGGTGCGTCAACAGGTTAACGGGCTTGTCAGGCGGTTGTCCACATCCTCATCAACACAAACTGGGGATAACTGTCGCCGCGCGCCGTTCAGCGATGCAGGCGCGCGTGTTCGAGATGCGTGGCGAGCGTGACGGGGTCGGTGTTCGTGCCGGACAGCAGCACGCCGACCCGCTTGCCCTGCAGGGTTTCGCGCAGCGGGCCGAGCAGCGCCGCGGTCGCGGCCGCGCACGCGGGTTCGACCGCGATCTTCAGATAGGTGAACAGATACAGCATGGCCGCGCGCAGTTCGTCGTCGGACACCGTGACGAGCCGGTCGATGTGGCGGCGGCACAGTTCGTAGCTGTATTCCTCGGTGTGGGGCGCGGTCAGCGAATCGGCGATGGTGTGCATCGTTCCCATCTTGACCGTGTGGTTCGCCGCGAAGCTGCGGTTCATCACGTCCGCGCCTTCGGGTTCGACGCCGTACACGTGCACGCGCGGATTGGCGAGCCGCAGCGCGGTCGACACGCCCGCCGCGAGTCCGCCGCCGCCGATCGGCAGGATCACCGCGTCGAGGTCGGGCGTCTGGGTCGCCCACTCGTAGCCCAGCGTCGCCGTGCCGAGAATCGTGCGATAGCCGCTGAACGGATGCACGAAGAAGCGGCCTTCCTCCGCCTCGATGCGCCGCACGACGTCGAACGCGTCGGCGCTGCTTGCCAGCACGACTTCGGCGCGGTACTGGCGGCATAGCGCGATGCGCGCGGCGCTCGCGCTGTGGAGCATCACGACCTTCGCGCTGGTACCGAGGCGCATCGCCGCATAGGCGACGGCCGCCGCGTGATTGCCGGCCGACACGCAGGTGACGCCCACGCTCTTGCGGCCCTCGTCGAGCGCGAGCAGATTGGCGAAGGCGCCGCGCGCCTTGAAGCTGCCGCTCGCCTGCAGCAATTCGAACTTGAAATTGACGTGCGTGTTGTCGAGCGACGGCAGGCCGGCGCGTTCGAACACGGGGGTGCGCGTCACCCACGGCGTGAGCGCGAAATGCTGGGCGGCAATGGCATCGAGCGTCGGGATCGGCTCGCCGTTGATCGCGGGATGAGCGGTGCTCTGTTGTGAGGTCGACATGGCCATACGCGTGTGGGTGACGATGGCGCCGGTTGCCCGGCGCGGCGGTGCGTCCGTCGTCGCGGATTCAGGCGAGCGTCATGCTGTGGACGAACTTGCGCAGGAAGCGCTCGCAGGCGGCGAGTTGTTCGAGCGCCACGTACTCGTTCGGCTTGTGCGCCTGCTCGATGTTGCCGGGGCCGCAGACGACGCTCGGGATGCCCGCGAGCGCGAACAGGCCCGCCTCCGTGCCGTAGGCGACCTTGCGCTTTTCCTGGTCGCCGGTGAGCGCGCGCACGAGCTGCGTGATCGCCGCCTGCTCGGTCGCGTCGAGCCCCGGCGCCGCCGCGATTTTGGAGAACTCGATCGATGCGCTCGGGTGCTCGCGCTGCATCTGCGGCAGCAGCGTCTCGCGCGCATAAGCGTCGATGCGCGCGAAGATCTGCTCGGGGTCGAGCGTCGGCAGATTGCGGAATTCGAACGAGAAATGGCATTCGGCCGGCACGGTGTTGATCGCGTTGCCGCCCTGGATCAGGCTGGTTTGCGCGGTCGTGAACGGCACGTCGTACAGCGCGTCGAACGGCCCGTTCGCGCGGAACTGGTCGGCGATATCGCGGATATGGCAGATGAGGCGCGCGGCGTACTCGATCGCGTTCAGGCCCTTCGGCGTCAGCGACGAATGCGCGGCATGGCCGCGCACGCAGCAGCGGTAGGTGTTGATGCCCTTGTGCGCGATGATGGGCCGCATGCTGGTGGGTTCGCCGACGATGCAGCCGGTCGGACTGAAGCCGCGCTTCTGCAGATCGGCGATCAGGAGCGGCGCGCCGGCGCAGCCGATTTCCTCGTCGTAGGACAGCGCGAAGTGGATCGGCTTCGCGAGCCTGGCCGCCTGCATCTCGGGCAGCAGCGCGAGCGCCGCGCCGATGAAGCCCTTCATGTCGCAGGTGCCGCGGCCGAACAGCTTGCCGTCGCGCACGACCGGCCGGAACGGATCGCTGTCCCACTGCTGGCCGTCGACCGGCACGACGTCGGTGTGGCCCGACAGCACGATGCCGCCGTCGGTCGCGCCGTCGTGCGCGGGCACGGTGGCGAACAGGTTGGCCCAGCCTTCACGAGGATCATGCGTGAGTGTCGATTCGATCCCGCGTGCCGCGAGGGCGTCGCGCACGGTCTCGATCAGGCCGAGATTCGGCACGCGGCTCGTCGTATCCATCGAAACGAGGCGCTCGACCCAGGGCAGGCTGACGAGGGCGGAAGCGGAAGGGGCAGTGGGCGGGGCCGCTGCGTCGAGGGTGGACATGGCGAAACTCCGGCGGGTCAATCGGAAAATCATACTCAAAAACGCCGCAGCCCGCTTCCGCGGGCTGCGATGCAATGCAACATTTCCTGCGCGCGAAGCCGTGCTATCTGCTGGCCGGCGCGCGCTGCGCGGTGGGCTGGCCGAGCGCGCGCAGCGTCTCCTTGACGGTGGACACGCGAATCGCCAGGTCGGGCGTGCGCGTTTCGATCCGCAGCCTGTCCTGCCCGGCGAGCTTCACGTGGCGGTGCTTCTGCACCATCTCGATGATGCGCATCGGGTCGATCGGCGGATTCGGGATGAACTGCAGGCCGATCGCCGCTTCGCTCGCGTCGATCTTGACGATCCCGAGCGGCTTCGCGGCGAGCCGGAGCCGGTGCGTCTCGACGAGCGCATGCGCCTGCGGCGGCAGTTTGCCGAAGCGGTCGATCAGTTCCTCCTGGATGCCGTCGATCGCGTCGCTGTGCTCGCAGTTCGCGAGACGCTTGTAGAGCGACAGGCGCTCCTGGACGTCGCCGCAGAAATCCGCGGGCAGGATCGCGGGCGCGTGCAGGTTGATCTCGGTGGTGGCCGCGAGCGGCGCGGTGAGATCGGGCTCCTTGCCGTTCTTGAGCGCCTTCACCGCGTCGTTCAGCATCTCGGTGTACAGCTGGAAGCCGATCTCGTGGATTTCGCCGGACTGCTTGTCGCCCAGCACCTCGCCGGTGCCGCGAATCTCGAGATCGTGCATCGCGAGATAGAAGCCGGAGCCGAGTTCCTCCATCTGCTGGATCGCCTCGAGCCGGCGCTGCGCCTGCTTCGTCAGCGCCTGCGGATCGTGCACCAGCAGATATGCGTACGCCTGGTGGTGCGAGCGGCCGACCCGGCCGCGCAGCTGGTGCAGCTGGGCGAGGCCGAACTTGTCGGCGCGGTGCATCAGGATCGTGTTCGCGCTCGGCACGTCGATGCCGGTCTCGATGATGGTCGTGCACAGCAGCACGTTCGCGCGCTGCGCGACGAAGTCGCGCATCACCCGCTCCAGCTCGCGCTCGTGCATCTGGCCGTGCGCGATCGCGATGCGGGCTTCGGGCACCAGCGCCTCGAGCATCGCGCGGCGGTTGTCGATGGTTTCCACTTCGTTGTGCAGGAAGTACACCTGGCCGCCGCGCTTCAGCTCGCGCAGCATCGCCTCGCGGATCACGCCTTCTTCCTCGCGCCGCACGAAGGTCTTGATCGCGAGCCGCTTCTGCGGCGCTGTGGCGATCACGGAGAAATCGCGCAGGCCTTCGAGTGCCATGCCGAGCGTGCGCGGGATCGGCGTCGCGGTCAGCGTCAGCACGTCGACTTCCGCACGCAGCGCCTTCAGCGTTTCCTTCTGGCGCACGCCGAACCGGTGCTCCTCGTCGATGACGACGAGACCGAGCCGCTTGAACTGCACGTCGGACGACAGCAGCTTGTGGGTGCCGATCACGATGTCGACGCTGCCTTCGTTGATTTGCGCGATCGCCGCGCTCACTTCCTTGGCCGACTTGAAGCGCGACAGCTCGACGATCCGCACCGGCCAGTCGGCGAAGCGGTCGATGAAGGTCTGCGTGTGCTGCTCGGCGAGCAGCGTGGTCGGCGACAGCAGCGCGACCTGCTTGCCGCCCATCACCGCGATGAAGGCCGCGCGCAGCGCGACCTCGGTCTTGCCGAAACCGACGTCGCCGCAAACCAGCCGGTCCATCGGCTTGCCGCTCGTCATGTCGCCGATCACGGCGGCGATCGCCGCGGCCTGATCGGGGGTTTCCTCGAAGCCGAAGCTTTCGGCGAACTTCACGTAGTCGCGCGGTTCCAGCGGGAACGCGTGGCCCTCGCGGGCCGCGCGCCGCGCGTAAAGGTTCAGCAGTTCGGCGGCGGTGTCGCGGATCTGCTGCGCGGCCTTGCGTTTCGCCCGTTCCCATTGCCCGGAGCCCAGCGCGTGCAGCGGCGCGCTGTCGGGGTCGGCACCGCTGTAGCGCGAGATCACGTGCAATTGCGCGACCGGCACGTAGAGCTTGCTGTCGCCCGAATATTCGAGATGCAGGAACTCGGTTTCGCCTTCGCCGAGATCCATCGACACGAGGCCCATGTAGCGGCCGATGCCGTGCTGCGCATGCACGACCGGGTCGCCGATCTTCAGCTCCGACAGGTCGCGGACCATCGCGTCGACGTTGCTCGCCTGTTCCTGCCGGCGGCGCCCCGCGCGACGGCCGAGCGCGCCGTACAGCTCGGTCTCGGTGACGATCGCATAGCCTTCGCCGGGAATCGCGAAACCGTTGGCGAGCGGCGCGACGCCGAGCGCGAAGCGCTCGTCGCTCGCGAGCCACGCGGCGAAGCTGTCGTTCGATACCGCGCGCAGGCGATGCTCGCCGAGCAGTTGCGCGATGGTTTCGCGGCGTCCGGCCGACTCGACGGTGAACAGCACGCGGTTCGGCGTGCTGTCGAGATAGCCGCGCAGCGCGGCGAGCGGATCGTCCGCGTGGCGGTCGAGCGCGAGCGTCGGCAGCGGCGCGGCCCAGCCGCCGGCCGGCTGCGCGGGCAGCACGACGCGGGCGAACGGCTTCGCGAGCGTGTAGAAGTCGTCGTCGCTCAGGAATAGCCGCTGCGGTTCGAGGATCGGCCGCTCGCGGTCGTGCGACAGGAAGTTGTAGCGCTGCCGGGTGTCCGCGGTGAAGCGCCTGATCGCGGTGTCGAGATCGCCGGTGAAGACGAGCTGCGCGCGCGCCGGCAGATAGTGGAAGAGGGTGGCCGTGTCCTCGAAGAAGAGCGGCAGGTAGTACTCGATGCCCGCCGACGGCACGCCGTTGCCGATGTCCTTGTAGATCGGCGCGCGGCTCGGATCGCCCTCGAAGGTCTCGCGCCAGCGGCTGCGAAACGCGGTGCGCGCGGCTTCGTCGAACGGGAATTCGCGGCCCGGCAGCAGGCGCACGTCGCGCACCGGGTAGAGGCTGCGCTGGGTATCCGGATCGAACGCGCGGATCGAGTCGACCTGGTCGTCGAACAGGTCGATCCGATACGGCAGCGGCGAGCCCATCGGATACAGGTCGATCAGCGAACCCCGCACGCAATATTCGCCGGGCCGCACCACCTGGCTCACGTGCTCGTAGCCGGCGAGCGTCAGCTGCGCTTTCAGCCGCCCCTCGTCGAGCCGTTCGCCCTGCGTGAACGCGAACGTGTACGCGGCCATGAACGACGCGGGCGGCATGCGGTACAGCGCGGTGGTGGCGGGCACCAGCAGGATGTCGCAGCGGCCCTCGCCGAGATCGTGCAGCGTCGCAAGGCGCTCGGAGACGAGATCCTGGTGCGGCGAGAACGTATCGTAAGGCAGCGTTTCCCAGTCGGGCAGCAGGCGCACCCGCGCGTCGGGCGCGAAATAGCGGATCTCCTGCGCGAGCCGCTGCGCGTCGACCGCGCTCGCGCAGATGACGGCGAGGAGCGGCACCTGTTCGCGGTGGGCGCCGAGATACCGGGCGATGGCGAGCGCATCGGCGGAGCCGTGCGCGCCGTCGAAGGCGAAACGCTGGCCGGGCTTGACGAGCGCGACGGGGGACGACTGGGGGGAGGCGTTGTCTGGCATATAAGGCGGCTGGGTTGCGTGCGCCTCGGGGGCGGCTTCGGCGGATGGATTCGCAGTATGGCCGGTCAAGGCGAAAGAGCTATTATAAAATCCGTCCTTCGTTTTCATCTTTCCGGCGTTCGCTTTCGTGACTCCCCGACTTTTTGCCCTGATTCCCTGCGCCGGCACGGGCAGCCGTTCCGGCTCCGCGTTGCCGAAACAGTACCGCACGCTCGCCGGGCGTGCGCTGCTGCATTACACGCTCGCCGCGTTCGACGCGTGCAGCGAGTTCGCGCAGACGCTCGTCGTGATTTCGCCCGACGACGCGCATTTCGACGCGCGCCGCTTCGCCGGTCTGCGCTTCGCGGTACGCCGCTGCGGCGGCGCGTCGCGCCAGGCGTCGGTGCTGAACGGCCTGCTGGAGCTGGCCGACTACGGCGCCACCGACCAGGACTGGGTGCTGGTGCACGACGCGGCGCGCCCCGGCATCACGCCGGCGCTGATCCGCACGCTGATCGGCGCACTGAAGGACGACCGGGTGGGCGGCATCGTCGCGCTGCCGGTCGCGGACACGCTCAAGCGGGTGCCGGCGGGCGGCGACGCGATCGCCCGCACCGAAGCGCGCGACGGCCTCTGGCAGGCGCAGACGCCGCAGATGTTCCGGATCGGCATGCTGCGCGACGCGATCCAGGGCGCGCAGCGCGAGGGCCACGACCTGACCGACGAGGCGAGCGCGATCGAATGGGCGGGGCATGCGCCGCGCGTCGTGCAGGGCAGCCTGCGCAATTTCAAGGTGACCTACCCGGAAGACTTCGCGCTCGCGGAGGCCATTCTCGAGCGCCCCGCGAACGCTTCCTGATTTCACGTTCCTCATACACGAACCGGATTACGCATGGATTTCAGAATCGGACAAGGCTACGACGTACACCAGCTCGTTCCCGGGCGGCCGCTCATCATCGGCGGCGTGACGATCCCCTACGAGCGCGGGCTGCTCGGCCACTCGGATGCCGACGTGCTGCTGCACGCGATCACCGACGCGCTGTTCGGCGCCGCCGCGCTGGGCGACATCGGCCGCCACTTCTCGGATACCGATGCGGCGTTCAAGGGCGCCGACAGCCGGGCGCTGCTGCGCGAATGCGCGGCGCGCGTCGCGCAGGCGGGCTTCACGATCCAGAACGTCGACAGCACGGTGATCGCGCAGGCGCCGAAGCTCGCGCCGCACATCGAGGGGATGCGGGTCAACATCGCGGCGGATCTCGGCCTGCCGCTCGAGCGGGTGAACGTGAAGGCGAAGACCAACGAGAAGCTCGGCTATCTGGGCCGCGGCGAAGGTATCGAGGCGCAGGCGGCGGCACTGCTGGTGCGTACGGCCTGAATACCGGCCCGGCGCGGGTGGGGGCGCCGTCGCGGGCGAGTCGCGCATCCGTCCGATTCGTCCCGGACCTCGACGCAAAAATGCCACGCGGCATCGCCGCGTGGCGTTTTTTTGGGGCGGATGAAACCGATGCCGTGCTTACTTGCCTTCGGCGGCGAGTACCTGCGCAGCGGCGTTGATCACCGACGCGATGCGGCCGACGTCGCGCAGCTGCGTGACGGTCATCCCTTGCTCGTTCTTCAGCAGCGCATAGTGCGACTTCACGCAGAAGTGGCACTTGCCGACGATCGACGCGGCGAGCGCATACATCTCGAACTTGCGCTTGTCGACGCCGCCGTGCGACGCATACGCGCCCATCCGCAGTTCGGCGCGCTGGGTCTTGAGGTCGGCGTCGTCGGCCATCTCCACGAACGGATACCAGGCGTTGTTCATCCCCATCAGCGCCGCCGCGGTCAGCGCCGCGTGGGTTTCTTCCGGCGACAGCACGCCCGCTTCGCGGATCGCGTTGACGAGCGTCGTGCTCTTCGCGGCGAATGCCGCCGCGAGCGCCGCGCCGACCGCGTCCGTGCCGTCCAGCGACGAGCGCGAGATCGTGCCGTCGAGATTCAGGCGAATGTCCTTCGCGTAGTCGGGAATGAGCGCTTTAATCGAGTCGATGAATTCCATTGATATCCCCTATGGATGAGCCGTTAAAAAAGCCCGCAGGCGGAACGTGCGCCGCGGGCTCCCATGCTTGCCGACGCTTACAGCGTGGCGCCGCCGACGGAGCGGTTGCACGGGCAGAGTTCGTCCGTTTGCAGGCCGTCGAGAATGCGCAGGATTTCGTCCGGGTTGCGGCCGACGTTCAGGTTGTTCACCGACACGTGCTGGATCGTGTTGTCCGGATCGACGATGAACGTGGCGCGCAGCGCGACGCCGGCTTCCTTGTCGCGCACGCCGAGCTGGTCGATCAGCTCGCCCTTGACGTCGCCGAACGCGTAGTGGTTCAGCTTGTCGAGATCCTTGTGTTCACGGCGCCATGCGAGCTTCACGAATTCGTTGTCCGAGCTGCCGCCGAGCAGCACGGCGTCGCGTTCTTCGAACTGCTTCGCGAGCTTCGCGAACTCGACGATTTCCGTCGGGCACACGAACGTGAAATCCTTCGGGTAGAAATAGATGACCTTCCACTTGCCCGGGAACGACGCTTCGGTGATGTTCTCGAATGCCGACTGACCGTTTTCTTCGTGATGGTTGAAGCCCGGCTTCGCGGCTGCAACGGTGAAAGCTTCGAGTTTATCGCCCACGGTTTTCATGCGGATACTCCTGGTTGTGTTGGGAAGAACGGCTTAAGGGTCAAACTACCTCGTTGCTGCAACGTTTCCATGACAGCACCGGGCAGACTATAACTCTATTAAATAATAATTTCAATAGATTTTGACTAATGCGTCCGATAGCTATTTTCAAAGACGCCGATAGCCTAACCCGCGCGGGCGGCGGGCGGCCTTGCGTCAAGCGGTCGCACGCGGCTTGCTGCCGGGGAAGTCGAGGATGACTTCGAGTCCCGCGTCGGGGGTGCGGTTGCGCAGCCGCAGCGAGCCGCGGTAGCGGCCGACCAGCCGCAGCACGATCGCCATCCCGAGCCCGGTGCCGTCCGCCTTGCTGCGTGCGGTGTCGACCCGATAGAACGGCCGCATCACGAGCGGCAACTGATCCTCGGGGATGCCCGGACCTTCGTCGAGCACGACGAATTCGACGCGCGCGTGCGCGAGGCGGGTTTCGAGGGTGATCCGCGCGACGCCGTCCGCCTTGCTTTGACCATACTTGCGGGCGTTCTCGACGAGATTGCCGATCACGCGGCGCATGTCGGTCTCGTCCGCTTCGATGACCGCGGCGGGGGCGAGGCGAGTGCGGATCTGCACGTCGGCCTCGTTGCCGATCCGCGCCGCGACCTCGTAGGCGATCAGCGACAGGTCGACCGGTTCCGGCGTGCGTTGCGCGGGGCGCGCGTAGTCGATGAACGCAGCGATGATGCGGTCCATCTGTTCGATGTCGTCGACCATCGCGTCCTTGGTCGCCTGGTCGGACGGGCTCATCTCGGTTTCGAGCCGCAGCCGCGCGAGCGGCGTGCGCAGGTCGTGGGAGATGCCCGCGAGCATCAGCGCCCGATCGGCCTCGAGCTGTTCGAGATCGCGCACCATCTGGTTGAAGCTGCGATTGGTCTCGGCCGCGACCCCCATCCCGCGCTCGGGCAGCGCATCGGGGATCTGGCCCGAGCCCAGCTTGCGCGCGGCGCTGGAGAGCCGCGCGAACGGTTGGTTCACGAGACTCGTGATGAACGCCGAGCCGAACAGCGACAGCGCGAGCGCGAACAGCCCCCAGCCGGCCCATTGCAGGCCGGTGACGGTGTCGAGCTGATCGCGGTCGAGCGCGACCCAGTAATCGTCGTCGTCGATCTTGAAACTGATCCACACGCCCGGGATGTCGTTGACCGACTGCGCGATCACGGTGTCGTCGCCGAGCCGGCTGCGGATGTCGTGCTCGATCAGGCGGTTCAGCGATTCATCGGGCTGCAGCTTGAACTTGTCGGTTTTCTCCCGCGGGTAAACGCGCACGCCCTCGTTGCTCTCGAGATCCTGCAGCAGCGCGCGGCGCAGATCGGGATCGGAGTAGAGCAGCGCGGTGCGCGTGAGCTTCACGATCGCGACGAGCTGCAGCGCGACGCGCTGCGCGCGCGGCTCGCGCTCGATCACGCGAAAGCTCTGGAACCACGCGGCCAGACTGACCGCGATCAGCAGCGCGATCAGCAGGAAGGTGCGCCAGAAGAGCCCGCCGAAGACGAGCGTCAGAAGGCGCCGGTCGATACGCATAGGACAGCCGGATGGACGGACGGGAAAGGCGGGCGTGACGTCAGATCAGGCCGCACCGTCGGGGATGAACACGTAGCCGAGACCCCAGACGGTCTGGATGAAGCGCGGGCTGCCCGGGTCGGGTTCGATCAGCTTGCGCAGGCGGGAGATCTGCACGTCGAGGCTGCGGTCGAACACTTCGTATTCGCGGCCGCGGGCGAGCTCCATCAGCTTTTCGCGCGACAGCGGCTGGCGCGGATGGCGGGCGAACACCTTCAGCACCGAGAACTCGCCGGTCGTCAGCGGGATCTCCTGGCCGGATTTGGTCAGGGTGCGGGTCGCGAGATTCAGCGAAAACTCGCCGAACTCGAACACCTCGGTGGTTTCCGACGGCGCGCCCGGCAATTCGGCCGGTGCCTGGCGGCGCAGCACCGCGTGGATGCGCGCGACCAGCTCGCGCGGGTTGAACGGCTTCGGCAGATAGTCGTCCGCGCCCATTTCGAGACCGACGATACGATCGACATCCTCACCCTTCGCGGTCAGCATGATGATCGGCGTGCGGTCGTTGCTGCCGCGCAGGCGGCGGCAGATCGACAGGCCGTCCTCGCCCGGCAGCATCAGGTCGAGCACGAGCAGGTCGAAACGTTCGCGGACCCAGAGCTTGTTCATCGCCGTCGCGTTTTCGGCGACGTAGACGTTGAAACCCTGCTCGCCGAGATAGCGGCGCAGCAGATCGCGGAGGCGCGGATCGTCGTCGACGACCAGAACTTTTGAGGGGTTTTTTGTTTCCATGAGCGGCATCTTATCGCGATTAGGAAAAAGAACGCGGTTGCGACTTTTCGCGGGTTACAGTCAGTTACAAAATTTACCCGTGCAGCCGTGCGGAGTAAAGACACTCGCTACAGACTCCTTTACTCAAGCCGGAGATTCGGTAGATACTCCCCCCACTTAACATTTCATAGTTTGCACACCCGATTTCCGCAGGGTTTGTCCAAGTGCCAGAGGTAGCCGGTTGCCGCGTGACGAAGGGAACAAAACGACGAAAGAAGCGAGGACAGTGATGCGGTCGACGACGATTGCATTCGTGCTGACGATCGTGTTCGCCGGTTTCTTTGCCTCGAACTTCGCTTGTGCTCAGCGCCAGGAAAGAGGCGCGCAGCCTTACAAGGCGCCGCGCGGCAAGCCGGCGCAGCAGCGCCAGATGCAAGCGGACCGGGCATCCGAGCCCGCGGGCCGCTCCGCTGTGCCATCCGATCTCGAACAGCGTCGCCGTGACGGCCACATGACACCCGAAGAACGTCACCTGCTGCGCCAGCATATCGAGGACGCGGTGCGCGACCTGTACAAGCGCTGACCGCAAACGTTAAATCGCGGCCGGCGGCCGGAAAGATTCCGTAGCAACTTCGTCGTCAACTTCGCCGTCCGGCGAGCCGTTGAACCGCCAGGACCCGGGCGATCCAGCGACGGCCGGCTGTCCGTCCCTTTCATCTTCCTGAGAGCGGTTGACGATGAGCCATTCGAGCACGGCCGGGCATGCCTCGGCGCAATCGGCGAGCGTGATGTCCGCGGACGCGCAGGCTTCCCTCGACGCCGACGACGCGCGCTATCTGCTCACCCGCACCGGTTTTTCCCCGCCGCCCGCCGACGTGTCGCGCTATGTCGGGATGACGCGCGCGCAGGCGGTCGCCGATCTGCTGAACGGCGCGCGTCCCCGGACCGTCACGCCGCCGCTCGACTGGGTGAACGAAGTGCCGCCGTCGCGCGCGGTGCGTGGGGCGTGGACGCCCGACGAACGGCGTGCGGAGCAGCAGATGCGCAATCAGCGCTACGAAGCGCTGCGCGCGTGGTGGGTGCGCGAGATGCTCGTCACGCCGTCGCCGCTGACGGAGCGGATGACGCTGTTCTGGCACAACCACTTCACGTCGGGCCAGGACAAGGTGCCTTATCCCCAGAGCATGGCCGCGCAGAACGCATTGCTGCGCAGCGAGGCGCTCGGCCGCTTCGGCGTGCTGCTGCACGGCGTCGCGAAGGATCCCGCGATGCTCCAGTACCTCGACGGCGCGAGCAATCGCAAGGGGCGACCGAACGAGAACTTCGCGCGGGAGGTGATGGAGCTGTTCACGCTCGGCGAAGGGCATTACTCGCAGCGCGACGTGTCCGAGGCGGCGCGCGCGTATACCGGCTGGAGCCTCGATCCCGACACGGTGTCCTATGTTTGGCATCCGAATCTTCACGACGACGGCGTGAAGACCGTACTCGGCGAGACCGGCCCGTTCGACGGCGACCAGGTGCTCGATATCCTGCTCGCACGCCCGGAAACCGCACGCTTCGTCACCGCGAAGCTATGGCGCGAATTCATCTCCGATATGCCGGACCCGGCCCAGCTCGAACCGATCGCCGTGCGATTCCGGGAAAGCGGCTACGACATCAAGGCGGCGCTGTCGGCACTCTTGCTGTCCGACGCGTTCTGGACCGATCGCTATCGGGGCGTGCTGGTGAAGTCGCCGACGGAATTCGTGGTCGGCACGGTGCGGCTGTTCGGCGTCGGCTACGGCACGCCGGAGACGTTCGTCAATACGATTCGCACGCTCGGCGAGAACCTGTTCTATCCGCCGAACGTCAAAGGCTGGCCGGGCGGCGCGACGTGGATCAACAGCTCGACGCTGCTCGCGCGCAAGCAGTTCGTCGAGCAGTTGTTCCGCGCGACCGAGGCGGCGACGATGCGGCCGCCGCCCCGGCCGGCGTCGCAGAGCGTCGCCGCGAAGCCGATGCCGGGCGGCATGCGTTTCGATCTCGATGCGTGGCTCGGCGGTTTTCGGACCAAACCGCAGGCGCAGCCGGGTCTGTCGACGGAATTGCAGTTGCAGCATGCGGTACTGCCGCTCACGCCGGTGGCCGCGATCGAGGCCGGGTCGACCAGCAGCGCGTATCTGCAAGCACTGCTGATGGATCCGGTCTACCAGTTGAAATGATGGCGCGGGAGGCGGGGCGCGTGCGACTTCCCGGCCGAATGCAAGCAAGGAAAGCAGCATGAAACGACGCGAATTTCTGGCTCTGACGAGCCTTGCGGGGGCGGCGGGCGTCTCGTTGTGGATGCCGCGCGCATTCGCCGCCTCGACCGCCGGCGCCGTTGCGCACGGCGCGGCGAACTACTCGAACGTGCTGATCCTTGTCGAGCTGAAGGGCGGCAACGATGGACTCAATACGGTGATTCCGTATGCGGATCCGGCGTACTACGCGATGCGCAAGAACATCGGCATCAAGCGTGAGCAGGTGATCCAGATCGACGAGCGCACGGCGCTGCATCCGGCGCTCGCGCCGCTCATGCCGATGTGGCAGGCGCACCAGCTTGCGATCGTGCAGGGCGTCGGTTATCCGCAGCCGAACCTGTCGCACTTCCGATCGATCGAGATCTGGGACACCGCGTCGCGTTCCGATGAATACCTGCGTGAGGGATGGCTCACGCGCGCGTTCGCGCAGGCGCCGGTACCGGCGGGTTTCGCGGCGGACGGCGTGGTGCTCGGCAGCGCGGAGATGGGACCGCTCGCGAACGGCTCGCGCGCGATCGCGCTGGTCAATCCCGCGCAGTTCATTCGCGCGGCGCGGCTCGCGGAGCCCGTGTCGCTGCGCGAGCAGAATCCCGCGCTCGCGCACATCATCGACGTCGAGAACGACATCGTGAAGGCCGCCGACCGGCTGCGGCCGCGCGACGGCATGATCGCGTTCAAGACCGCGTTTCCCGCCGGTTCGTTCGGCACGTCGGTCAAGACCGCGATGCAGGTGCTGGCCGCGTGCGATACGCCGCAGCACACGCCCGCGGCGGGACAGGGCGTCGCGGTGCTGCGTCTCACGCTGAACGGCTTCGACACGCACCAGAACCAGCCCGGCCAGCAGGCCGCGTTGCTGAAGCAGCTGTCGGAGGGGCTGGTCGCGATGCGTTCGGCGCTGATCGAGCTGGGCCGCTGGAACGATACGTTCGTGATGACCTACGCGGAGTTCGGGCGCCGGGTACGGGAGAACCAGAGCAACGGCACCGATCACGGCACGGCCGCGCCGCATTTCGTGATGGGCGGACGCGTGCGCGGCGGCCTGTACGGCGCACCGCCCGGGCTCGGACAGCTCGACGGCAACGGCAACCTGCCGGTCGCCGTGGATTTCCGGCGCATCTATGCGACCGTGCTGGGGCCGTGGTGGGGGCTCGACGCGACCGGCGTGCTGCAGCAGCGCTTCGAGCCGCTGCCGCTGCTGCGCGCATGACGGCCATGCGGCAAGAGCGCGAGCGGTCCCCGGCGGTGCGCGGCACGGGGTTCGCGGCCGGGTTTTCCGGGGCGTGGGGGGCATCGACAGGCGGCCTCGCGCGCCTGATGGGCATGGCGGTACTGCTGATCGGGGGCGTGCTGGCCGCCGCGCCGGGTGCGCAGGCCCGCACGCCGACGGCGACGTTCGCCGCGTCCGCCGGCGCGCCTGCATTCGACCGGCTCGAGTGGGATGTCAACGTCCTGGATTTCAGCGAAGGGCCGTCGACGCGCTGGTTCTGGGCGCTGCAGACGAGTCTCGCGGGCGGCAAGGTGTTTTACATGGGACTGCAGCCGCAGAACATGGGCAAGACCGACGGGCGGCGTGCGCTGTTCAGTTTCTTCGGCGCGGGCACGTCGGCGGGTGCCGCTTCCTGCCACGGCGGCGCCGACGGTGGCGCCGGCACCAGTTGCATGATCCATTACGACTGGCAGACGGGACATCCGTATCGGTTCACCGTGACGCGCGCGCCGCATGGCGCGGGGCAGGTGACCTGGACCGGCACGATCACCGATCTCGTCACCAACGTCACGACGAAGGTGGGGGCGGTCGATGTCGACGCGCGTGCCGGGGACATCCGCCCGTCCAGCGTAGGCTGGGCGGAATGGATCATGGGGCATGCGACGACGTGTGCGGCGAAGCGCGGCTTCGTCGTGAAGATGGATGCGCCGGTCGGTTACCGCGACGGCGCACGCCATGACGAATTCGTCGGACGCACGCTCGACGCGGATGTGCCGGGCTCGGGGTGCGTGACGGTAAGCGCCGTCGCGGACCGGCGCGCGGCGCTGATGCGGATCAACCGATAGCCGGCTCGCGAGCGCGCGCCATCACCGTTTTCGCGCGGCGCGCCACGCGGTCCAGAGCGTGCGGATCGGCGTGAGGGCGATCCGCTGGTGCAGCACCTGGAAGCCGTCGCGTTCGATTTCGTCGAGCAGCGCGTGCGCCAGTGCGGCCAGCGCCCGAAGTGTGCGCTGCGCGCGGCGTTCGGAAGCGGGGATCGCGTCGAGTGCCGCGTTCAGCGCGTCGCGCGCGCGCGAGGTCTGGAATTGCATCAGTGCGGTGAAGGCGGGGCTGTAGCGGCGGTTGATCAGATCGGCGGCGGTCACGTCGTAGCGCTGCAGCTCGTCGATCGGCAGGTAGATGCGGCCGTGGCGCGCGTCGTTGCCGAGATCCTGGATGAATTGAGCCAGCATCAGCGCGTGGCCGAGCGCAACCGGCCAGGCCGCAACGGCCGCCGCATCCGTCGCGCTGGCGCGCGCGACGAGCGTCGCGAAGCTGCCGCCGGCCTGATCGAGGTAGCGGCGCAGGTTCGCGAAATCCAGATAGCGGGCCTGTTCGAGATCCATGCCGAAGCCGGCGACGAGCGTCTGCAGCGTGTCCGCTTCGGCGGCGATGTCGGGGTGGTGCGCGGCGAGCGCTTTCGAGACGGGATGCGACGGCCGGCCGGCCGTCAGCGCAGCCAGTTCTTTCTGCCACCACGCGAGCTTCGTGTGGCCGACCGTCGGGTCGCTGGTTTCCTTGACCGTTTCCTCCAGTTCGCGGCGCAATGCGAACAGCGCGGTCAGAAGCGGTTGGCGGGCGAGCGGCGCCTGGCGCAGGGCGTAGTAGACGCTGGAGCCGGGGGGCGCGGCTTTTTGCTGACAATAGTCGTCGAAATTCACGGATCTGGAGCGAGTGAGGCGATGGCCGTCGTGCGGCGTTGGGCGGCGTTGGGCGGCGTTGGGCGGCCGCGCCGCCGTGGGGGTAGCGCGGAATTCTAGCATCGTGGCGGATTTGAAGCCGGCCGCCGGAGACAAGCGCGGGGAGATCGGTTAGAATCTCGCGCTCGCGCTTTTGGGCGGCCGCAGCGCATGCAGGGCGGCCGATCCCCTGAACGGCCGCGGCTCGCGGTGGCGCGAGACGCGGTAAACTGTTCGGCAAACCTCGTGCGCGTGAGTGGCGAAATTGGTAGACGCACCAGGTTTAGGTCCTGACGGGAGCAATCCCGTGCCGGTTCGAGTCCGGCCTCACGCACCACCCATACCCCAAGCAGTTTTATGGTTGACCGGAAAGCCCCGCCTGTCTTTGACCGGCGGGGCTTTTTGCTGCTAACGTCGGCCACCGCTTCTTATCGATCGCTACAAAATCCCGGGGCATCGTTGGGGGCAATTTTCCGGCTTTGGGGCACGGGCGCGCCTCACGTCCCCATGCCTCTTACGGATGTCGCGGTCCGTGCAGCCGGGCTTCGCGAGAAGTGCGCAAACCGGCGGACGAGCAGGGCAGGCATCTCGAGGTCATGCCGGATGGCTCGAAGTACTGGAGCCTGACGTACCGTGTCGGCGGCAAAGAGAATCGGATGGCGCTGGGTGTCTATCCGACGGTCACGTTGCTCGCAGCCCGGAAGGCGCGCGATGAGGTCAAGGCGCAGTTGCGCGGCGGGCTGGACCCATCACACGAAAAGAAACGTGTGAAATTGCAGCGCAGCCTGGATCGGGAGAACTCGTTTGAACCGATCGCTAGGGCGTGGCATGAGCAGCGGAAGGGGACATGGAGCGAGCGTCACGTGGTGCGGGTCATGAACTTGCTCGAGCGGGAACTTTTCCCGTTGCTCGGAGCACGGCCGATAGCTGAAATTTCAGCGCCGGAACTGCTCGAAGTCATGCGCAAGATCGGGCTCGCGACGCTGTTGAACTGGCGAACAAGGCGATCCAGGCGTGCAGCCAGATCTTCCGGTATGCGATTGCGACGGGCCGGGCAGAGCACGATTCGGCGCCCGATCTCCGTAGCGTTTTGAAGACGCACACCGTGGTGCATATGAAGCGCGTCAGCGAGGCTGAACTGCTCGAGTGGATGCGAAAGACGACAGACGAGGGCGATTGCCAGACCCAGTTGGCCCTGCCGTTCATGGCGTTGATGTTCGTTCGTACGAGCGAACTGCGGTTCGCCGAATGGACCGGAATCGACGAGCAGAAGAAAGCGTGGCGAATCCCGGCCGAGAAGATGAAGATGCGCTCGCCGCACATCGTGCTGCTATCGAAGCGGGCGCTCGAGGTGACTGCGAAGTTTCGGGCGCTGAACGGTCATAGTCGCTACCTTTTCCCGAGTCGGTCGAGCCCCGACAAACCTATCAGCGAGAACACGAGCCTGTACGCGCTGTATCCCGTCTGCAGCACTAAGGTTTGAAGAGTCGGCCTGTGGTTGATCGCAAGCGAGACGGATGGCGGAAGTGCGACGAGGATGCGAAGCTCATGACGCTGATCGTTCTGCCGGGACCAACCGTGTGCAAGATATCTAGTAGAAAAGCGTTGTCGGTTACGTGAAGCTTCGGTGATCCGTAGGCGAAAACAAGACTGATCCCGACTGATGATAAAGTGCAACGACCACGCGGCCGTCGTGGGATGAAAACATCGCTTTGAGAGGGCGGCAAATGGCAAACGAGAACATGCGTTTGAGCCAGGCGGGTTGGACCGCGCTGCGCACACGCGAGCATGCTGTCATGGCGTACTACAACGATCAGGCAAACAACTGTACCTACGGCGTCGGCACGCTCGCACATACTGGTCCGTGCACGCCTGATGAACTGGTGCGACCCGTTACCGCGACGCAGGTAAATGCGCAGCTCGCGACCCGCGTAAGCCGGGCCGAAGCCGCGGTGCGCCGAGTTGTCACAACCCGCGAGTTGACGCAGGACCAGTTCGATGAGCTGGTCAGCTATACGTATAACGCTGGCGACGCCGGCGCGCGTGCGGCACTTCAGGCCGCGAATCAGAACAACGATGCCGGTGTCGTGTCCCACATGAACCAGCGTATCTACATCCATCCGCGCGACGCGAACGGTCGCCGCCTGGCTCCGGTTCGATCGAACGGCCTTGTCAACCGCCGCCGGCTTGAGACCGTTCCATTCCGCCGACAACAGGGTGCTCAATGAAGAAGCTCGTATTTGGCCTGCTCATGCTGGCGTCGACAAGCGTATTGGCAGATCAGACGCCGGCGCAAGAGATTTCGGCGCGCAGCGGGCTGCCGGCGAGCGAGGTCAGTGCGTTGCTCGCCGACTGCGATTCGACCCAGACGAGCATGAATTTTTGCGCATGGCGCGACCAGATTGTCGCCGAGCGTGAGTTGCAAGAGGTCGTCGACAAGCAGGTCAGTGAGCATCCGGATCGCAAGATGTCGATCGAGGCTCGGATTGCGAAGTGGAAGAAAGCGCGTGACGCATCTTGCGAGAAATCGGCGCGCAAAGAGTGGGGCGATGGATCGATGCGGCCAACGGCCCAGGCGATCTGCGCAACCGCAGTAACGAAGAAGATGACAAAAAAACTATCTGCTCCGGGTGCTCGAGCACCGACCTGATTGCTCGATGGGGCGAGTGCGCGCTCGGCCTCAAGGCGCCGCGGCGCATCGACGGAACGCCGGGGATCACTTGGGAGCAGCTCAGCAACGTGTTACTGGAACTAGCGCGGCAGAGAATCGAAGTGGACGAAACGTCTTTGATATTTCAGAAAGAGCCGGCGCTCCGACCGCCGGCCGTACCTCAAGCCATACTGACGAAGAAGTTGGCGGCGGCGCGCTTAACCAGGTAGCTTTGCAGCATCGTCGCCTCATAGTCCGTCAGTGAGAATTGGATTTGGCCTTCGCGTATCAGAACAAGCCTCCCGTCATGGGTTACCGCGCAGGCGAAGCCAACAGGCCCAATTTGCAGGGACGAAGTGACGGCGCTGACGGTAGATGGCTGTCCGTGGGGTAAATGTTTTGTGGCGCCTAGCTTCCTCAGTGTTCTCCGTGGCTTGTTGTCGAACACGCTACTTCGAGTATCAGACGACTTTGCGATAGGGATGACGCTGCTCGCATCGACGATCTTTTGTTGTACGCGTTCAACAGCATCGGGTGGTACCTGGTCTGGCAGATAGTGCGAATTCATCGTTTTGCCGTTGCGACTGATGCGCTCAACAAGTACTCGACCAGACTTCACTTCTGGCCATATGGAAGTTGAGACCTTGGTGGAACTATCGAGTCCGAGTTTTTCTGCGATCTCCGCGGATGTGATTCCGGGCTGGCGCTTGATGAGTTCGACCACTTTCGCGCGACGGCTAAGTTGCTCTTTCTTCGACTTCATCATCGTTGCTCCTGTGTGAGTCTGCGTCGTCGTAACGCAGGGGAACCAGAATATTTTGTGGCGAGCCGCGTGCGATGGATTCGCGTGACTGTGCTGCCGTTTTCATCGGAAGAATCAAGCTGCAGGGCATGAACGGGCTCGACGCGCTCGCCGGGTTCGCGCAGCGGCGTCCCCGGCTCCCCGTTATCATGTTTTCGTCGTCGGAGGATCCGGGGGCCGTGCGCAGCGCATTCGCGCAAGGTGCGATGGGGTTCGTGCCGAAATCCGCCAGTCCGCACACGCTGCTGTCCGCCATCAGGATCGCGCTCGACGGCGAGCGCTACGTGCCGCCGCTCGTGCTCTCCCACCCGACGCTGCAGCAGATGGACGGCGGCCCCGCTGCACGAGGCTCGACGTTGACGCAACGCCAGATCGAAGTGCTGCGCCATCTCGCGCAAGGCGCGCCGGACAAAGCCATCGCCGACAAGCCCGGCGTGTCCGAAAAGACCGTCAACGCGCATGTCACCGCGATCTTCAGGGCGCTGAACGTGATCAACCGCACCCAGGCGGCGGTGGCCGGAAGGAGGGCGGGCCTCATCTGACACGTTCGCCTGCGGCGCTGCGGCCGCGTATCGGCCGCACTGGCCCTTGACGCAGCATCGTGCCAGACGGGGATTGCCATGCGGGCGCGAATCGCCTAGATTTTCGATTTCCGCCGCAACGCCCGAGGAGCCCACGCATGACGCGCGCCGACGCATCGCCCGAAGCATCGGCCTCGACGTCGCCGGCCGTGCCGTTCGACCTTGCCGCCGACGTGATAGCGCGATGGCAGCGTCTCGTCGACCTGATGGCGGAACTCGTCGGCGTGCCGGCCGGACTGATCATGCGCCAAGTCGGGAGCGACATCCAGGTGCTGGTGTCGAGCCGGACAGAAGGCAATCCTTACTATCCGGGCGAGTCGGCGGAATTGCCGGGCTCCGGGCTCTATTGCGAAGCCGTGATCGCGAGCGGTCGCTCGCTGGTCGTACCGGACGCACGAGAGTCGGAGCGCTGGCGGGACAATCCGGACATCCGCGTGAACATGGTCTCGTACCTCGGGCTGCCGATCCGCTGGCCCGACAACACGACGTTCGGCACCATCTGCGTGCTCGACTGCAAGGAGAATGCTTACTCCGAGCGGTACGTCCGGCTGGTGGAGGCGTTTCGCGACCAGATCGAGATCCAGCTCCAACTGATCCGCGCGCAACGGATCGCCGAGCAACAACGCCAGCAGGCCGCGCAGCTAGCCGAGCGTTTCCGGCAACAGAAGGATCTCGCCACGGAGGCCGTGCAGGTCAAATCGCATTTTCTCGCGACCGCGAGCCATGATCTCCGTCAGCCCGTTCACGCTCTGAGCCTGTTTGTCGGCGCATTGCGGCACGTGCCGATGTCCGCCGACGGCGCGTTGCTCGTCGAACGCATCGACCAGTCCGTCAACGCGATGGACGAGCTGTTTACCGCGATCCTCGACATCTCGCGCCTGGACGCGGGTGTCGTGCCAGTGCATCGCCGGCCCTTTGCCATCGGCGCAGTGCTGGAGCGCGTGTGTCGCGACGTCGTCGGGGATGCGCATGCGAAAGGGCTGCAACTGTCGTATGTGCCCAGCGACGTGGTGGTCGACTCCGATCCGCTGCTGGTCGAGCGCATCGTGCGCAACCTGCTGTCGAATGCGGTGCGCTATACCGACGCGGGGCGCATCGTCGTCGGCTGCAGGCGCACGCTCACGCACGTGCGCCTGCAAGTCATCGACACGGGGCGTGGCATTCCGGCCGACCAGCAGAGCCGCGTGTTCGACGACTACTACCAGTTGAGCCATCGTGACCACGGGTACGAACAGGGTGTGGGTCTCGGACTCGCGATCGTGCGACGTCTCGCGGGGCTGCTCGATTGTCCGCTCACGCTGCGCTCCACGCCTGGCCAGGGTTCGTGTTTCGAACTCAGGCTGGCGAGGGTGGCCGAGGCCGCTCAGCCGCCCGCTGCCGCGCCCGACGAGATGACCGTCGATGAAACGGGGGCGGCGGCGCACCTCGTGGTCGTGATCGACGATGAGGGGGCGATCCGCGCTGGGATGTCGATGCTGCTGGCGCGATGGGGCTACGGGGTCGTCGCGGCCTCGTCGGCCGACGAGGCGATCGCGCTCCTCGCGTCGCGCGGCGTCTGCCCGACACTGCTGATCTGCGATCTGCACCTGCATGGCGACGAGAACGGGATCAATGCGATCGCACTGCTTCGCGACGAGTACAACGCGGCGATTCCCGCGATGCTGATCACGGGTGACACCACCGCGCGCCGGCCCGGCCCGTCGCGGCGCGGCGGGTTCGTGCTGCTGCACAAGCCGGTGCCGAGCGACAAGCTGCGTTCGGCGATTGCACGCATCCTGAATACGCAGAGGAGGAAGCCGGGGGAGTAAGTCGGGGCGGGATAGCCGCCGGTACGTTCGTCCGCGACGATATCGTATCGGCTGACGGGCACTGCCATTCGAGTCGGGATCGGGAGTCCGAGGTCTATCTGCAGGGAACGTGCGCCGCGATTCGGCGATACCTCTTGTGCGGAGCACTTGCGCGACCGAGGAGGGTCTCGAGGAACGCATCGAACCCGATACCGTCAGCCCGGCCAGGCTTTACCTTCCAGTTGCAGTCGGCATGCGGTCCAGCATTGCCTGGTCGTGCGATCAATCGCGTACGTGTTTGACGAGTATCGCGGTTTCCGTCGAAGGCGATCGCGGATCGCCGGTTTCCGAAACGAGCGATCGGCGCGCCGCGCCGCGCGGCGGCGGCAAACGGACTTGCTCAACCGTGGCATGCCCTCGATGCGATGGGAACGCTCGCATCGAGGGGGCCTCGTGACGAAGCGTGACGGTTGACTGGGTTGCGCTTCCTGACGCAGCGTAGACCCTGTGTCCACTGACCCACGTTTCCATGACCGGGATATCGCGCAGTCGATAAGGATTCCCGGCGTTCCCTTCAAGGGGATCTTCCTCGAGGATCACGAGGTCCGCCTGTTTTCCTTCCTTCGAGGAGCCGATCGGGTCGTCCAGATGGCATTGCCAGGCCGCGTCGATGGTAACGGCGCGCTCAGGCATTCCGCCTCATTCAGCACGCGTTGTTCCGCATTGGCTTCCATGACGCGCGACATGGCCTGGTCCATGTACCGCAACGGCCCCAGCGGAGAGACGAAGTGATCGCGATGCAAACCGACGCGAAGGCCCTCGCGCAGTGCCGATTTGCATCGATCGAGCTTCCGCGAGCGTTCTTCACCCAGATCCGGAATATGGCGTGCCGTCCTTATGCACGAACCGGCCGTCGGTGCTGGCGCTCATCATGTCGATGTCGGAGCAGGTGATGACGTCCTCGACCGATCGGGTGCCGACTTCCAAATACACCGCCATCGCGTTCGACCGGTTGATCATGTGATGGCCATTGCCGGAATTTTTCGGAAACGCCGCGCAATCGCCGGCGCGAAGCCGGGTTTCGCCGCCGTCTTCGATCAACGTCAGTTCGCCTGCGAGGACATAGACGAACTCGTCTTCCGCCGAATGCCAGTGGCGCTGGCTAGACCAGCTGCCCGGCGGCAGCTGCATCAGGTTGATTCCGACATCGGCGAGGCCGCCGGCGTTGCCCAGCCGCTGTCGTATGCGCTCGGCACAGGGGGCCGCGAACGGCAGCGGATAACCGGTGCCTTTGTGTTCAGGCACGGTGGAGAGGTCGAGCTTGGGCATGCGGGGCTCCGTGCTTCGATATCGGCCAACCGGCCGGGGACAAGAGCGTGCGGACGATTGTCCGGCAATGAAGGCCACATGCCAATGCGTGACGGATGAAGGGACGAAAAGCGCCCGTCATGTCGTCAGCCCGGCGGCGGCGCAGAGTCCTCGGTACGCCGCCGGCTGCGCGTGCTCCCGACAACGCGCGATCTCATCGGGCTCAACGCGCCGATCCTCCGCGTTCAACGTTCAGCAGGGTTTGGGTTAGGTTGACGTAATGTTTCCGTCCTGAAAATTGCTCCTTGGAGCGGATTGGATACGGCTCAGAACGCAATGAAACCAAATGTGGACGGCGAGGCACTTGGCCTGCGCGACCGAATAATAGAATCGTTGCCGATAGCGGAGAGATCTTGGGTAGCACGGAAAACCCGGGATCACGGAGGTGGAGTCCTCTCGATTGACCGCGCGGTTTGACGCGGCTTTCAGATGCCGGGGATAGATGAAAGGCAAGAGGTTCGGGAACGGGTGAACGTGATTATCGTTCCCGGGCCAATCAGCGTGGATGTCGCGAAACGCGCCGAGGCGGAGGGTGTTGCGCTGACCGCTCTCATCGGCGAATCGCTCGCTTAGCGCGGGGCCGATTCCCAGCGTCTTTGTCGCCGTGCTTCCGGTATGACAACGGCCGACCTTTCGTCGGCGATTCGGCTCCATGTTCGGCGCCGCGATACGTCGGCCGTGCGCGACCTGCGCATGTGTGCGGTCTCGACAAATGAACGGCGATCGTTCGCCGCCGATCGAGCCGGTGGCGCCGTGGGCGCGACGATCGGGCACGCCCGGTGTCATTCGGCGTGTGTCGGCTCGGCAAGGGGGGCCGACAGTTGAAAAATATTCAGGGCAGTTTTCACGCGCTCGATGTTTGAGCCTGGCTAGCCTCAACTCAGACAGCCATGACGAAACGCTCTTTCAAATGAGTCGCAGAACTAAATGATTGGTCATTTGACAGTCAAAGCCGATGGCTGTGCATGGCTATTCCGATGGCGCTCCGTTGCGAGTCTGGACTGGGGCGGCCTCGATCCGGATAGAGGGCGCGTTGCGGGCACCACGTTTGTCCGCCGGCGGCCTTCGTAAGACGTCGGGAGGACGTGGCGCATCGATGAAGCGTGCATGAACGGGACGGCGGGACGGTCGCATCCGATGCCGAATCGGTTTTTCTTGAAAGTTGCACTGGCACGAACTCACACCAGAAAAGGGAAGTGTATGAATCGCATTTACAGCGTGGTCCGAAATCATCGGCGGGGTGTGCTGCAGGTTGCATCGGAGTTGGCTCGTTCTCCGAAAGTGGGCGGCGCGTCATGCGCGGCCGCCCCCTCTGGTTCGGGGCGGCACCACGCATGGGTGTTGGCCGTGACGGCCGCGTGCTGGGGGCTCGTCGCCGGCGCGCCGGCGTCCGTGTCGGCGCAGACGATCCAGGCTACGTCCGGACGAAGCGGCATGGACGGCACGGCCACGGCGGGCGGACTAGGCGGAGCGGGCAGCAATCCCGGCGTGAATGACGGCGGCGCGGGATCGATCGTGAACGGACCGCCGGCCACCGCGGGAGCGGGCGGCAACCTGGCCAACCTGGGCGTGGGCGGCGGCGGTGGCGGCGGCGCCGCGAGCGGCAGCCTGGCGGGCGGAGGAGGAGGTGGCGGCGGCGGCCTGGGCGCGACCGCCGCGGCGACCGTGACGTACAGCCAGGGCGTGTCGGGCGGCAACGGCGGCAACGGCGGGTATGGCGGGGCTGTCGTGGGCAACGGTTACGCGGGGGACGGCGGCGGCGGCGGCGGCGGTGCCGGCGTGCTGATCCAGGCCGGCGGCGCGGTGACGAATGCCGGCGGGATCCAGGGCGGGATCGGCGGACCCGGCGAGGCGACGGGTTACTCCAACGACGGCAGCGGCGCGGGAGGCGGAGGCGGCGCGGGCGTGCTCGCGCTCAGCGGATCCAGCTTCACGAATCTGTCGAACGAGTCGACCCAGGGCGGCTACGGCGGCGCCGGGTACCTGGGCGGAAACGGCGGCGCGGGCGTGGCCGGAACCGGGTTCGCTTTCAACAATTCGGGGGGTGTCTACGGCAGCTACGGCGGTGCCGGCATCACGGTGGGCGGAGTGGGCGGGACCGGCGGCAACGGAGGGGACGGCGCCGATCTGGGCACCAACACGACCGCCGTCAACAACTCCCAGGGCAAGATCGCCGGCGGCGGTTCCGGCTCGGGTTTCACGCAGGGCGTCGGCGGCGATGGCGTTACGCTGGGCAGCGGCACGACGCTGACCAATAACGGCGAAATCGACGGTGGCGACGGAACCTTCTGCCTGTCGGCCTGCACGGCCGCCGCCGGCGGCAACGGTGCCGTGCTGTCCGGCAACGCCGCGCTCGTCAATGCAGTCGTCGCCCACGGCAACGTGTCCACCTATCCCGGCACGATTACCGGCGGCGCCGGCGGGATCGGTTGGGCGGCGGGGGGCGCGGGCGGAATCGGCGTTCAGTTGCTCGGCAACGGCAGCAGCGTGACCAACAGCAACGGAGCGGCGATCGCGGGCGGTGCCGGGGGCGGCGGCTCGGACGTCAACGACGTAGGCGGCGTGGGCGGCGCGGGCGTCGATGTGCGCAGCGGCGCTACCGTGACGAACAGCGCCGGCGCAACCATCACGGGCGGCAACGGTGGCAATGGCAGTACCACCGGCGGCACGGGCGGCGCGGGCGCACTGCTGGCTTCGGGGGCGACCTTGAACAACGGCGCCGTCGTCGCAGGCGGCTGGGGCGGGCCGGGCAATGCGGGCGTCGGGCCGGGGCAGGACACGACCGGCGGCACGGGCGGCACGGGCGGCGTGGGCGTGGCCCTCGGCAACGGCGCGACGCTGACCAATAGCGGGGCGAGCGCCTCCATCAGCGGCGGCAGAGCCGGCGCGAGCGGGTCGGGCGGCATCGGTGGCGCAGGCGGAACCGGCGTCGACATGGCGGCCAACTCGACGTTCTCGAACGGGGCGGCCGTCAACGGCGGAGCGGGTGGCCAGGGCAGCGTGAACGGCACCACGGCGGGCGGCGCCGGCGGCACCGGCGTTGCGCTGGCGAGCGGGGCGAGTCTCGCCAACAGCGGGGCGATCGCGGGCGGGAGCGGAGGACTGGACTATACGCAGAACGGCGCCACGGGCGGTAATGGCGGAGCGGGCGGCGTGGGCGTCACGCTGGCAAGCGGCGCGAGCGCGACCAGTTCGGCCGGCGCGAGCATCCAGGGCGGCGCGGGGGGCGGAGGCGGCGCGGGCGGCGGCTATATCGGCGCGGGCGGAGCGGGCGGTGCCGGGGTGTCGCTCGCGAGCGGCGCGTCGTTCACCAACAGCGCGTCCATCCTGGGCGGCAGCGGCGGCGAATCATCGTATGCGTCCGGCACGCGTGCCGTGGGCGGCACGGGCGGTGCCGGCATCACGCTGACGGGCAGCGCCGTGCTTGCCAACAGCGGCGCTGCCGCGAAGATCGTCGGCGGCGCGGGCGGCGATGATGGCAACGGCGGGTCGAGCGGCGTGGGGGGCGTCGGCGTATCGCTCGCGAGCGGGGCGAGCGTCACCAACGGGAGCGGCGCGACCATCAGCGGCGGTGCCGGCGTCAATACCCGGGCGCTGGGGCAGCCGGGCGGCCTTGCCGGGGTCGGCGTGGTCGGCACCGGTAACACGAGCGTGGTGAACGCAAGCCTGATCCAGGGCGGTACCCCCAGCTCCGACGCCGGCGCGCCCCAGGTCGACGCCGTCGATTTCAGCGGCGGCGGCAATACGCTGACGCTCGAGAACGGCTATCGCTTCGTCGGCAACGTCGTCAGTTCGAGCGGGACGGCCGGCGGCGGCGATACGTTGGTGCTCGGCGGCGACAGCGCCGCGAGCGGCGGCACGGGCAACGGCACGTTCAACGTGTCGCGGATCGTGACGAGCGCGCCGGCTTCATACAGCGCGTCGACCGGTTCGGTGTATTACGGCTTTACTCATTACGAGAAGGCGGGCACCAGCACCTGGACGCTCACCGGCACCGGCAATGCCGCCCAGAACTGGCAGATCGTCAACGGCGTGCTGCAGGGCGACGCCACCTCGCTTCAGGGCAACCTCGCTTTTGCGCCGGTGGCGGGCGCGAGCCCCGGCGTGGTGTTCGACCAGGGCAGCGGCAACGCCAACAGCCCGGCGAGCGCGACCTACGCGGGCGTGATCAGCGGCAACGGCAGCCTGACGAAAACCGACAACGGTACGCTGATCCTCACGGGCGAGAATACCTACAGCGGCGGCACCACGATCAGCGCGGGCACGCTGCAGGTGGGCAACGGCGGCACGGCCGGCTCGATCGTCGGCAACGTGACCGACAACGGCACGCTGGCGTTCAATCACAGCAACGCGGGGACTTTCGGCGGGAACATCTCGGGGACGGGCGCCGTGGTGATCAGCGGCGCCGGCAACACGACGCTCACGGGCACCAATACGTACAGCGGCGGCACGACCGTCAACACCGGCGTGCTGCAGCTCGGCAACGGCGGCACGACCGGCTCGATCGTCGGCAATGTGGTCGACAACAGCCAGCTCGTCTTCAACCGGAGCGACGATCTCAGCCTCGGCGCGAACATTTCCGGCATCGGCTCGATGCTGAAGAGCGGCGCGAACACGCTGATCCTGAACGGCACGTACACATATACCGGCGGCACGACGGTCGGCGCGGGCACGCTCGAGATCGGCGACAGTGCGCACGCGTCGGCGTCGCTCGCGGGCGACGTCGACGTGCAGAGCGGCGCGACGCTGCGCGGACACGGCAGCATCGGCGGCAATGTGATCGACGACGGCACGGTCTGGCCCGGCGGCTCGGTGGGCGTGCTGACCGTCAACGGCAACTACACGCAGAACGCCGGCGGCGCGCTGCAGATCGATGTGACGCCGACCCAGGCATCGCAGCTTGCGGTGGGGGAGACGGCGCAGCTCGGCGGCGCGTTGAACCTGATCTACGCGCCGGGCACCTACTCGTCGATCACGTTTGCGCTGGTGCAGGCCAAGGCGGTCAACGGAACCTTCGCGACGACCAGCTCGACGGGGAACGTGCCGGCGAGTCTGAATCCGCACGTCACCTATAACGCGACGCAGGCCGACCTCGTGCTGGGCGCGGGTAGTGGGACGGGCACTGGCACTGGCACTGGCACTGGCACTGGCACTGGCACTGGCACTGGCACCGGCACCGGCACCGGCACCGGCACCGGCACTGGCACTGGAACAGGCACTGGCACTGGAACAGGCACTGGAACAGGCACTGGAACAGGCACCGGAACAGGCACCGGAACAGGCACGAGTACCAGTACGGGCTCCGGCAACGGCACGGGTTCGGGCTCCGGTTCAGGGGGAGCGACTTCGACGCGTGTCGCACCGCCCGACGGCAGTCTCTTCGCCAACCGCATGCGCGTGGTGAACCTGGTGGGGCAGCAAAGCCTGACGACGGTGCTGAATGCGGCGCTGACCAGTGCGAACACCCTCTGCGGAACCGAAACGCGCATGGCGCAGAATCAGAACAGGGATCGATCCACTTGCCAGACCGGCATATGGGTTCAGGCAACGGGCTCGGATGTATCGATCAGCGGCGCCAACGGCATCGACGCGCACAGCTACGGCGTACTGGGCGGCATCGATCACGCGATTGCGGGGACGGGGGCGCATCTCGGCGTGGAAGCCGGCTTGAACCGGATCAACAGCAGCGATTCGCTGGGCGGCGGCGGACCGACCGACAACGCGCATATCGGCTTGTACGGTTTTTCGGACATCGGGCCGCTCGTGTTGTCCGGGACCGTCGATTTCATGCACAGCAGCTTCACGATCAACCGGCCGACCGGAATCGGCAACGCATCGAGCGGCCCCGACGGCAACACGGTCGGCATGGCGTTGCAGGCGGCGCTGCCGCTGCGGGCCGCGCAATGGGATGTCACGCCGCGCGTCGGCGTGCTGTACCAGCATCAGCGCCTCGACGGCTTCGGCGAATCCGTCGCGAGCGCCAATCCGCTGGCGCCGGCGTTCGGAGTGGAAGGCCTGCACAGCACGTATACGACGCTGCAGCCCTATGCCGAAGTGTCGCTGTCGCATGCGTTCCAGATGCGCGGCGTGACCTATGTGCCGAGCCTGGATCTGGGTTATCGCTACAACACGCACAGCGGCACCCCGACGGTAACCGTCCAGGCCCAGGATGGGACGCTGTTCGCGTTGCCCGCCGCTTCGGTCGGGCGCGGCATGGCGACGGCCGGCGCGAGCCTGACGGCGCAGGTGGCCGGCTCGATGAGCGTGTCCGTCAGCTATCAGGGGTTGTTCGCGAGCCACCTGCACGACAACGCCTTGACGCTGGGCTTGACGAAGCGATTCTGATGCGATGCCCGGATGCGGCGGCGGCACGGCGTCCATCGGATCGGACGCATGGACCGAGACCGGGCGCGTCCGGTGCGCCGCCGCCGCATCGTCCGCCGATGCGTCAGTAGCTGGACCGGTAGTTTGTCCCCTGGTCGTAGCGGTTCTGCCAATGCTGCAGATACTGCGACGCCAGCGCCGGGTTGTTCCAGACGACCAGCACGTTTTCCGAGTTTCTCGACGCGGCGGAGGCCGAGTAATTGAACGAGCCGGTCTCGACGTGGCGTCCGTCGACGACGATGTACTTGTCGTGATGGATCGCATAGCGGCTGATGGTGCGGGTCGGCACCTTCGCGTTGACCAGCAGGTTGAGCGCCTGCTTCGACGACTTCGAGCGGTTGCCGTCGTTGTCGACCACCACGGCGAGGTCGACGCCGCGCCGATGCGCATCGAGCAGCGCGCGCACGACTTTCGGCGATGTGAACGAGTAGCCGGCGAGCCGGATCGATGCGCGCGCCGAGCCGATCACTTTCAGGACCAGCGCCTCGGCGCCGCCGTCCGGCGAGAACGCCGCTTCGATGACCTGACCGGCGGGCGCCTCGCGCGCCGTCGACGGCAGCAGGCGGGAAATGAAATCGAACACCTCGTTGAGCAGCGAATCGCCGCTCGAGCGGGCGGTCGCGAGCGAGGGCGCGGACAACAGGGCGACGGTGAGACACGCGGCAGTCAGCCGGTTACGCAACAGCATGTGGTTCGGATGGGTCTGAAAACGGACGAGGCGTGAGTGTAATGGCAATGACGCTATTTTTCGCCTGTTCATGCGTGTCGCGGCAGGCGGTGCGCGCGCGTTTCGCCGGGAAGGAATGACGGGGTAGGCGTGGGTTGCGGCGAGGCCGGACGGGCTGCGTGATGGCGTCGTCGAACGAGTGCGCGGCGCGCGGTCATCGCCGTGCGGCGCATGTCCGGCGTGTCGGTCCGTGTGCATGCGCGGTGAAGGATGCCGATGCGATGCGGCGAAGAGGGGGGGCGCGTGCCGGTCGGAGTACGGCGAGGCGTCGTCATGACGACGCGGCCGCGCGGCCGGGCGCCGCGCATGCTCACCGGCCGCGAGCCTGAGTGGCCGATTCGCCGCTCACAGAAAATGCGCGAAGCAATAGATGATGACGAGCACGCCGATGGGCACGCCCAGCAGCCATGCGAAGAGGTATTTGCCCATGAAGGATCCTCGGCGGGCGGCGGGGCGACGCGGAGTGCGCCGTCCCGCCGCATGGGTCAGAGCGATGTGTCGAAGTCCTTCAGCTGCCGCTCGGCTTCGTCGCGGGCGATGCCGTAGCGCTCCTGGATCTTGCCCGCGAGATACTCGCGATTTCCTTCGGCGACCGCGAGGTCGTCATCGGTCAGCTTGCCCCATTTGGCCTTCAACTTACCGCTCAACTGTTTCCATTGTCCCTTGATCTTGTCTTCGTTCATGGTGTGCTCCCGGTTGGGTCGGATGGGTGGATTGCCGGGCGACGGCGGGGCGCGAGGCGCTGCCGCCGCCGCCCGGCACTTGAGGCTGGATGAGTGTCAGGCCCGGGCCTTGAGGTCCGCGGCGTCGACCTTCTTCACCCCTTTCACGACGCGGGTCACGGCGATCGCCTTCTTCACCGCGACCTTGGTCGGCAAGACGCCCGTGAGCGTGACGGTTCCGTCGACGGTCTTCACGTCGATATCGAGGCTTTTCACGCCGTCGGTGGTGGCGAGCTGGCTCTTCACCTTGGTGGTGATCCACGTATCGGTCACCGGCTGATTCGATTCGACGGCGGCGCCGTCGCCGGATGCGTCGGGGGTTTGTGCCTGCGCGCCGGTCAGGCCGGCCGTGCCGAGCAGGAACGCGGCGCTGACGGCGAGCAGCGACGAGATGGATCGGGTTCGGGTCATGACAACCTCCTTGGTTCGAGTGGAACGGGGCGAGTCCGGGGCGAGCTCAATGCATGCGCGGCCGGTCGGCTTCCGGCTGGCCCGGCGGCTGCGGCGTGCCGGGCGGCGCGGGCCGGGGTTGCCCGGGCAATTGCTTGCCCGGCGGCGCCGGCGGATCGTCGGCCGGCGGGGGTGGTTCGATCGGGGTCGGGTCGGGCGTCTGATGCAGGTTCATCGGCTACCTCCGTGTCGGGATGCGGTGAATCTCGATACAGGACCAGAATAAGGATCGAGCGGACGCGCCGACAGAGACAATTGCATCGGGTCTTCTAGTGCGTTTGCCCCGGGCGACGGGGGCGTCCTGGTCGCCCGGCCGGATGAAGGGGGAGGGGAGGGGGACTGTCCGCCCCGGAGGGGCGGCAGATGAGCGGGGCCCGGCGACGCCATCGACGGCGCATTGGGCATGCCGACGAGACAGGGCCGCGGCGGCCCGCATCGACACGCTGTGTCGACCGGGAGTGCCGCGTCGCGCTAGTAACCGAAGCTCGACGCCAGCTCGTCGATCAATTGCCGCTGGAACGTGATGAAGCGCTCGCCCGGCTGCTGCGCGATCGCGAGGTCGAGCATCGGGTCGACGACGTCCGTGCGCGCGCCCGCCAGCGTCTCGACGATCGCATGGCCGCAGAACGGCACGTACGCTTCCGAGTAGCCGCCTTCGTGCACGATCGCGAGCCGCCCGCCGCAGTGCCGCTGCGCGGCGTCCTTGACGGTCCGGGTCAGAGACCGATAGCTCTCGCTGTGGAGCTGCATCCGCGCGCGCGGATCGACGGCGTTCGCGTCGAGCCCGCTCGCGACCACGATCAGTTCCGGCCTGAAGCGTTCGAGCGCGGGCAGCACGATTCGCTCGAACGCGTAGCGGTACGCATCGTCTCCGCTGCCGGCGAGCAGCGGAACGTTGAGGTTCGCGCCGAGGCCCGCGCCCGCGCCGCGTTCGTCGGCGCCGCTGTAGCCGGGCGGGAAGCAGCGATCCTGATGCAGCGAGAGGGTCAGCGTGTTCGGATCGTCGTAGTAGATCGCCTGGGTGCCGTTGCCGTGATGCACGTCCCAGTCGATCACCGCGACGCGTTCGATGCCGTGGCGCGCGCGGGCGGCCTCGATCGCGATCGGAATGTTCGCGAGCAGGCAGAAGCCCATCGGCCGGTCGCGCAGGCAGTGATGGCCCGGCGGCCGCGACAGCGAGAACGCATTCGCGGTGCGCTCGCTCAGGACCGCGTCGAGCGCGGCGAGCGCCAGTCCGGCCGACAGCGCGGCGATCTCGTAGCTGCCCGCGCCGAACGGCGCGAGATCGCCGAGATCGCCGCCGCCCGCGTCGCTCAGGCGTTTGAACTCGCTCAGGTAGTGCGCGGGATGGATCCGTCTCAGGTCGGCCTCGGTCGCGGCCGGCGCGCTGCGCAGATCGAGCTGCGCAGCGAGCCCGGATGCCTGCACGAGCGCCAGCAGCCGGCGCTTCGAGTCGGGCGACTCGGCGTACCCGGCGCCCGACGTCGGCTGTACCCAGCCGCCGACCGGGAAGAACAGCGCGTGCGAGCCGCCCGTGTGCCAGAAGGTGCGTTCGTCGGTGAAGAAGGAAGTGTGGGGCATGGCGATGAACCGGTTGATGGAGGAAGGGGGTCAGGCCGCGCGCCGCTCGATACGCAGCAGTGCCGCCAGCGACATGAGCGACACGGTTGCCGCCGTCACGAACAGCAGCGGCATCGTGCCGCCGGCATCGAGCGCGACGCCGGCAATCAGCGGCCCGGCGGCCAGACCCGCGCCGATCACGAAATTGAGCGTCGCGATCAGCCGGCCCGACGGGTCGATCCGCGCGACGCCGGCGAGCATGAACGGCAGCACGAAGGTCCATGCGAACTTGAAGCCGAAGATCGCGGCGGCGTAGCCTGCCGCGCGCGGCTGCACGGCCAGCGCGCCGAGCGACGCGACGAGCAGCGCGTAGCCGGCGTACAGCACCGTTCGCCGCGCGATCCGGCCGCCGAGATACGACGCGAGCGATGCGCCCGCGATTCCCATCAGGCTCGCGACGGCCAACACGGTGCCGCCGGTCTGCGTGTCGAGGCCCGCGTCGGCCCCCGCCTTGCTCGCGAACGTCCACACGCTGCCGATCGACAGATAGAAGGTGAGCACGCCGCCGATCGCGAGCGCGACGCCGCCGCGCGGCGCCGCCGGCGCGAGGCGGCTGCGTGCGGCCGCTGCGAGCGTGGCGGGCGCGGCGGCGAAGCCGCGGCAGAGCGGCGCCGCGCACAGCGCGAGCCCGGCGAGCGCCACGTAGAGCGCGCGCAGTCCGACCGCCTGGAACAGGTGAGGGAGCACGAACAGGCCGGCGGCGCCCGCGATCAGTTGGCCGACGACCCACAGCCCGTAGACGCGGTCGCGGTTCTCGCTCGTCGCGGCGCTCGTCATGCACAGCACCATCAGCGTGCCGCCGCTGAGCGCGGTGACCGCTCGCAGCGCAAGCAGCGGCGCGAAGCTCGGCATCGACACGGCGGTCGCGAGATTGCCCGCGCCGAACAGCGCGATCGCGCACCAGGCGACGCGGCGCGCGTCGACGCGTCCGAGCCACCAGTACGATGGCAGCGTCGCCAGGCTGAATGCACCCAGTTCGACGAAGAAGTAGGTGCCGATCTGCGTGGCGGACAGCCCGAGTTGCGCGCCGAGCTGCGCGGCGACGGCGGGGGCGACGAGCAGCAGCAGCGGCGTGATCGCGGCGAACGCGACGAGCGCGGCGAGCGTCGCGCCGGTGAAGCGGGCGGGGCTCGGCCGCGCATCGGAAGGCGCGGACGGCGCGTCTTGCAGCAGGGTTTTCATGGACGGGATCTCTTGGGCGGAGGAAAGGCGGACGCGGCTCAGAACACGTGATACATGCCGAGCATCGCGCCGAACTGAGAGGCGCCGTTGAGCGGCGCCGGGTCGTACTCGTAGACGGTTTGCGCGCTTTGGCCGTGATTTTTCGCGTACCCGAGGTTCAGGTAGGCGACGGTGGTTTTCGAGAGCGAGCAGGTCGTGCTCGCGATGAACAGCGTCGGGTGGCCGACGCCCGGCGTTCGCGAATCGGTGTGATAGACGCCGCCCGCGAATCCGAGCGCGCCGCTCGTCTGATAGCGGGCGCCGCCCCAGACGACGGTCTTGGCCGGATCGAGATCGCCCGTCACGCGTTCGACGCCGCCATACACGATCAGCGGCAGCGGCGAGAACGCGTAGCGCGTGGCGAGCGTGCCGATCTCGCGGCGCCGCGCGGCCGAGTCGACGCCGCTCGCGGCCGAGCCGTGCGACTGGTGCAGCACGGCACTGGCCGACCAGCCGTTGCTGCTGAACTGGCCGCCGAGTTCGAGCACGCGTCCCGCTCGCGAATTGCCGGCGACGCCGCCCGTGGCCGCGAGCGCCTCGACGTCGAATCCTGCGAGCGTCGCGGACTGGAATTTGACCGAGTGGTCGATGAAGTTCGCCGCCTGCGGCACGAGGACGCCTTGGCCGCTGTACGCCGCGTACCAAAGCGGGTCGTAGAACAGGGTCTTGTCGAACAGCGTGCTGAACTGGCGGCCCAGCGTGACGGTGCCGGCGGGGCCGCCGATGCCGACGTATGCGCCCCGGAAGAACGCGTAGCCCGGCACGGTCGCGGTGCCGTCGTTCAGGTTGATGCCCTGTTCGAGCTTGAACAGCGCGCGCCAGCCGCCGCCGAGATCCTCGTTGCCCTTCAGGCCGACCTGCGACGGGAGGATGCCGTAGTTCTGCAACTGCCATGCGCTGCGCTGGCCGTCGGCGTGCGACAGGTACTGGACGCCGGCGTCGGCGACGCCGTATAGCGTCAACGTCGACTGCGCGTGCGCGGTGCAATGCAGTGCGGCGAGCAGCGCGAATGCCGCGAGCGTGAGGTGCGGCCGGCGGGTTGAGGGAGAGTCCATGGCGTCGTTGCTCCGAACCTTGGCGGAAAGGGATGGACGCAGTGTCGGCAGTGACGGCGGCGCGCGGAAGACGTACAGATGGCGGGTGCGGAAAACCCGAACCGGGCGCAGCAACGGCGGGCGCCGTCGTCATCCCGGGGTTGCGGCGGTGCGGCATGCCCGGATCCCGTTCAAATGGATGGGGTCCGGGGGCGTTCCCGGCGCAGCGGTTTTCAAAAAAATCGGCCGCTATAATCGATCGCCGGTCGATGTGCGCGAAGCCTGTCGCGCCGGGCGGGCTAAGGGGCGGTTAGTGAGGATTACCACGGATATCCGGCAGGACATCGACGCGCTCCACAATGCGCCGGCGGCCGTCGTGCTCGACGAAGCCGCGTGGCCGCCCGATGCCGCGCGGCGGCGCGACTTCGCCGGGCTGGCGCCGGCCGACGAGGGGTCGCCGCGCGCGCTGAGTCTCGCGCTGCTCGATCTGTACGCGGTGGCGGGCAGCGCGTCGATCGGCGAGTTCGAATGCCGGTTCTTCCAGCTGCTGTCCGCCTTCCTGCCGTTCGATGCGGCGTGGACGGGCGTCGCGAGCCACACGCCGGCCGGCCCGGTGATGCACAACAGCTACCTGTACAGGCTGCCGCATGCGTTCTTCGCCGACTGGAAGCGGGTGCGCGCGTGCGATCCGCTCGCGCATCGGACCGCGCACGGCGCCTACGGCCAGGCCGCTGTCCTGTCGGTCGTCGAGCCCGGGCTCGACGCGCGGTTTCGCGACTGGTGCGTCCGGTACGGTCTTGCGCATCTGATGTGCGTATGCACGCTCGACCATCGCTTCGGGCTCACGACCTTCCTCTCGATCTACCGGCAATCCCTCAACCGTCCGTTTACCGAGGACGAGGCGCGGCGCTACGAGGACATCATTCCGCATCTCTCCGCCGCGCTGACCCTCAACCGCGCCGCGCAACTGGGCCGTCTGCGCAGCGCGGCGTCATCGTCGTCGCTGCGCGCGCTGTGCGACAACTTCGGCGTGCTGCATCACGCGGATACGGGGTTCGACGCGGTGCTGCGCGTCGAATGGCCGGACTGGACCGGGCCGCGTCTGCCCGCGCCGCTCGTCGAGCATGTCCGGCGCGGCGGCGCGCAGCCGTACGCGGGCGAGCTGCTGCGCGTGTCGTGCCTGCCGGTGGCGGGACTCTTCCAACTGGAGGCGCGGCCCCGGTCGCTGCTCGACCGCCTCAGTCCGCGCGAGCTGGCCGCGATCCGCTACTACGGCGAAGGACGGTCGCACAAGGAAGTGGCGCAGCGGATGGAGATTTCGCCGGCGACGGTGCGTCATTATCTGCGCTGCGCGTACCGCAAGCTCGGCATGCACGACAAGAGCCAGATTTCGGGCGTGCTCGGCGCTCCGGAGCCGAGCACGCACGGCGCTGGTCCGCCCGAGGGAGAGGCTTAGCGCGCGTCGGCTGTCGGAGCGAACCGAGCGAACCGAGCGAACCGAGCGAACCGAGCGAACCGAGCGAACCGAGCGAACCGAGCGAACCGAGCGACACGCGGCCAGCCTGGGTGTTCCGCTGAGGACGAGGGCCGGATCGGTGCCCGCGCATCGCCTCTTACTGGTTGTGCCCGCAACCATTTGGCTCTATGCTCGTCGGCACGATCAAACGAGGAGACGCATCTCATGGATGCAACGACACCCGCGCGCGTTGCCGTGGTCGGCATCGGTGCGATCGGCGGCCTGTTCGCCGCCGCGCTGGCGCGAGCCGGCTGGGACGTGAGCGCGCTGGCGCGCGGCGCGACGCTCGAGGCGATCCGCGCGGAGGGGCTGCGCGTGATCGACGAGCACGGCGCGGAGACCCGCGTACCGATCGCCGTCAGTGCCGAGGCGCGCGAGCTGGGTCCGCAGGATTACGTGGTGGTCGCATTGAAGGCGCAGGCGCTGCCGGCGATGGCCGTCAGCCTTGCGCCGCTGGTCGGGCCGGAGACGGTCGTGGTGGCCGCGATGAACGGTTTGCCGTGGTGGTTCCTGCACGGCTTCGCCGGTCCGCTCCAGGATGTCTCGCTCGAATCGGTCGATCCGGCCGGCGGCGTATCGGCGGCGCTGCCGCCGGCGCGCTCGATCGGCTGCGTGGTCCACCTGTCGTCGACGACCGCTGCGCCGGGCGTGGTACGGCGCGGACGCGGCAACCGCCTGATCGTCGGCGCGCCGGGCGCGGCGTTGGCCGGGCCCGCCGAGCGGCTGGCCGCTGCGCTTGCCGCGGGCGGCTTCGAGGTCGACGTCACGGCGGACATCCGCACCGAGATCTGGGTGAAGCTCTGGGGCAACATGAACATGAATCCGCTGAGCGCGCTGACCGGCTCCACCGCGGACCGTCTGCTCGACGATCCGGATACGCACGCACTGGCGCTGCGGATGATGGAGGAGGCCGATGCGATCGGCGCCCGGCTCGGTCTGTCGACGGGGATGAGCGGGCCGGAGCGCATCGCCGTGACGCGCCGGCTCGGCGCGTTCAAGACCTCGATGCTGCAGGATCTCGAGGCGGGGCGGCCGCTCGAGATCGGGCCGATCCTGGGGGTGTTTCCGGAGTTGGGCCGCCAGCTTGGCGTGCCGACACCGTACTGCGACGCGGTGTCGGGATTGCTGCGACAGCGCGCGGCCAACAGCGGTTTGTGACGCGCGGCCAAGCCGCGCGGGGGTCGGGCGGTTGTTCGAGATGATTCCGACCCCGTGTGCGTTTCCGGGCTGCGCCGCGAGACCGACGAACGGAGGCCGCTGCGTGTAGGGCTTGCGGCGCAGCCTCGGCCAACAGCGGACGGTGTGCGCGGCCATGGCGTGTGGATCGGCGCGTGGGCAGGCTACCCGTCGAAAGGGCGGCTATTCGAGATCGCATCGATCCGTCGAGTCGCGTATTGCCGGCCGGATCGGACCGCCGCACGCGCCGCGGCGCTGCCGTACTCGCGTGTTACCGGGGCTAAGGCAGCCAAGCTCACGACCGACGGCGGCTCGTGATATGCGATGGGGGCGGGCAGGCGGACGTGCCGCGTCACGCCAGCCGTTCGCACAGGCCGGCGATGATCCGATCGAGCGCGCGGCCGAACGCGGCCTGTTCGTGTTCGCTCAGGCAGCCGAGCAGTTCGGCATTCCACTTGCGCGCGAGCGGCATGATCTTGCGGTTGAGCGCGACGCCGTCGGCGGTCAGCACGACCAGCACGACGCGGCCGTCCGCGTCGCTCGCGCTGCGCTCGACGAGCCCTTGCCGGATCAGCGCTTCCGCCGCGCGGCTCGCCTGGCTCTTGTCGAGGTTGGTGCGGCGGGCGAGGTCCATGATCGAGAACGGTCCGAACGCTCCCACCGCGGCAATGACCCGCGCTTCCGGCAGGGAGATACCGAGCTTCGCCTGATAAAGCTCCCCGATACCGCGGTCGGACAGCTTGTTCAGTACGTGCATCCGGTAGGTCAGAAACTGGTCGAGGCCGGCTTTGCTGCCTTTCATGTCGGGTCCTGGAGGAGGGAGGCGGTCCGATTGTTGCCGCATCCCGATGCGCGGTCAACGGCGGCGCGCGCGACGCGTGTCCGCCGTCATGCCGGCGCCGTTGAGCGCGCGTCGACGCATGAGGCCGGCGGCGGTCCGCCGCGCGTGTCCGTTACGCCCGCCCGTACTTCAGCCGGGTCAGTTGCGCTGCTTCGTTGGCGAGCAGCCGCGCGGCGTCGCGGATCGCGACATCGAGCGTGATGGGTCCGGGCGCGGGCGAGAAGCAGCCGTCGAAGTGCTCGCCCAGCTGGGGCAGCGCGGCGGCATCGACGGCGCCCGACAGCAGCGACGCCGGCACGCCGGCCGCGCGGGCATGCCGGCATGCGATGAAGGGCGCCTTGCCGTGCAGCGTCTGGCCGTCCGAGCGGCCTTCGCCGGTAATCAGCCAGTCCGCGCCGGCCAGGGCGTCGTCCAGTCCGACCTGCCGCGCGACGACTTCCGCGCCCGGTTCGAAACGTGCGCCGAGCATGTGCAGCGCGAAGCCGAGGCCGCCTGCCGCGCCCGCGCCGGGCAGATCGCGGCCGCGGCGCCGCAGCGCGGCTTCGACGAGGTCGGCGAAATGGCCCAGGGCCGCGTCGAGCGTCGCGACCTGCTCGGGCGTCACGCCCTTTTGCGGGCCGAAGATCGCGGTTGCGCCGTGCTCGCCGGTGAGCGGGTTGTCGACGTCGGACATGCCGACGAACGTGGCTTGCGCGATCCGCGCATCGAGTTCCGACGCGTCGACGCGGGCGATCCGGGCGAGCCGCTCGGGCGTGGGTTCGATCGCTTGCCCTTCGGCGTCGAATGCGCGGAGGCCGAGCCCGGCGAGCAGGCCCGCTCCCGCATCGTTGGTACTGCTGCCGCCGAGCGCGACGTAGAACGTGCGGACGCCTTCGTCGAGCAGCGCGCGGATCGCCTCGCCCATCCCGCGGGTGCTGCGCGCGTCGACCGGCACGCTCATCCCGACCGGGTCGGTGATGCCGACGATCTCGGCCGTTTCCACCAGCGCGGCGTGCCCGTCGAGCAGCCCGATCGCCGCCTCCCGCGGCGCGAGCGTCGCGCCGGCGACGCGCAGCGTGCGGCGCGTGCCGCCGTGCGCGAGCATCGCGTCGAGCGTGCCTTCGCCGCCGTCCGCCATCGGGCAGCAGCGCACGACCGCGTCGGGCCGCGCGCGGCGGATGCCGGCGGCGATCGCGTCGGCCACCTGTTCGGCGGACAGCGAACCTTTGAACGAGTCGGGCGCGATGACGACGACGGGCGCGGTCGGGTGGTGCGGCATGGTGTCTCCGGACTGGACGGTATCGGTTGGGATTGATCTGACGAATCGCCGGCGCGGCGCGGCGAACACGTCGCGTCTGCGGGACCGGATCGAAGCTTAGCAGGACGGCGGCCCGGCCCGGATACCGGGCGAGGCATAACCGGCATCGCGCGGGGTGGCCGCCGCGAAGCGCGATGTTGTGCAGTGCGAGGGGGGTGAATCTCGCGGTGAGGAGAAAATAGTTTGCTAGAATAGCCGATTCTTCCGGCCAAAGCCGTGCTTCAAGCCGCAAGCGCAGCCGCACGAGTCATTGCGCGCGCACGAGTGTGGAACAGCGGCGGCGCCGACGCGCGGCCCAGGTCGCCGCCAGGCGGGCACGGCAAGGAAAACCGATTCGCTCGAATAATTTTAGGACGATTGAAGCCATGGCTAACGTTGTTGAAAACCTCGGCAAGCTCGAACGCCGTGTCACGATTTCCCTGCCGAAGGAGGTCGTGCAGAAGGAGATCGACGCCCGTATTCAGAAACTCGCGAAGAACGTGCGCATGCCGGGCTTCCGCCCGGGCAAGGTGCCGCTCAAGATGGTCGCGCAGCAGTATTCGGGCCAGGTCGAAGCAGAAGTGCTGAGCGACAAGGTCGGTCAGGAGTTCTTCGACATCAGCCGCACCGAAAACCTGCGCGTCGCGGGCCAGCCGAGCTTCGCGCCGAAGCTGGACGCGGCGTCGGACGCCGCCTACGCATTCGATGCGACGTTCGAGGTGTATCCGGAAGTGAAGATCGGCGATCTGGCGACGGCTGAAGTCGAACGCTCGACGACCACCATCGGCGACGCCGAGATCGACCGTACCCTCGACATCCTGCGCAAGCAGCGCGTGCACTTCCACGCGCGCGGCGAAGGCGGCGAGCACGGCGACGGCGGCGCGGAAACGATCGCGCAGAACGGCGACCGCGTGACGGTCGACTTCATCGGCAAGATCGACGACGTCGCGTTCCAGGGCGGCACGGCCGAGGATTTCCCGTTCGTGCTCGGCGAAGGCCGCATGTTGCCGGAATTCGAAACCGCGGCGCTGGGCCTGAAGGCCGGCGAATCGCGCGAGTTCGACCTCAAGTTCCCGGACGATTATCACGGCAAGGACGTCGCCGGCAAGACCGCGCGCTTCACGGTCACGATGAAGAAGGTCGAGTGGGCGCACCTGCCGGAAATCGACGCGGAATTCGCGAAGTCGCTGGGTATCGAAGACGGCGATCTGGTCAAGATGCGCGGCGAGATCAAGGACAATCTGGAACGTGAAGCGAAGCGCCGCACGCAGGCGATCGTGAAGAACCAGGTGATGGACGCGCTGCTCAAGATTTCCGAACTCGAGGTGCCGAAGGCGCTGATCGAGCAGGACCAGCAGCGTCTCGTCGAAATGGCGCGTCAGGATCTGGCGCAGCGCGGCGTGCCGAACGCGGCCACCGCGCCGATTCCGGCCGAGATGTTCACCGAGCAGGCGGAGCGCCGCGTCAAGCTGGGCCTCGTGCTGGCCGAGCTGGTGAAGTCGAACGGCCTCGAGGCGAAGCCGGAGCAGATCCGCGCGGAAGTCGACGAGTTCGCGAAGAGCTACGAAGACCCGAAGGAAGTGGTCCGCTGGTATTATTCGAATCAGCAGCGCCTGGCCGAGATGGAAGCGTTCGTCGTTGAAAGCAACGTCGTCGACTTCGTGCTCGGCAAGGCGAAGGTGACGGATAAGGAAGTGAGCTTCGAAGCACTGGCAAGCGCAACCGCGCAAGCATAAGTGTTGCTCAAACGGCGTGCCGGCTGTCTGAGCGACGGCTCGCACGCCGTTTTCACATCAATGCGCGACTGCCGGTAGTATGGCAGTCGGCGGCTCGTTTCCGTTCCGTTCATTACATACTCGGACAAGGCTCATTGAATGATCAATCGCGCTCAATTGCTGGATACGTTGGCTTCGCACGCACCGCGGGATTTCGAGACACAAGCGCTTGGGCTGGTGCCGATCGTCGTTGAAACGAGCGGCCGCGGCGAGCGTTCGTATGACATCTATTCGCGCCTCCTGAAAGAGCGCATCGTGTTCATGGTCGGCGAAGTGAACGACCAGACCGCGAACCTGGTGGTCGCCCAGCTGCTGTTCCTCGAGAGCGAGAATCCCGACAAGGACATCAGCCTCTACATTAACAGCCCGGGCGGCTCAGTGTCGGCCGGCATGGCGATCTACGACACGATGCAGTTCATCAAGCCGGACGTGTCCACCCTGTGCATGGGCCTCGCGGCCAGCATGGGCGCGTTCCTGCTCGCGGCCGGTGCGAAGGGCAAGCGCTTCGCGCTGCCGAACGCCCGCGTGATGATCCATCAGCCGCTGGGCGGCGCGCGCGGCCAGGCGTCGGACATCGAGATCCAGGCTCGCGAGATCCTGTACCTGAAGGAACGGCTGAACAAACTGCTCGCCGAACATACGGGGCAGGATGTCGAACGCATCGCGCGCGACACCGATCGTGATAATTTCATGTCCAGCGACGATGCCAAGGCATACGGGCTGATCGACCACGTATCGGCCAAGCGTCCCTGACTTAGTGGGGTGCCGCCCCATTAGAGGCGGTGCCGCCCATACGCCCCGAGCATCTGCGGCAAGCACATCCAGCCGGCTCCCGGGTGTCCGACAGGGCACCGGGGGCAAACGGCGTATTATGTAACTCACGCGTCCGGAGGCTCTACATCCATGGCGGACAAGAAAGGTTCAAGCAGCGAGAAGCTGTTGTATTGCTCGTTTTGCGGCAAAAGCCAGCATGAGGTCAAGAAACTCATCGCGGGCCCGTCCGTGTTCATCTGCGATGAATGCATCGACCTGTGCAACGAGATCATTCGCGACGAAGCGGCGGCGGCGGGTGTCGAAGCCAGCCTGTCGAAATCCGATCTGCCGAGCCCGCAGGAGATTCGCGACATCCTCGATCAGTACGTGATCGGGCAGGAACGGGCGAAGAAGATTCTCGCCGTCGCGGTCTACAACCACTACAAGCGCCTCAAGCATCTCGACAAGAAAGACGACATCGAGCTGTCGAAGAGCAACATCCTGCTGATCGGCCCGACGGGTTCCGGCAAGACGCTGCTCGCGCAGACGCTCGCGCGCCTGCTGAACGTGCCGTTCGTGATCGCGGACGCGACCACGCTGACGGAAGCCGGCTATGTCGGCGAGGACGTCGAGAACATCATTCAGAAGTTGCTGCAGAACTGCAACTATGAGGTGGAGAAGGCGCAGCGCGGCATCGTCTACATCGACGAAATCGACAAGATCAGCCGCAAGTCGGACAACCCGTCGATCACCCGCGACGTGTCGGGCGAGGGCGTGCAGCAGGCGCTGCTGAAGCTCGTCGAGGGCACGATGGCGTCGGTGCCGCCGCAAGGCGGCCGCAAGCATCCGAACCAGGATTTCATCCAGGTCGACACGACCAATATCCTGTTCATCTGCGGCGGCGCGTTCGACGGCCTGGAAAAGGTCATCACCGACCGGACCGAAAAGACCGGCATCGGCTTCGGCGCGAGCGTCAAGAGCAAGCAGGAGCGTGACGCGGGCGAGGTGCTGCGCGAAGTGGAACCGGAAGATCTGATCAAATTCGGGTTGATTCCCGAGCTGATCGGCCGTCTACCGGTGGTCGCGACGCTCGGCAAGCTCGACGAAGCGGCGCTGATGAAGATCCTCGTCGAACCGAAGAACGCACTCGTCAAGCAGTACCACAAGCTGTTCGCGATGGAACGGGTCGAACTGGAAATCCGCCCCGCCGCGCTGCAGGCCGTCGCCCGCAAGGCGATCCGCCGCAAAACAGGCGCGCGGGGCCTGCGTTCGATCATCGAGCAGGCGCTGCTGGACGTGATGTACGAATTGCCGACCATGAAAGGGGTCAGCAAAGTCATCATCGATGACAATGTCATCGACGGAGACGGCAAACCGTTATTGATCTATGAGGACACGCCCAAAGTGGCGGGTTCGAATTGATCGGCTTTAGGATGGTGTGAGCAAAAAAGCCGTTCATGGCGTCGTGAGCGGCTTTTTTTCGTTTATCTTGTGGGTAACTCTGACTCGAACCGCCACGGTAACTTTTTTACTGAATATTTCCCACGCGCCGAAGGCTTGCAATCCGCTGTACCGGCCTCAATTACCGAACAATTGATTCCACTCATGGGGAAATGAAATGTCAGGCACCCAACTTCTTCCGCCGGAACGCATTACGCTCCCGCTGCTGCCGCTGCGGGATGTCGTCGTTTTCCCGCATATGGTGATCCCGCTCTTCGTGGGCCGGCCGAAATCGATCAAGGCCCTCGAAGTCGCGATGGAAGGCGGCAAGCACATCATGCTGGTCGCCCAGAAAACCGCGGCCAAGGATGAGCCGACCGAAAAGGACATGTACGAGGTCGGCTGTATCGCCAACATCCTGCAGATGCTGAAGCTGCCCGACGGCACCGTGAAGGTGCTGGTCGAGGGGCTGCAGCGCGCGCAGGCGCTGTCGATCGAAGAGCAGGAGACCCAGTTCTCGTGCGAAGTCATGCCGCTCGAACCCGACCACGCCGACAGCGCCGAAACCGAAGCGCTGCGTCGCGCGATCGTGTCGCAGTTCGATCAGTACGTGAAGCTCAACAAGAAGATCCCGCCGGAAATTCTGACTTCGCTGTCGGGCATCGACGAGGCCGGCCGCCTGGCGGATACGATCGCCGCGCACCTGCCGCTCAAGCTCGACCAGAAGCAGCACATCCTCGAGATGTTCCCCGTGATCGAGCGTCTCGAGCATCTGCTCGCGCAGCTCGAGGCCGAGATCGACATCCTGCAGGTCGAGAAGCGCATCCGCGGGCGCGTGAAGCGCCAGATGGAGAAGAGTCAGCGCGAGTATTACCTGAACGAACAGGTCAAGGCGATCCAGAAGGAGCTGGGCGAGGGCGAGGAAGGGGCGGATCTCGAGGAACTCGAGAAGCGCATCAACGCCGCGCGCATGCCGAAGGAAGCCAAGAAGAAGGCCGACGCGGAGCTGAAGAAGCTCAAGCTGATGTCGCCGATGTCGGCCGAGGCGACCGTCGTGCGCAACTACATCGACACGCTGATCGCGCTGCCGTGGCGCAAGAAGAGCAAGGTCAACAATGATCTGTCGAACGCCGAGCAGGTGCTCGACGAGGATCATTACGGCCTCGAGAAGGTGAAGGAACGCATTCTCGAGTATCTCGCGGTGCAACAGCGCGTGGACAAGGTGAAAGCGCCGATCCTCTGCCTCGTCGGGCCTCCCGGCGTCGGCAAGACCTCGCTCGGCCAGTCGATCGCTCGCGCGACGAACCGCAAGTTCGTCCGGATGGCGCTCGGCGGCGTGCGTGACGAGGCGGAAATCCGCGGCCACCGCCGGACCTACATCGGCTCCATGCCGGGCAAGATCCTGCAGAGCCTGTCGAAGGTCGGCGTGCGCAATCCGTTGTTCCTGCTCGACGAAGTCGACAAGATGGGCATGGATTTCCGCGGCGATCCGTCGTCGGCGCTGCTCGAAGTGCTCGATCCGGAGCAGAACCACACGTTCGCCGATCACTACGTCGAGGTCGATTTCGACCTGTCGGACGTGATGTTCGTCGCGACGTCGAATTCGCTCAACATCCCGCCGCCGCTGCTCGACCGGATGGAAGTGATCCGCCTGTCCGGCTACACGGAAGACGAGAAGGTCAGCATCGCGCAGCGTTACCTGCTGCCGAAGCAGAAGAAGAACAACGGCCTGAAGGAAGGCGAGATCGAGGTCGCCGAGCAGGCGATCCGCGACATCATCCGCTACTACACGCGTGAAGCCGGCGTGCGTTCGCTCGAGCGGGAAGTGTCGAAGATCTGCCGCAAGGTCGTGAAGATGCTGCTGCTGAAGAAGGCTTCGGGCGCGATCAAGGTCGACGGCAGCAATCTCGATACCTTCCTCGGCGTGCGCAAGTACGACTTCGGTCTGGCCGCGAAGGAAAACCAGGTTGGCCAGGTCACCGGTCTCGCATGGACGGAGGTCGGCGGCGATCTGTTGACGATCGAGGCGGCCGTGATGCCCGGCAAGGGCAACGTGATCCGCACGGGTTCGCTCGGCGACGTGATGAAGGAATCCGTCGAAGCGGCGCGCTCGGTGGTGCGCTCGCGTTCGCGCCGGCTTGGCGTCAAGGATGAGGCGTTCGAGAAGCAGGACATCCACATCCACGTGCCGGAAGGCGCGACGCCGAAGGACGGTCCGTCCGCCGGTATCGCGATGACGACCGCGCTGGTGTCGGTGCTGACTGGGATCCCGGTGCGTGCCGATGTCGCGATGACGGGTGAAATCACGCTGCGCGGCGAAGTGCTGCCGATCGGCGGGCTGAAGGAGAAACTGCTGGCGGCGCATCGCGGCGGCATCAAGCTCGTGCTGATCCCGGAAGAGAACGTGAAGGATCTCGCGGAGATTCCGGACAACGTGAAGAATGCGATCGAGATCGTGCCGGTCCGCTGGATCGACAAGGTGCTCGAACTCGCGCTCGAACGGTTGCCGGCCGCGCTGCCGGAAGAAGAGGCGAAGGCCGCGGCGCCGGTCGCGGAAGCGTCGAAGGACGCGGGCTCGACGGAGTTCGTCAAGCACTGATTGCGCGGCCCGCATGGGGCCGGCATCCGGGTCCTGCAAAGCCCACGGCGTTCGCCGTGGGCTTTTTCATTGGGGCGCGCGTATCGGGATACGCTCTGTCTTGACACCGCAGTTTCGGCTTTTTCTAATGACTGAGCCTGGCCGGGCGGTCGGGCGTGAAGGCGCGCGTGCGTCAACACGCGGCACGCGGCTGCGATGACCCAACAACCTTGCGGGGGCTGCGAATGAACAAGACGGATTTGATCGACCATATCGCCCAACAGGCGGACCTGTCGAAGGCGTCGGCCGGGCGTGCGCTCGATGCGCTGATCGGCGGTGTCAAGCGCACGCTGGAGCAGGGCGGCACGGTGACGCTGGTGGGCTTCGGTACGTTCGCGGTGGGCAGGCGCCTCGCCCGCAACGGCCGCAATCCGCGCACCGGCGCGACGATCAAGATCAAGGCGGCAAAGATCCCGAAATTTAAGCCTGGCAAAGCCCTGAAGGATGCGCTAAACTAGCGGGCTAGCTGCATGAGGGGTCGCAATACTCAATCAAGCAGGCGGCAGATCCGGAGCGGGTGCTTAGCTCAGTTGGTAGAGCGGCGCCCTTACAAGGCGTAGGTCGGGAGTTCGAGCCTCTCAGCACCCACCAGTTTCGCGATCGGCCAGGCAGCATCAAGGAGCGGTAGTTCAGTTGGTTAGAATACCGGCCTGTCACGCCGGGGGTCGCGGGTTCGAGTCCCGTCCGCTCCGCCAACATTTCGAAAGGCGAACTCCGGTTCGCCTTTTTTCTTGCCCGCTGTTGTAATATCGGGCGTTTTGTCCATCTCACCCGCCACGCATGCTCGATTTCTTCCGCAATCACCAGCGTCTGATGATGTTCCTCCTGCTCCTGATCGTGTTGCCGGGGCTTGGGATCGTCGGCATTCAAGGTTTCCGTGGTTTCTTCGACGAAAGTACGAATGTCGCGGAGGTCAACGGGCACAAGATCACCCGGGCCGAGTTCGACGGGGCGCTGCGTCAGCAGGTCGACCAGGCGCGCCAAGTGCTGGGCGCCCAGTTCGACGCGAAGTCGTTCGATACGCCGGAGCGTCGCCAGCAACTGCTCGACAGCCTGATCCAGCAGCGCGCGCTCGCTGACGAAACGCGCCGTCTGCACCTGACCGCATCGGACGGCGAAGTCCGCCAGACGCTGTTGAGCGATCCGATCATCGGTTCCCTGAAGAAGCCCGACGGTTCGTTCGACGGCGAGCGCTACACGCAACTGCTGGCGATGCAGGGTATGACGCCCGACCAGTACCAGGAGCGCGTACGCTACAACCTCGCGCTGCAGCAGGTGCCGAACAGCATCGTCGCGACCGCGTTCACGCCGAAGAGCCTCGCGCAGCATCTGACCGAGCTGGCCGAGCAGCAGCGCGAAGTGCAGGGACTGATGCTCAAGACGAGCGACTACGCGGCGAAGGTGCAGCCGACCGATGCGCAGATCAGCGCGTATTACGATGCGCACAAGCAGGCGTTCGCGACGCCCGAGACGGCGACGATCCAGTACCTGGTCTATTCGCCGGCTGTCGCGGCCGCGTCGGCGCAGCCGACCGATGCGGACGTCAAGAAGTACTACGACGACAACCAGGCGCGCTTCCGCACCGAAGCGCAGGTGCGCGTGAGCCACATCTTCTTCGCGGCCGCGAAGGACGCCAGCGCCGCCGACAAGGCCGCCGCGAAAACGAAGGCCCAGCAGGTGCTGGCCGACGTCAACGCACACCCGGACCAGTTCGCGCAGCTGGCCGCGAAGGATTCGCAGGACGCCCCGTCGGCCGCGAAGGGCGGCGATCTCGGCTTCATCACGCGCGGGTCGACGGCGGGTGGCCCGGCGTTCGACAACGCGGCGTTCGCGCTGAAGCAGGGCGAAGTGAGCGGCGTCGTCGAATCGGACCTCGGGTTCCACATCCTGAAGGCGACCGAAGTGAAGCCGGCGATCGAGAAGCCGCTGGCCGACGTGAAGGATTCGATCGCGACCGACCTGAAGCAGCAGTTCGCCGCGAAGGCATTCGCGGACAACTCAGATGCCTTCACGTCGATGGTCTACGAAAAGGCGAAGAGCCTGCAGCCGGCCGCCGACAAGTACAAGCTGACGATCCAGACCGCGACTGTCGCACCGCGGCCGAGCGCCGCGCTGCCGCCGGATAGCCCGCTCAACAATGCGAAGTTCCTCGCCGCGGTGTTCGCGAGCGACTCGGTGAAGAACGGCAACAACACGCAGGCGATCGACGTCGGCAACAACACGCTGATCGCCGCGCGCGTGACCACCTACAAGCCGGCGACCGTGCCCGTGCTCGATGCGCTCAAGGATGCGGTGCGCCAGAAGGTCGTCGCCGAGCAGGCCGCCTTGCTGGCGAAGCAGGACGGCACGGCGAAGCTCGCCGAACTGCAGAAGTCGAAATCGACGGCGGGCTTCACGCCGGCCGACAAGATCTCGCGCACCCAGGCGCATGGCTTGCCGCCCGCGGCAGTGAGCGCCATCTACAAGGTCGATCCGAAATCGCTGCCGGCCTATGTCGGTGTCGATCTGGGCGATACGGGCTACGCGATCTTCCGCGTGAATGCACTGGTGCCGGCCGCGCCGGTCGATGCGCAGCGTCTCGCGGCCGCGCAGCAGCAACTGGCGCAGGTGTACGCGCAGAGCGAAACGGAAGCGTTCCTCGCGGCGCTGCGCGACCGTTCGAAGGTGAAACTGTACGGCTCGACGGCCGACAACTCGCAAGACGGCAACTGATCGCGTCCGATCCGGGCCGCGCAGCGCACTGAACGACACAGCCCCGCCTTCGAGCGGGGCTGTGTCGTTTCAGGAGCGCCTGCCGCCGAGCCGGGTTAGCGCGTCGTCGTCTGCAGCAGCGGCTTGAGCGTCGGCCACACGTTGTCGAGTAGCAGGCCCTGCGCCCGCTGCGACGGATGGATCTGATCGGCCTGGAACAGCTCGGGTTTGTTCTCGATGCCGGCGAGCAGGAACGGCACCAGCGGCACGCGCAGATCCGTCGACAGGGTGCTGTACACGCGATGAAACTTTTGCGTGTAATCCGGGCCGTAGTTGGGTGGCACGTACATGCCGACCAGCAGTACTTTCGCGCGCGCCTCGCGGGCTTGCGCGACGATGTCGCGCAGATTGTTCTCGGTGGTCGCGAGCGGCACGCCGCGCAGCGCATCGTTCGCGCCCAGCTCGACGATCACGACGCTCGGTTTCAGGCGGGCGAGCACGGCGGGAAGGCGGGCCCGGCCGCCGCTCGTGGTGTCGCCGCTGATGCTTGCATTCGCGACGCTATAATCGATTCGTTGCGCCGCGAGGCGCTGACGCATCAACGCCACCCAACCGGTATCGCGCGGCAGGCCGTACTCGGCCGACAAACTGTCGCCCAGTACGACGATCACCGGCGCGCCGGCCGCCGGCTGGCCGGTGGCCGCCTGGGCGCCGCTCGCCGTGACGACGGCCCATCCGATCCATGCGGCGACGGTCGCGCCGGTTTTCCAGTGAAGTGTTTTTTTCATGCTCAAGATTAACGATCCGATCATCGAAGTACGGAATGTGTCCAAGCGCGTGGCCGACGCGGCCGGCGAACTGACGATTCTCGACGGCATCGACCTGACGGTCCGCTCCGGCAGCAGCGTCGCGATCGTCGGGGCTTCCGGATCGGGTAAGTCGACGCTGCTCGGGCTGCTCGCCGGATTGGACAGCGCGACGGGCGGCACGGTTCGCCTGTTGGGCCAGGATCTCGGTCAGCTCGGCGAGGACGAACGCGCGGCGCTGCGCAACGGCGCGGTGGGCTTCGTGTTCCAGTCGTTCCAACTGATGCCGCATCTCACCGCGCTCGAAAACGTGATGCTGCCGCTCGAACTGCAAGGCGGCATCGGCGCGCGCGAGGCGGCGGAGCGCGCGCGCGCGCTGCTCGAGCAGGTCGGACTCGGTGCGCGCACCGGCCACTACCCGAAACTGCTGTCGGGCGGCGAACAGCAGCGCGTGGCGCTGGCCCGCGCGTTCGTCACGCACCCGGCGGTTCTGTTCGCCGACGAACCGACCGGCAGCCTCGACGCGGCGACGGGCCACGCGGTGATCGATCTGATGTTCGAACTCAACCGCGCGCAGGGCGCCACGCTGGTCCTCGTCACGCACGACGTCGAACTGGCGCGCCGCTGCCAGAGCACCGTGACGCTCGACGCCGGACGCCTGGTCGACACGCCCGCGCAGCAGCGCAGCGGCACCTGAACCGTTCAGGCAGCCGTCAAAAAGGGCGCGGCGGTGCCTCGCCCACGCCCCTTGTCCCTTCCCCCGCCGTTTAGCGCTCGAGCGCCGAGCGCGCGCGCGCGATCAGCGCCGAGGTCGACGAATCGTGCTTCGCCGGATCGGTCCGCGCGGCCGTCAGATCGGCCTCGACGACCTTGCCGAGAATCTTGCCCAGCTCGACGCCCCATTGGTCGAACGGATTGATGTCCCACACCGCGGCCTGCACCAGCACCTTGTGCTCGTACAGCGCGATCAGCGCGCCGAGCGAGCGGGCGGTGAGCGCGTCGACCAGCAGCGTGGTGGTCGGGCGGTTGCCGGGGAAGGTGAGATGCGGCGCGAGATCCGGCCGGTCGGGACCGGCGATCTTGCGCGCTTCGTCGAGCGTGCGGCCGAGCATCAACGCCTCGCTCTGCGCGAAGCAGTTCGCGAGCAGCTTCGGATGATGGCTGGCGAGGGCATGCTCGGGCGTCAGCACCGCGATGAAATCGATCGGCACGATCGTCGGGCCCTGGTGCAGCATCTGGAAGAAGGCGTGCTGGCCGTTCGTGCCCGGCTCGCCCCAGGTGACGGCGGCGGTCGGGTAGTCGACGAAGGCGCCGTCGAGCCGCGCCGACTTGCCGTTGCTCTCCATCTCGAGCTGTTGCAGGTATGACGGCAGGAAGTGCAGCGCCTCCGAATACGGTGCGACCAGATAGCTCTGCGAGCCGAAGAAGTTGCGATACCAGACGCCGATCATCCCGAGCAGTACCGGCAGGTTCCGTTCGAGCGGTGCGTGCCTGAAGTGCTCGTCCATCTCGTGCGCGCCGGCCAGCAGTTCGTCGAACTGATGCGGGCCGATCGCGATCATGATCGACAGTCCGACGGCGGACCACAGCGAGTAGCGGCCGCCGACCCAATCCCACATTTCGAACACGTTCTGCTCGGCGATGCCGAACTTCACGACCTCGGCCGGATTCGCGGATACGCCGACGAAGTGTTTCGCGAGTGCGCCCTCCGGGCAGCCTTGCGCGACGAACCAGTCGCGCAGCGAGCGCGCGTTGGTCATCGTCTCGAGCGTCGTGAAGGTTTTCGACACGATGATCGCGAGCGTTTCTTCGGCATCGATCTGCTCGAGCACGCGGGCCAGATCGGCACCGTCGATGTTCGACACGAAATGGCTGGAAATCCCGGGCGTCGCGAGGTGGTGCAGTGCATGCACGACCATCTTCGGCCCGAGATCCGACCCGCCGATACCGATGTTCACGATGTGGCGGATCCGTTTGCCGGTGTAGCCCGTCCACGCGCCGTCGCGCACCGCATCGGCGAACCGGGCCATCTTCGCGCGTTCCGCCGCGATCTGCGCGTGGAACGGCGCATCGGGCGAAGGGGCGCGCAGCGCGGTATGCAATGCCGCGCGGCCTTCGGTCGGATTGACGATCTCGCCGGCGAACATGGCGTCGCGGCGCGCCTCGACGCCTGCTTCGCGCGCGAGCTGGGCCAGCAGGCGCAGCGTCGCGTCGGTGATGCGGTTCTTCGAGAAATCGGCGGCAAGCCCGCCGCCCGAGAACGTGAAGCGTTCGGCGCGTGTGGGAGCGGGGTCATTGCCGGGCGCGAACCAGTCGCGCAGATGCGCGTCGCGAATCTCTTCGTAGTGCGATTGCAGAGCGGGCCAAGCGGGGAGCGAATTCAGCGTCATAGCGATGGTGGCGAAGCAGCGTGAATCGGAAGAGTACCGCACCGGCGGCCGGAGCGGCGCCGGCGGGCGGGCACGACCGCCATGGCGGCGGGCCAGTCAGTATAGCGGTGCCGCCGCCGCTGCGCGCGCGTAAAACCGGCGGTTGAGCAGCAGGCGCACCGCGGGCGCGAGTTCGCCGGCGGCGAGCCCGGCGGGGCCGGCGCCGGTCGCGACCAGGTAATCGGCGGCGAGACCGTGCAGGTACACGCCCGCCAGCGCCGCTTCGTAGCGCGGCATTCGCTGCGCGGCGAACGCGCCGATCAGGCCGCCCAGCACGTCCCCGGTGCCGCCGGTGGCGAGCGCCGCGCTGCCGGTCGGATTGATGGCCGTGCGGCCGTCGGGGGAGACGATCACGGTGCCGGACCCTTTCAGTACCACGACCGCGCCGAAGCGCGCGGCGAGCGCGCGGGCTGCCGCGAGGCGGTCGCGCTGCACCGTCGCGGTGTCGGTGCCGAGGAGGCGCGCGGCCTCGAGCGGATGCGGCGTGAGAATGGCCGGATCGCCGCGCGCGCCGCAGGCGGCCAGCGCGTCGGCCAGCTCAGGGGTCGCCGCGATCAGGTTCAGCGCATCGGCATCGATCAGTTTCGCGCCGTCGAACGCCAACGCGGTGCGCAGCGCGCGGACCGACGGCACGCCGGCGCCCAGCCCGCAGCCGATCGCGAGCGCGGTCAGCGATTCGATGGGCAGCGCGTCGGCGGGATGCAGCATCAACTCGGGATAAGGGGGGTCGTACGGCGGTGCGCCGGCGCCGACGAAGCCGACATGCACCTTGCCCGCGCCCGCGTGCAGCGCGGCGCGGGCGGCGAGGATCGGCGCGCCGCACATGCCGGTGTCGCCGCCGACGATCGCGACGCTGCCGTAGGTGCCCTTGTGCGACGCGAATGCGCGCGACGGCAGCGCGTGCGCGAACAGCGACGGCTCGTTGAGGCGGACGGCGGGCGCCGAGGGCGGTTCGAGCTCCAGCGCCGCGACGGCGATCTCGCCGGCGAGATCGCGGCCTTCTCCCATGTAGAGGCCGGGTTTCGCGGCGATGAACGATAGCGTGTGGGTAGCCGTCACGGCGGGGCCGGCGCCGACGCGCGCGCCGCTGTCGCTGTCGAGGCCGCTCGGCAGGTCGAGCGCCAGCACGCGGCCGTCGCGTCGCGCGCGCGCCGCGAGCCGGTCGGCCAGCGCCGCGAATGCGCCGTCGAGCGGGCGGGCGAGGCCGAGGCCGAACAGACCGTCGACCAGCCAGCTATAGCCGTCGAACGACGCCGGCGGTTCGGCTGCGATCGGCACGCCCGCTGCGCGCGCGCGTTCGAGCGCCCAGCGCGCGTCGTCCGGCCGGACGTCGACCGGCATGCAGACTTCCGTCTCGATGCCGAGCCGCTGCAGCTGCGCGGCCGCGACGAGCGCGTCGCCGCCGTTGTTGCCGGGGCCGGCGGCGAACCACACGGGGCGCCGATCATCGGCCAGCCGCATCGCGAGCCAGCGCGCGGCGGCGTCGCCCGCGCGCTGCATCAGCGTGTGCGGCGGCAGCGCGGCGGCAGCCCAGGTTTCGATCGCGCGCAGTTCGGCGGTGCCGAGCAGCGGCGACGGCGCCGGATCGGGCAGCGCGGCGAGCGTCTCGGCGGCGGATGGAGCGGGGTGAGCGGCAAGCGTCGGGAGGGTCATGGCGGCGGGCGAGCAAGCGTCGCCCGGCACCCGGGCGGCATCAGACAGCGAAGCGTTCCGCGCGTAGCGCGGCGAGCGTCTCGGCCGGTACGCGGTGGGCGCCGCCGCCGAGGTAATCCGCCACCACTTTAGCAGACCCGCACGCGAGACCCCAGCCGGCCGGGCCGTGGCCGACGTTGACGAACACGCGCGGGTGCGGAGTCGGCCCGACTACCGGCAGACCGTCCGGCGACAGCAGGCGGATGCCTTGCCAGGCCAGTGCGGCGGAGATTTTCGCCGCGCCCGGGATCCAGTCGTGGGTGGCCTGGCCGAGCAGCGCGAGCGCCGCTTCCGACAACGGCTCGGCGAGCGGCCGCGCGGTGTCCTTCATGCTTTGCAGTACCGCGCCGCCACCGATCCGCAGCCGCTGGTTCATCCGCGTCATCGTGATCCGCTTGATCGAGTCGACGACCGTCAGGTGCGGCGCGTGTTCCTCGTAGGCGATCGGGGCCGTCAGCGTATGGACGCGCACCGGATGCAGCGGCAGGCGCACGCCGAGCCGGTCGAGCAGCGTGAGGCTGCCGGTACCCGCCGCGACGACGATCGCGTCGGCCGAGATCACGTCGACTTCCTTCGAGCGAGCCGCGCGCGGGTCGCTCGGGTCGGGCGCCAGCTCGACCGCCGCGCGGCCGGCATCGGCGCGGATCGCGGTCACGGCCCGGCCGAGCCGGAACTGCACGTCGTGGTCGTCGAGCACCTGCTTGACGAGTTTCACGAAAAGGGGGCAGTTCGCGGTGCGTTCGCCTTCGAACAGCACGCCGCCGGCGAACTCGGGATCGAGCGGCACGGACGGCTCGAGCGCCGCGCATTCGTCGGCGCTCAACACCCGATGCGGCAGGTCGAGGCTGCGCAGCAGGTCGAGCGCGGGCTGCGCCTGTTCCCATTCCCGCGCGTGGCGCACGACGTGCAGCACGCCGCTCTTCTGTTCGAATTCGAGGTTGAAGCGGGTTTCGATGTCCGCGATCGCTTCGCGCGACGCGTCGATCAGCGGGCGCAGCTTCGCGTAGTGCGAGGCGTATGCGGTGGGCTCGCCCAGTTCGCCGAGACGGCGCACGAAGCGGCGCAACTGACCGTTCAGGCCGGGCTTGTAGACGATGCCGTTCTTGAGCGGCCGGCGGTGCTGCATGAAAGTCGGGCCGAACCAGACGTCGAGCGGCGTCGGCAGCACTGCGCCGCCGTGCCCGTAGGTGGCACCCTGCGCGACCGTCGCATGACGCTCGACCACGCACACGCGATGGCCGGCCGCGCGCAACTGATAGGCGGTGGCGACGCCGCCGATCCCGCCGCCGATGACGATGACATCCATGTTTGATTCGATGACGGGCAATGAATCCGGCCCGGTTGGTTGGTCCCCGTGACAGGCCGTATGAAGCCCGGTGAAGCGCGAATGATAGCGCCAAATGGCGCCGCCGACGGGTTGCAGGCCGCCCGTCAGCCTTCCGGACGAGCGTTGAATCGCCGCCACGGCCGCGTGCCCGGGGCCTTGGGCGGGCCACTTCCGGGTATAATTACGGCCTTCCTTTCGCCCCACGTCGCCAGCTTGCGCGACTCATCGACGTCAGTCCAGCCCATGGCTCACTTCTCGTGTTTTCCCGGCGCTTCGGCCCTTTCCGATTTCCGTCAAACCCGTCTGCTCGACACGCTCAAGCACATCGACGGCAACATCGTCGCGGTTCGCGGCCAATTCCTGCACTTCGTCAACGCGCATGAACCGCTCACGGCGGACGATCGCGCGCGGATCGATGCGCTGATGCACTACGGCGCGCCGTTCGAGGCATCGGACGAGCGCGGCGCGACCGAAACCTTCGTCGTGCTGCCGCGCCTCGGCACCGTGTCGCCGTGGGCGAGCAAGGCCACCGACATCGCGCTGCACTGCGGGCTGTCGCAGGTGCGCCGCATCGAGCGCGGGATCGAATTCACGGTGACGCTCAAGAGCGGCATCCTCGGCGTCGGCGGCAAGAAAGCGCTCGCCGACGACGCGCGCGCGGCGGTGAGCGCGGCGCTGCACGACCGGATGACGGAAAGCGTGGTCGCGTCGCGCGACGACGCGCGACACCTGTTCGACGAACTGCCCGCGAAACCGCTCGCGACGGTCGACGTGCTGGGCCACGGCCGCGCGGCGCTCGAGGCCGCCAACGCCGAGCTGGGCCTCGCGCTTGCCGATGACGAGATCGATTACCTGGTCGACGCGTTCCGCACGCTCGAACGCAACCCGACCGACGTCGAGCTGATGATGTTCGCGCAGGCGAACAGCGAACATTGCCGCCACAAGATCTTCAACGCGCAATGGACGATCGACGGCGAGGCGCAGGACATTTCGCTGTTCCAGATGATCCGCAACACCGAGAAGCTGAATCCGCAAGGTACGATCGTCGCGTACTCGGACAACTCCGCGATCATGGTCGGCGCGCAGGCGGAGCGCTGGTTCCCGCGCGGCGCGGCGGAGCAGGGCCCGGCGGAGCACTACGGCCGCCACACCGAGCTCACGCACACGCTGATGAAGGTGGAAACGCACAACCATCCGACCGCGATTTCGCCGTTCCCCGGCGCGGCGACGGGCGCCGGCGGCGAAATCCGCGACGAAGGCGCGACCGGGCGCGGCGCGCGTCCGAAGGCGGGCCTCACGGGCTTCACGGTGTCGAATCTCGATCTGCCGGGCGCGCGCGAAGCCTGGGAAAACGATCGCGACGCCGCGCAGCCGGTCGCCGAGCGCAATCCGGCCGATGCGTGCGGCCAGTACGGCCGTCCCGATCGCATCGCGTCGCCGCTGCAGATCATGATCGACGGCCCGCTCGGCGGCGCCGCGTTCAACAACGAATTCGGCCGCCCGAACCTCGGCGGCTACTTCCGCGTGTACGAGCAGAACGTCGGCGGCCAGGTGCGCGGCTATCACAAGCCCATCATGATCGCGGGCGGCATCGGCAACATCTCCGACGGCCACACGCACAAGCACGACCTGCCGGCGGGCACGCTGCTGATCCAGATCGGCGGCCCCGGCATGCGGATCGGCATGGGCGGCGGCGCGGCCAGCTCGATGGCAACGGGCGCCAACACCGCGGAGCTGGATTTCGATTCGGTGCAGCGCGGCAATCCCGAAATCGAGCGGCGCGCGCAGGAAGTGATCAACGGCTGCTGGCAGCTGGGCGACGCGAATCCGATTCTCAGCATTCACGACGTGGGCGCGGGTGGCCTGTCGAACGCGTTCCCCGAGCTGGTCGACGGCGCGGACAAGGGCGCGCGTTTCGATCTGCGCCGCGTGCAGCTGGAGGAAAGCGGGCTGTCGCCGCGCGAGATCTGGTCGAACGAGGCGCAGGAGCGCTACGTGCTGGCGATCGCGCCCGACGCGCTGCCGCGCTTCGAGGCGATCTGCGCGCGCGAACGCTGCCCGTTCGCGGTGGTGGGCGTCGCGACCGACGTGCGTCAACTGCAACTCGTCGACGACGAGGCGCAAGGCGACCGGGCGCATCCGGTCGACATGCCGATGGAAGTGCTGCTGGGCAAGGCGCCGCGGATGCACCGCGACGTGCAGCGCGTCGCGCTCGACCGCGCGCCGGTCGACGTGACCGGCATCGCGCTCGCCGACGTGGCGGTCAGCGTGCTCAAGCACCCGACGGTCGCGAGCAAGTCGTTCCTGATCACGATCGGCGACCGCACGGTCGGCGGCACGTCGGTGCGCGACCAGATGGTCGGCCCGTGGCAGGTGCCGGTGGCCGACTGCGCGGTCACCGCGATGGATTACGCGGGCTTTCACGGCGAAGCGATGACGATGGCCGAGCGCACGCCGCTCGCCGTCATCGATGCGCCCGCGTCGGGCCGGATGGCGGTCGGCGAGGCGATCACCAACATCGCGTCGGCGCCGATCGCGTCGCTCGACAAGCTGAAGCTGTCGGCGAACTGGATGGCCGCGTGCGGCACCGCCGGCGAGGACGCCGCGCTGTTCGACACCGTGAAGGCGATCGGCATGGAGCTGTGCCCGGCGCTCGGGATCGGCATTCCGGTCGGCAAGGATTCGCTGTCGATGAAGACGAAGTGGGAGGACCGGGGCGTCGCGAAGGAAGTGGTCGCGCCGGTGTCGCTGATCATTTCGGCGTTCGCGCCCGTCGAGGACGTGCGCCGCCACCTGACGCCGCAGCTGCGCCGCGTCGCCGACGCGGGCGACAGCGTGCTGATCGCGATCGATCTCGGCCGCGGCCGGAACCGGATGGGCGGCAGCATCTTCGCGCAGGTCACGCAGCAGGTCGGCAACGACACGCCGGACGTCGACGATGCGCAAGACCTGAAGCGCTTCTTCTCGGCGATCCAGGTGCTGAACGCGCAGGACAAGCTGCTGGCGTACCACGACCGCTCGGACGGCGGCCTGTGGGCGACGGTGTGCGAAATGGCGTTCGCGGGCCACGCGGGCGTGTCGCTCAACGTCGACATGCTGACGCTCGACGCGCACGAGTCCGACTACGGCGACGCGAAGGACTGGGCCAAGCAGACGAGCGGCCGCCGCGACGACCGCACGCTGCGCGCGCTGTTCTCGGAGGAACTGGGCGCGGTGGTGCAGGTGCGCGCACCGGATCGCGACGCGGTGCTCGCCGTGCTGCGCGAGCACGGGCTGTCGGCCTGCTCGCACGTGATCGGCGCGGTGCACGAGCGCGACGCGATCGAGGTGTTCCGCGATGCGAAGAAGATCTACGACGCGCCGCGCACCGAGCTGCACCGCGCGTGGGGCGAAGTCAGCTGGCGCATCGCGCGGCTGCGCGACAACCCGGCCTGCGCGGACGCCGAGTACGACGCGCTGCTCGACGCGGCCGATCCGGGCCTGTCGCCGGTACTCACGTTCGATCCGGCCGACGACATCGCCGCGCCGTTCGTCATCGCCAAGGGTGCTCGCCCGCGTGTCGCGATCCTGCGCGAGCAGGGCGTGAATTCGCATCTGGAAACCGCCTATGCGTTCGATCGCTCGGGCTTCGACGCGCACGACGTCCATATGAGCGACCTGCTCGCGGGGCGTGCGACGCTGGCCGATTTCGCCGGCGCGGTCGCATGCGGCGGCTTTTCGTATGGCGACGTGCTGGGCGCGGGCGAGGGCTGGGCGAAGACGATCCGCTTCAACCCGCGTCTGGCGGACATGTTCTCCGCGTTCTTCGCACGCCCCGATACGTTCGCGCTGGGAATCTGCAACGGTTGCCAGATGCTGTCGAGCATCGCGTCGATGATCCCGGGCGCCGACGCGTGGCCGAAGTTCACGCGCAACAAGTCCGAGCAGTTCGAGGCGCGTTTGTCGTTTGTCGAAGTGCAGGAATCGCCGTCGATCTTCTTCACGGGCATGGCGGGTTCGCGGATTCCGGTCGCGGTCGCGCACGGCGAAGGCTATGCGGACTTCTCGCAGCAGGGCGACGCGAGCCGCGTCGCGGTCGCGATGCGGTTCGTCGACCATCGCGGCGCGGCGACCGAGCGTTATCCGTTCAACCCGAACGGTTCGCCGGACGGCATGACGTCGGTGACGACGGCGGACGGCCGCTTCACGGTACTGATGCCGCACATGGAGCGTGTGCATCGCACGCTGCAGATGAGCTGGCATCCGGAAGGCTGGGGCGAGGCGAGCCCGTGGCTGCGCGTGTTCCGCAACGCGCGCCGCTGGATCGGCTGATCCGGGCGGGCCGCGGTGCGTCGCGAGACGCGTGACGGCCCGCGATTGCGGCTTGCGGCGACGGATCAGGTCCTTGCAGCCGGTTCGCTCCGGTGTGCCGCGCTGGCCCTGCCACGCAGTCAAAAAAAATGCCGCTCCGAGGGAGCGGCATTTTTCATTCGGCGCGCGTAGCGCGCCTACCCGACGGCGCTTACTGCACCTTCGCCTGCTGACGCAGGCCTTCTTCGAACGTTTGCAGCTTCTGCTGGACGATCTGCTGCGCGATCTGCTGCTTCACCTGATCGAGCGGCGGCGGCGCGATGCTGCGGATGTCGTCGACGCGGATGATGTGCCAGCCGAACTGCGTCTTCACCGGCGTATCGGTCATCTGGCCTTTCTGCAGCTGCTGCGCGGCCGATGCGAATTCCGGCACGTAGGCCTTCGGATCGGACCAGTCGAGGTCGCCGCCGTTTTTCGCCGAACCCGGATCCTTCGAGTATTGCTTCGCGAGATCCTCGAACTTCGCGCCGGCCTTGATCTTCGCGATCAGGTCCTTCGCCAGTTGCTCGTTGTCGACGAGGATGTGGTGCAAGTGAAATTCGCGGCCCGCCGCGTTCTTCACCAGTTCGTCGTAGCGTGCCTTCACCTCGGCGTCGGTCGGCTGGTTCTTCTTCAGGAAATCCTCGATCATCGCGCGCAGCACGGCGGTCTGTTGGGCGACGACGATCTGCGCCTTCACGTCCGGGCGGCTCGGGATGCCTTCCTTGATCGCTTCCTGCATCAGGATCTCGCGGTTGACGAGTTCCTGGCGCACGGCCTGCTGCAGCTGCGGCGTGTCCTGCTGACCTTGCTGGACGAGCTGCGCGATCATCGCGTCGGCGCGCGACTTCGGAATCGGCGTGCCGTTGACGACGGCGATGTTCTGGGCGAAAGCCGGAGCGGCTGCGAAAGCGGCCGCCAGGGCCCACAGGCGGGGGGATTTCAGGATCATCGGGAATTCCTAATGAGACGACTTAATGAGAGGACACATTGAATTCTTCGGGCGTGTACGCCACGATCGCCAGCGCATGGATACCGCGCTGCATGGCATCGGCGAGCGCATCATACACCAGCCGGTGTCGCGCGACGCGCGCCTTGCCGGCAAAGGCTGAGGAGACGATCGTCACGGTGTAGTGGCCGCCCGCCGACGCGCCGGCGTGGCCGGCGTGGAGCGCGCTGTCGTCGCGCACGGCGAGCGACGCGGGCGCGAGCGCGGCGTTGAGACGCGCCTCGATCAGCGCGATGCGTTCGTCGGGGGATGCGGTGAGGAAAGCGTCGTTCATCGTTACTCGTCCTTCAGATACTTGGCGAGCCACAGGCTCTGCAGGATGATGAACACGATCATCGCGCCCGTCGTGCCGAACAGCTTGAAGTTGACCCACTGCGATTCGGTGAAGTGGTTCACCACGTACAGGTTCGCGATGCCGAGCACCGCGAAGAACGCGGCCCACGCGAGGTTGAGCTTGTCCCAGACCGGGTGCGGCAGCGTGAGCTGCTTGCCCATCATCTTCTCGATCAGATTCTTGTTGAACGCATAGCGCGCGGCGAGCAGGCCGACCGCGAAAAGCCAGTAAAGCACCGTGGGTTTCCATTGGATGAATTTCTCGTCGTGCAGCACGAGCGTGGCGCCGCCGAACACGACGATCACGCCGAGGCTCACCCACAGCATCGTGTCGACTTTCTTGTGACGGAATGCGACCCAGGCGACCTGGGCGAGGGTGGCGATGATCGCGACGGCGGTGGCCGTGAAGATGCCCCATAGCTTGAAGGCGGCGAAAAACAGGATGATCGGGAACAGATCGAACAGAAATTTCATGGTGATCGCGGCTGCGTGACGGGCTGACCTGACCCGTCAGCGTTGTAGGGACCCCAGCCCCGGCGCGTGCGCGGACGGGTGCCGTTTAAGCGCCGGCTTACTTCTGCCCGGGTTTAACCTCGAAGTTTAACGCAGCCGAGTTGATGCAGTAGCGCAAACCGGTTTTGTCGCGGGGGCCGTCCTCGAACACGTGACCGAGGTGCGCGCCGCACTCGTTGCAGCGGACTTCGACCCGGGTCATGCCGTGCGTGTGATCCATCTTCTCCTCGATGACCTCGCTGTTGAGCGGTTTGAAGTAGCTGGGCCAGCCGCAGCCCGAATGGTATTTCGCGCCGGATTCGAACAGCGCGGTGCCGCACACCACGCAATGGTAGATGCCGGCGTCCTCGGTGTCGGTGTATTCGCCGGTGAACGCGCGTTCGGTGGCCGCGTGCTGGGTGACCTCGTACTGCATGGGGGTGAGCCGGCGGCGCAGCTCGGCATCGTCCTTCGGGTAGGGATAGGACTTGTCGTCTCGATCGTGGGACATGTCTCGAAGCTCCTGATTGATCTGGGGTACGGCACGGGCAAGGCCGCGCGGGGCGCGGCCGGTATCACGACGAGCAGCTCACCTCGAGCGAGCTCGCCCAGTCGGGCGGCAGCGCGGCATACGCGTCGTACTCCGGCTGCTCGTCGAACGGGCGGCTCAGCACGCGGGCGAGGCGCTCGACTTCGGAAAAATCCTTGTCCTTCGCGAGCCGGATGGCGGTCTCGGCAAGGTGGTTGCGCAACACGTACTTCGGGTTGACGCGGTTCATCGCGGCGGCGCGCGCGGCATCGTCGCGCGTTTCGTCGGACAGCCGCGCGCGGTAGAGGTTCGCCCAGTTGTCGAACGCGTCGCGATCGATGAACAGGTCGCGCACCGGCGCATCCGCGTGCGGGCCGTGTTTCGACAGACGCGCCAGATGGCGGAAGGTCAGCGTGAAATCGGCATGGCTCGCGTGCATGATTTCGAGCAGCTGGTTCGCGAGCGCCGCGTCGCCGTCCCGTTCGTGTTCGAGGCCGAGCTTCGCGCGCATCGCGCGCTCGAGCGCGGGGCCGAAGCGTTCGGGAAACCGCGCGAGCACGGCCTGCGCATCGTCGACCGCCCGTTCGGCGCGCGCGTCGTCGTCCGGCGCGTCGTGCTGCAGGCCGATCAGCGGCAGCAGCGCCTGTGCGAGACAGAAGCAGTTCCAGTGCGCGATCCGCGGCTGCATGCGGTATGCGTAGCGGCCCTGCGTGTCGGAGTGGTTGCAGACGTGGGTCGCATCGAATGCGTCGATGAAGCCGAACGGGCCGTAGTCGATCGTCACGCCGAGGATCGACATGTTGTCGGTGTTCATCACGCCGTGACAGAAGCCGACCGCCTGCCACCGCGCGACGAGATCGGCGGTGCGCAGCATGACGGCCTCCAGCAGCGCCAGGTACGGATCGTCGGCGTCGCGGCAGTGCGGATAGAAGCGCGCGATCACATGATCGGCGAGCGCGCGCAGCAGGTCGGGTCGGTCGTTCGAGAAGAAGTGCTCGAAATGGCCGAAGCGCACGAAGCTCTCCGCCACCCGCGTTACGACCGCCGAGGTTTCGATTTCCTCGCGCCGGACCGGCTGGTCGGAGCCGATCACGGTCAGTGCGCGCGTGGTCGGGATGCCGAGATGGTGCATCGCCTCCGAGCACAGGAACTCGCGGATCGACGAGCGCAGTACCGCGCGCCCGTCGGCCATGCGCGAATACGGCGTCCGGCCGGCGCCCTTCAGTTGCAGCTCGTAGCGGTGTCCGTCGTGTTCGAGTTCGCCGATGGCAAGCGCGCGTCCGTCGCCCAACTGGCCCGCCCAGACGCCGAACTGATGGCCGGAATAGACGGTCGCGTAGGGCTGCGCCTCGGCAGGCCAGTCGCGCGTCGGGTTGCCGCAGAACAGCTCGGCGAAGCCCGCGGCGTCGCGCACGGCGGGATCGAGCCCGATGCCGCGCGCGGCATCGTCGGAAAAGCCGACGACATACGGTTCGGGCAGCGGCGCGGCGGGCAGGCGCGTGAGGAACGCGGCGCCGAGCGACAGGAAAGCGTCGTCACGCGGCGCGGCGAGCGACGCGGCGAGATCGGGAAGAGTAGCTGCCAACACGGCCTCGCTGGTGGAAAACAACATAGTGTTGTGGAAAACAACATATTGATCATCGGAAAGTAAGTCGATATTGTAAATCCGCGCCGCGCGGGCCGCTTGGCCGTGCGCGGCAGTGCCGGATGCAAGCAGACCGTTTCGCGAATAATCCTCCAGGGAGAACAAGACGATGGGTAAGCCGTTGCTGGGCCAGATGATGGATATGCCGCTGCTGGTGTCGTCGCTGATCACGCATGCCGCGCGGCATGCGGGCGACGTGGAAATCGTGTCGCGCCGCGTCGAAGGCGATCTTCACCGCTATACCTACCGCGATTGCGAGCGGCGTTCCAAACAGCTGGCCCAGGCGTTCACCCGCCTCGGCATTGAGGTTGGCGACCGGATTGGAACGCTCGCCTGGAACGGCTACCGGCACCTCGAGGCGTATTACGGAATCAGCGGGATGGGCGCGGTCTGCCACACGATCAACCCGCGCCTGTTTCCCGAGCAGATCGCCTACATCGTCAATCACGCGCAAGACCGCTACGTCCTGTTCGACATCAGCTTCGCGCCGCTCGTCGAGCTGCTCGCGCCGCAGTGCCCGGAGGTGAAGGGCTGGATCGCGATGACGGACGAAGCGCGCGTGCCCTCCGGCGCGACGCCTTTCCTCTGCTACGAAACGCTGGTCGGCGCCGAGGACGGCGTCTATGCGTGGCCCGACCTGGACGAGCGCCAGGCATCGGGGCTCTGCTACACGTCGGGCACCACCGGCCACCCGAAAGGTGCACTGTATTCGCATCGTTCGACGGTGCTGCATGCGTACGGCGCGTCGCTGCCCGACGCGATGGGGCTGTCGTCGATGGACGCGGTGCTGCCGGTGGTGCCGATGTTCCACGTCAACGCGTGGGGCCTGCCGTTCTCGGCGCCGCTGACGGGCGCCAAGCTCGTGTTTCCCGGCAAGGATCTCGACGGCAAGTCGCTGTACGAGCTGATGGAATCGGAGCGCGTGACCTGTTCGGCGGGGGTGCCGACCGTCTGGCTCGGGCTGCTCAACTACATGCGCGACGCGGGGGTGCGTTTCTCGACGATGCGCCGCACGGTGATCGGCGGATCCGCGTGCCCGCCGTCGATGCTGCGCACCTACGAGGATGTCTACGACGTGCGGGTGATCCATGCATGGGGGATGACCGAGCTGTCGCCGCTCGGCACGCTCGCGAAGCTGAACTGGGCGCAGTCGCAGCGGCCGCTCGACGAGCAGCGGCGCCTGCTCGAGAAGCAGGGCCGGGTCGTCTACGGGATCGACATGCGGATCGTCGGCGACGACGGCCTCGAACTGCCGTGGGACGGCGTGGCATTCGGCGAATTGCAGGTGCGCGGCCCGTGGGTGATCGACCGCTATTTCGGCGGCACCGATTCGCCGCTCGCCGACGGCTGGTTCCCGACCGGCGACGTCGCGACCATCGATGCGGACGGCTTCCTGCACATCACCGACCGGAGCAAGGATGTGATCAAGTCCGGCGGCGAGTGGATCAGCTCGATCGACATCGAGAACGTCGCGGTCTCCCATCCGGCCGTCGCGGAGGCGGCCTGCATCGCCTGCGCGCATCCGAAGTGGACCGAGCGGCCGCTGCTCGTCGCGATCAAGCGGCCGGACGCGGAGGTGTCGCGCGACGAGCTGATCGCGTTTTTCCAGGGCAAGGTCGCGAAATGGTGGATCCCCGACGACGTGGTGTTCGTCGATTCGCTGCCGCACACGGCCACGGGCAAGCTGCAGAAGCTCAAGCTGCGCGAGATGTTCCGCGATTACGTCCTGCCCACGGCGGTCGGCGCCGGCTAGGCGGCGCCGTGCAAACCTGCCCGGTCCGAATACGAGGAGCGGGCATTTTTGCAAATTGAACGATCGTTCTTTTTTGTTGTATGCTGCCTCTGATTCTCGACAAGCGTCGATGGCGCGCGAGCGGCTTTCCGGCCGTTGGCGGACAATCGAGCGCATCGAAGCAGGCGCGCGCCGCACCGGCGCGCGCAACCGCATGGAGGCAGACAGATGGCAGTGGACTACACGACTCGCGACGGCGTCGCCGTCATCACGCTCGACAATCCGCCCGTCAACGGGCTCGGCTTGTCGACCCGGGCCGGGCTCATGGACGGCCTGGAACGCGCGCAGCAGGACCCGTCGGTGACGGCGATCGTGCTGACGGGCGCCGGCCGGGCATTTTCCGGCGGCGCGGACATTACCGAATTCAATACCCCGAAAGCGCTTCAGGAGCCGACGCTGCACACCGTGATCCGCGCGGTGGAGGCGAGCCCGAAGCCCGTCGTCGCGGCGCTGCACAGCGTCGTGATGGGCGGCGGCCTCGAGCTGGCGCTGGGCGCGCATTACCGGATCGCCGCGCCGGGCGCGCAGATCGCGCTGCCCGAAGTGAAGCTCGGCCTGCTGCCGGGCGCGGGCGGCACCCAGCGCCTGCCGCGCGCGGTCGGCCTCGAGACCGCGCTCAACATGATCGTGTCGGGCGCGCCGGTGCCGTCGGAGCAGTTGGCGAAAAGCGGGTTGTTCGACGAACTGGCGGAAGGCGATCTCGCCGCGGCCGCGCATGCGTTCGCGCGCAAGGTGGGCGCGGCGCCCGGCCCGCATCCGCGCGTGCGCGACCGCAAGATCGCGCACGACAACGCGGCGGGCTTCATCCAGTTCGCCCGCAACAGCGTGAAGTCCGTCGCGCCGAATTTCCCCGCGCCGCACAAGTGCATCGACGCGATCGAGGCCGGCGTACAGCACGGCTTCGACAAGGGGCTCGCGCTGGAGCGCGAAGGTTTCATCGCGCTCGTGCAGACACCGGAAAGCCGCGCGCTGCGTCACGCGTTCTTCGGCGAGCGCGCCGCGAGCAAGATTCCCGACGTGCCGGCCGATACCCCGGTGCGCGAGATCAAGGCGGTCGCGGTGATCGGCGCGGGCACGATGGGCGGCGGCATCGCGATGAACTTCATCAACGCCGGGCTGCCGGTCACGCTGCTGGAAACCCGCCAGGATGCGCTCGATCGCGGCCTCGCGACGATCCGCAAGAACTACGACGCGCAGGTGAAGAAAGGCAAGCTCACGCAGGACAAGCTCGACGCGCGGCTCGCGCTGATCGCGCCGACGCTGTCGTATGACGATCTGAAGCAGGCCGACCTGATCGTCGAGGCGGTGTTCGAGGAACTGGGCGTGAAGGAGCAGGTGTTCCGCAAACTCGACGAGGTCGCGAAGCCGGGCGCGATCCTCGCGTCGAACACGTCGACGCTCGACGTCAACAAGATCGCCGCATTCACGAAACGGCCGCAGGACGTGGTCGGCATGCACTTCTTCAGTCCCGCGAACGTGATGAAGCTGCTCGAGGTGGTGCGCGGCGACGCGACGGCGAAGGACGTGCTCGCCACCGTGATGCAGCTCGCGAAGAAGATCAGGAAGACGGCTGTCGTGTCGGGCGTCTGCGACGGCTTCATCGGCAACCGGATGATCGAGCAGTACATTCGCCAGGCGCTGTTCATGCTGGAGGAAGGCGCGTTGCCGGCGCAGGTCGATCGCGCGATCGAGAAATTCGGTTTCGCGATGGGGCCGTTCCGGATGAGCGATCTGGCCGGCAACGACATCGGCTGGGCGATCCGCAAGCGCCGCTATCTCGAGCAGCCCGATCTCCATTACTCGAAGATCGCCGACCGCCTGTGCGAGCAGGGCCGCTTCGGCCAGAAGACCGGCGCGGGCTGGTACGACTACCAGGCGGGCGACCGGAAGGCGAAGCCGTCCGCGCTCGTCGACGAACTGGTCGTCGCGTATTCGAAGGAGCGCGGCGTGGCGCGCCGCAAGCTCGGCGACGATGAGATCGTCGAGCGGCTGGTGTTCGCGCTCGTCAACGAAGGCGCGAAGATTCTCGAAGAGAAGATCGCGTCGAAGGCGTCCGACATCGACATGGTTTACCTGACGGGCTACGGTTTCCCGCTGTGGCGCGGCGGCCCGATGCTGTACGCGGATACGGTCGGGCTGTACAACGTCGAGCGGGCGATCCGCCGCTACGCGGCGGCGGCGAACGGCGATGCGTGGCGGATCGCGCCGTCGATCGTCGAACTGGCGGCCGGCGGCCGCGGCTTCAACGCGTGACGAGCGCACGCGGCCCGCTTGGAGACGCATCATGAAACGCACCGATGAAGTCCTGCTGGTGATCGACGTGCAACCCGATTTCATGCCGGGCGGCGCGCTGGCCGTCGCCGGCGGCGATCAGGTCGTGCCGGTCATCAACCGGCTCGCGGCGCGCTTCGAGCGCGTGGTCGCGACGCAGGACTGGCATCCCGTCGATCATGCGTCGTTCGCCGCGAACCATCCGGGGCGCGCGCCGTTCTCGACGATCCGTCTGCCGTACGGCGAGCAGGTGCTGTGGCCGACGCACTGCGTGCAGGGCAGCGCCGGCGCGGCGCTGCACGGCGACCTCGATCTCCGCCGCGTGCAGCTCGTGATCCGCAAGGGGCATCACGCGGCAGTCGACAGCTACTCGGCGTTCGTCGAGGCGGATCGCACGACGTCCACCGGGCTCGCCGGCTATCTGCGCGAGCTGGGCGTGAAGCGCGTGTGGTGCTGCGGGCTCGCGACCGACTACTGCGTCGCGTGGTCGGCGCTCGATGCGCGCGCCGCGGGCTTCGAGGCGGCGGTGATCGAGGATGCCTGCCGCGCGATCGATCTGGACGGATCGCTCGCGCGGGCGTGGCGGGATTTGCAGGAGGCGGGCGTGGCGCGTGCCCAGTCCGCGGACGTGCGCGCGTAGGCGCGGCGTTCTTTCCGTTCCATTTGACCAACAGAACTCAGCTTCAGGAGACTGGCATGACCGAAGCCGTAATCGTATCGACCGCCCGGACCGGACTGGCGAAATCATGGCGCGGCGCGCTCAACATGACGCACGGCGCAACGCTCGGCGGCCACGTGGTCGCGGCGGCCGTCGAACGCGCGAAGCTCGATCCGGCGCGCATCGAGGACGTGCTGATCGGCTGCGCGAACCCCGAGGGCGCGACGGGCGGCAACATCGCGCGCCAGATCGCGCTGCGCGCGGGCCTGCCGATCGGCGTGCCGGGCATGACGGTGAACCGCTTCTGTTCGTCCGGCCTGCAGACCATCGCGCTGGCCGCGCAGCGCGTGATCGCGGGCGAGGGCGACGTGTTCGTCGCCGGCGGCGTCGAGTCGATCTCGTGCGTGCAGAACGAGATGAACCGCCACATGATGTTCGACGGCTGGCTGCTCGAGCACAAGCCGGAAATCTACTGGAACATGCTGCAGACCGCCGAGAACGTCGCGAAGCGCTACGGGATCGCGAAGGAGCGCCAGGACGAATACGGCGCGCGTTCGCAGTTGCGCGCGGCGGCGGCGCAGGCAGCGGGGCGCTTCGACGACGAGATCGTGCCGATCACGGTGCGCGCGGGCGTCGCGGACAAGGCGAGCGGGCGGCTGTACACGAAGGAGGTCACGCTCACCGCCGACGAAGGCATCCGCCCGGACACCACGCTCGAAGGCGTGTCGAAGATTCGCTCGGCCGTGCCGGGCGGCGTGATCACGGCCGGCAACGCGAGCCAGTTTTCCGACGGCGCGTCCGCATGCGTCGTGATGAACGCGAAGGTCGCGGAGCGCGAGGGGTTGCAGCCCCTCGGGATCTTCCGTGGTTTCGCGGTCGCGGGGTGCGAACCGGACGAGATGGGGATCGGCCCGGTGTTCGCGGTGCCGAAGCTGCTCACGCAGGCGGGCCTCAAGGTGTCCGACATCGATCTGTGGGAGCTGAACGAGGCGTTCGCCGTGCAGGTGCTGTATTGCCGCGACACGCTGGGGATTCCCGACGACCGGCTCAATGTCAACGGCGGCGCGATCGCGGTCGGACATCCGTACGGCGTGTCGGGCGCGCGGCTCACGGGCCACGCGCTGATCGAGGGCAAGCGGCGCGGCGCGAAGTATGTCGTCGTGACGATGTGCATCGGCGGCGGGCAGGGCGCGGCAGGGCTGTTCGAGATCGCATGACGTGCAACGACGGACGGGCCGTTCGGTCCGTCCGTCTGCGCGCGACGGTACCCGTCGCGAGACGGTGGGCGCCAATTCGACTCGCTGGCCGCGTGGACTCGCGGCTCACGACTGTCTGGCGGCGGGTTCGACGGGCACGATCCGGCACCAATGCCGATCGACAGGCGTGCTGCACGTCGAGCAGATGGGTCTGTCCCGGCGAGGATGTGCCCGGCTGCCGCACCCATCACGGGTTCCTCCGTCGAAGCGGAGTCCCCGGTCAGGCGATCCCGGCCCGCGCGCCGCGCGATACCGCCCTCAACGACATGTCGGAACAAGATAAGATGCGCGGAGCGGCTGCCCGGCGCTTGGCGGACAGTCCGAATTTATTAATCCGGAGTTAATAATACGGATCGCTAAATGACGGCTATCTGGGCGGCGTTGCGTCACTGCTGGGCGATCCCCGACGCCGATGCCCAGACGCGTCAGCACCTGCTCAACCGGCAATTGCGGCCGCTGTTCCTGATCATTCCGATCCTGTCCTTTGCCAACTGCCTGTCGGCAATCTGGTTGATCGCCGCGATCGGCGCCTCCATGCCGACGGTCGGCGTTGCCGCGTGGTGCGTCGTGTTCTTCCTCTGCGAAGCAAGCTGGTCCGGCCATGCGCTGAACCGGCTGAAGGCCGGGCGGGCCGACCGGCCGGTCGACTACACGTCGGGCGATCTCAAGACCACCGCAATGCTGTGCGGCGCGACCGCGCTATGGTGCGGTATCGGCCTCTACCTGAGCACGCCGCGCATTCCGGACGAGGCGGGCCGGATCCTGATCATCGCCGTCGTGCCCGGACTGATCGCGGCGGGCGTGCTCGCGAGCATCACCGTGCCGCTCGTGTCGGCTGTCTGGCTCGGTATTCTGGTCCTGGTGTCGTGCATCACCGCGTTCGAGCTGAATTACGTGAATCAGGACATCGGCGTCGCCTTCATGCTGCTCTACGCAGGGTTGCTGGCATCCGCGGCGCTGCTGATTTCGCGCATGTTCGTCGGCCGCGTGCAGGCCGAGCTGGAGTCGGAACGGGAGCGGCGCGCGGCCGAGCTGCTGGCGGCCGACCTGCGGCGCCAGAAGGAGATCGCCGAGCAGGCGAACCAGGCGAAATCGCGTTTCCTTGCCGCCGCGAGCCACGATCTGCGCCAGCCGGTGCATGCGCTGAGCCTGTTCGTCGGCGCGCTGCGCAACGTGCCGATGCCGGCCGAGGGCCGTCGCCTTGTCGAGCAGATCGATGCATCGACCAGCGCGATGGACATGCTGTTCGCGGCGCTGCTCGACATTTCCAAGCTCGATGCGGGCGTCGTGGCGGTCGACCGGCGGGCGTTTCCGATCGATCCGGTGCTTGCGCGGGTGTGCCGCGACTACGCGGGCGATGCACAGGCCAAGGGCCTCGTGCTGTCGCACGTCCGTAGCCGCGTGTGGGTCGACTCCGACCCGACGCTCGTCGAGCGGATCGCGCGCAATCTGGTGGCCAATGCCGTGCGTTATACCGACGTGGGCCGCGTGGTGGTCGGCTGCCGGCGGCGGGGCGGGCGGGTGGCGATGCAGGTGTGGGACACCGGGCGGGGGATTCCGAAATCGCAGCAGGGCCTGGTCTTCCAGGAGTATTACCAGCTGGACAATCCGGAGCGGGATCGCAACCAGGGGCTGGGCCTGGGGCTGGCGATCGTGAGGCGGCTCACCGTGCTGCTGGGCAGCACGATCCGCTTGCGCTCGACACCGGGGCGCGGGTCGTGCTTCGAGGTGTCGTTCGCGCAGGCGAGCGTCGTGTGCGAACCGCCGGCCGCACCTGTCGCGGCCGGCGCGGCCGGTGCGACGGCGGAACTGGTCGTCGTGATCGACGATGAGGCGGCGATCCGGATGGGCATGTCGATCCTGCTGTCCGGCTGGGGCTATGACGTCGTGACCGCCGGTTCGGCCGACGAGGCGATCGTGCGGCTCGCCGCTCACCCGCGCCGGCCGGGGCTGCTGCTGTGCGATGTCGGGCTGCATGGCGGAGAAACCGGCATCGACGCGATTCAGCGGCTGCGCAACGAATACAACGAGACGATTCCCGCCATGTTGATTTCAGGCGATACGGCTGCCGATCGGCTGCGGGAAGTGCAGGCGAGCGAGCTGATGCTGCTGCACAAGCCGGTGCCGAACGACAGGCTGAGGCGGGCGATCGCGCAGCTGCTGGCGCTCGAGGTGGAGCCGGAGTGAGCCGCTCCGGCACAACGGGCTTGCGCGCCGCGCTCCGGCCCGGGTTCCGGGCGTGGCACAGTCAGCGCAGGCGCGGCGCTGCTCGACCGGCCGCTATTTGCACTTGAGCGTGAGCGTTTTCTGCGCGTCGATGCGGTAATCGCACCGGTTGACCCGCTGGGCCAGCTTCACGTCCGACTGCTGCCCGCCCGCATACTTGCAGCGGACCGTGACGGACCGGCCCGCGTCGTAGACATAGGCGAGCTGCCAATAGCCGGACGTCGGCTGCGCCTGGTCCGGCACCAGCGTCGCCATGTCCTCCGGCGCGCCGTCGAAGACATCGACGTACTGTAGCGGATGGCCGGGCTGCACGGGGCACACTTCCGCCGACGTCGCCGATTCGATCGAGCAGCCCAGCAGCGGCGCGAGCAGCAGGACGGCGAGGCGCCTATTCCACGACATAGAAATTGTCCCCGTTGTTCGACGTGCCGTGCGCGCCCCAGCGCAGCGTGCGGGGGCCGACGGCCTTCGGGCTGGGCGGCGTCACGTACTGGTCGTACACGCTGATGCCGGCCGCGCTCTGGCCCACGTAGATCGCGGCGTGTCCCTGGTATTTGCCGGCGTGGTTGAAGGTTGCGATGACGGTGCCGGGCTTGATGTCCTTGTTGTCCTTGACGGCGGCGCCCTTGCCCCAGCTGAAGGTCGGCGGCAGCATCGGGCAGACCTTCTTCACGTAGGACACGCACTGGCCGCAGAGATCGGTGCCCTTGGTGACGTTGCCGCTCGGCGCGGCATCGAACGGCCCGAGACTGGAGGTCGGCGCGCAGGTCCATTTTCCGGCCGGTGCGCCGGCATTGTTCTGGTAGTTGCTGGATAAATAAGCCACAAACGCCTCCGTGTTTGAGATACGGATGATCGGCAGAGGTGCCGAGTGATGACGCATTCGATGAGTACGACGGAGCGCCCGGTTGATCGACGATTTCCGGCGCGTAAGCATTATGCTGAGTTTCGAGATAACCGCGCAATATGCGGCTGACTTGATTAACGGCGATTAACGCGGGTGGAAATCGGATTGAATGCGGCGGTACGCGATATATCCGAAAGATTCGCTCGAATCAGGTCGCTCCGAGGATTTGGCGAGCGTGCGATGTCTGAATCTGCGATTTCAGTTTTCATGCGCAATGCGGCAAGGTCGGCGCGGGATGCAATGCGCGCTTCCGCGCGGGGGCACTTGGTCAGAAGAGGGTGACGGCGCGCGGGACGGGAGGAGGCGGTATTCCTGTTTGCATTGGCGTGCGAGCAGGACATGGCAGCGCGCTATTTTCAGGTGTCGGCGGATTGGGCGTGGGCCGCGTCGATGCCGAGCGTGTCGATCGGGCTGGAACGCGTGGATTACGCCGTGCGGGACCGGAGCAAAAGGATCGTCGGGTCGAAGAGCATTCCGCGAATGCGGGCAGTGCGTTCGGTCGAAAAGGACGTGCCGCATTCACCTTCCCGCCGCGCATGCCGAGGCGAAGCCGACGCGCCGCGCGATACGCGGCGATACCGGCACCGTCACATCTGATTCCGGCGGGAGCAGGCCTGCATGATCTGCTGAGCCGCGAAGCTGTCCCTGACACCCGGAAGGTTCTGCAGGATACAGGCGTGATAAGCCTTTTCTCGGGGCAGGAGCATCGCACCGTCCCGGTAAAGCGACTGGCACGAACTGCGGAGGATGTTCGCGACCGAGCTGCTTTCGCTGTTTCGCAGCGCCTGCAGGATGCACTGGTCGTATTGATCGTCGCTGCCGAAGGCCGATGCGGTGAGCGGTGCAGCGAGCAGGATCGACATTAACCAACGAGGAGCGTGGCGCATGTTGTGTGGACGAGTAGCGCGAATGGCGACGTCGGATCTTACCACCTGAAAGCTCCGGTTTCACGGCGCCTCGGCGGAGGGTGCGTGCGGGCGGCGGCGGTGTGCGGCGACGTCGGCTTGAATTGCCGCCGATGGGCGATGCGCGGGCCTGTGCACTTCCGCCACGGGGCGGTGCCGGTGTCCCTGCCGGCCGCGCAAGGACCGGGGAGGGGGGCGGCGGATGCGTCCCGCATCACGGCCGCGCCGCGCGATTCGATGCGCTCGCGAAGCGGGTGTCCGGGGCAGCCTGTCCGTCGCGAATGGCGTCGCGATGGCTGCCGGTCCCGGATTCGGCGACGGCCGTGCGCCCATCGGGCCGCCAAGTTTGATAGGCTTCGAATTGGCCCGGGTTGTGACCGGCCGCGTCGGCCGGCGTGAGGCGCGGTCCCGGTAGCCGTATGCGGTGCCGGGGCGCGGGGAGATTCCCGCCGTTGCTGCCGCGTTGGCGGCGGATCGGCACGGTTGCGCGCGCATCCGGTGAACGGCGCGGCGCCGGATCGCCGGAGCGGCTGGGCCGCAACATTGACAAATCCATCATCTGAACCAAGACGAACACCATGATCCGACATGTCGTAATGTGGAAATTGAAGGAAACGGCCGAAGGCGCGACGCGTGCGCAGAACGCGGCGAAGCTGAAGGAGCGGCTCGACGCGTGCCGCGACATCGTGCCGGGCATCCTGCGTCTCGATGTGGGCGTGGCGACGCCGGGCCTCGATTCGACCTATGACGTCGTGCTGGTGTCGGACTTCGTCGACCAGGCCGCGCTCGACGCGTACCAGGTTCATCCGCTGCACGAGGGCGTGAAGCAGTTCGTCGGCGCGGTGCGCGAAAGCCGCGAATGCGTCGACTACCGGGTCGATCAAGCGTGATGAGCGGCACTCAGCCTCCGGCGGCGCCGCGCGAGCCCGCGATCGAAAGTCCGTTCGTCGACGCCCTCGGCGTGCGGCTCGTCTCGGCAAAGGACGGGGCGAGCGAGGTCGTGCTGCCGCTGGCCGAGCAGCACATGAACACGTGGAATATCGCGCACGGGGGCGTGACGATGACGCTGTCGGACGTCGCGCTCGCGATGGCCGCGCGCAGTCTCACGGATGACGGCGTCGGCGTCGTCACCGTCGAAATGAAGGTGAATTTCATGCAGCCCGGGCGCGGGGAATTGCGCGCGTACGGCCGCGTGCTGCACCGTTCGACGACGATGGCCTATTGCGAGGGCGAGGTGCGTGACAGCGCGGGCAATTTCGTCGCGAAGGCGCTCGGCACATTCAAGTACATGAAGCGGCTTGCCGTCGGCCGCGACATCGCCCGGCAACGCACCCGCACCGACCCGGGCGCGCTGCCCGGACCGAGCGACGCGTAGCCGCCCCGCACGGTCCCGGCCGCGGCGCGCGGCGCCGCGTTTTCCCGTGCGAGCAGACGGCGCACGATGACGATCACGAACAGGAGATTTCCGATGTCCCGGATCAATCGACAGATTCTGCTGGTGTCGCGCCCCGACGGCGCGGCACGCGTCGACAACTTCAAGCTCGTCGAAACCCCGCTCGCGCCGCTTGCCGACGGCCAGTTGCGCGTGCGCAATCATTTCCTGTCGCTCGATCCGTACATGCGCGGCCGGATGAGCGACGCGAAATCGTACGCGCCGCCGCAGCCGCTGAACGAAGTGATGATCGGCGGCACCGCGGGCGAGGTGGTCGAATCGAAACATCCGGACTTCGCGGTCGGCGATCAGGTCGTCGGCATGTTCGGCTGGCAGGAGTACGGCACGTCGGCCGGCGAGGGCCTGAGGAAGGTCGACACGGCGCACGTGCCGCTGTCCGCCTATCTCGGCGCGGTGGGAATGCCGGGCGTGACGGCGTGGTACGGCCTGAACCGGATCATTGCGCCGCGGGCGGGCGAGACGGTCGTCGTGAGCGCGGCGAGCGGCGCGGTGGGAAGCGTGGTCGGACAGCTGGCGAAGCGCGCGGGCTGCCGCGCGGTCGGCATCGCGGGCGGCGTGGACAAATGCCGCTACGTCGTCGAGACGCTTGGCTTCGACGCCTGCATCGATTACAAGGCGGGCCGGCTGGCCGAGGATCTGCTGGCGGCCGCGCCGGACGGCATCGACGGCTGTTTCGAGAACGTCGGCGGCGCGGGGCTCGATGCGACGCTCGAGCTGATGAATCCGGGCGGCCGCATCGCGCTGTGCGGGATGATCGCGGGTTACGACGGCGCACCGGTGCCGCTCGCGCATCCGGACCTGATCCTGCGTTCGCGGCTGCTGGTGCAAGGCTTCATCGTGAGCGAGCATGTCGACGTGTGGCCGGAAGCGCTCAGGCAGCTCGGCGGCCTCGTCGCGCAAAAGCAGCTGCACTACCGGGAGACTATCGCGCAGGGGCTGGAACGGGCGCCCGAAACGCTGATCGGCCTGCTCAACGGACGCAATTTCGGCAAGCAGCTGGTTGCGTTGACCTGACGCGACCGTGGCATCATACGGCGCTTGTCGCCCGCTCCAGGCGGCGCATCAGGCGCCGCATTTTCACGATGCCCTTGAATCCGAAGATTGCCCAGGTGCTCGACATGATCGAGCGCGCGAAGCGTCGCCCCTACCACGACCTGACGCCCCAGGAGGCCCGCTCGGCCTATGAGCGCAGCGCGCTGATCCTCGAGGTCGCCGCCGCGCCGATGTTTTCGGTCGAGGATCTCGACGTGCCCGCGCGCGACGGCGCGGCGTTCCGCGCCCGTCTCTACCTGCCCGTCGCACCGAGTCTCGCCGAGCCGCTGCCGGCGCTCGTCTACTATCACGGCGGCGGTTTCACGGTCGGCAGCGTGGCGACGCACGACGCGCTCTGCCGGATGTTCGCCCGCGATGCGCATTGCGCGGTACTGTCGGTCGATTACCGGCTCGCGCCCGAGCATCGGTTCCCGACCGCGGTGAACGATGCGGAAGATGCGCTCGTCTGGCTGCACGCGCATGCCGTCGAATTCGGCATCGATCCGGCGCGGCTCGCGGTCGGCGGCGACAGCGCGGGCGGCACGCTGGCCGCCGTCTGCGCGGTGCTCGCGCGCGACCGGGGCATGACGCTCGCGCTGCAGCTGCTGATCTATCCGGGCACGACCGGGCACCAGCAGACCGATTCGCATGCGCGGCTCGCGAACGGCTATCTGCTGTCCGGCGACACGATCCAATGGTTCTTCTCGCAATATCTGCGTGACGCGTCCGATCGCGACGACTGGCGTTTCGCGCCGCTGGACGGTACGCGCGACGCGCCGTCGTTCGCCGATGTCGCGCCGGCGTGGATCGCGACGGCCGAGTACGACCCGCTGTCGGACGAGGGCGCGGCGTATGCTGAGAAGTTGCGCGCGGCCGGCAACGAGGCGACCCTCGTCTGCCATGCGGGCATGATTCACGAATTCTTCAAGATGGGCGGCTACGTCCCCGAGGTGCGGCATGCGCATGCC
>NZ_JAWJWL010000004.1:43978-215810 GCF_034721475.1 Burkholderia alba | reverse complement strand
GCGCATGCCGCGGCGGCGGCGGCGCTTCGCTCGGCATTCGACCCCGACTGACGGCCGTTGCCCGGGCACGACATGCGAGAGGACGCGGGCATATGGACAGGATCGTAGTGGAAACCGGCGACTGGGCCCGGCTGGGCGGCGACGCATCGCGGATCCGCGATGCGGTGTTCGTGCGCGAGCAGCGGATTCCCGCCGAACTGGCGCTCGACGACGACGATCTCGACGCGCGCCATGTCGTCGCCTACCTGATCGCCGGAGCGGCGCACGAGCGGCGCGCGATCGCGACCGGGCGGCTGCTGCCGACGGGGGCGATCGGCCGGGTGTCGGTGCTGGCCGATGCGCGGGGCCGCGGCGCGGGCTCGAACGTCCTCGATGCGCTGCTCGCGGAGGCGAAGTCGCGCGGCGATGCGCTGGTGCGGCTGTACGCGCAGCCGCGCGCGGTGATGTTCTATTTGCGGCGCGGATTCCGGATCGTCGGCGAGCCGTTCGAGGAAGCGGGCATCGCGCATATCGAAATGGCGCGCGAGCTCTAGAGGCCGGCATCGCTCGCGCCGCGCGTCGCCGGGCCGGCTAGCGGCGGGCGGCGACGTCGATATCGAACGTCATGGCGCGCTCGAATGCGCCGGGGCGCACGATCCGGTGCGAGCCGTCGTCGTCGCAGCGCTCCTTGATGTCGACCGTGAGCCGGGCGCCTTCCTTGATCGCGACCCGCAGCGCGGTCGTGCCGCGCGAGCCGTACTCGGGCGTTTCGATGAAGGCGGCGGAGAGCGCGCGCTCCCGTTCGATCGGGATGCCCGTATGCGGCAGCACGTCGTCGTCCGCGGTGAGGGGGTCGCGCATCATGTCGATCAGGACGTCGAGCGGCGGGGCGGCTTCGTAGGTGAGCAGCGTGCCGAGTTCGCTGCGTTTGTGGACGAGTTTCGGCCACGGTGTGTCGAGCCGGGCGTTCGACAGCCCGTGCATGCCGGGCGTGACGAGCGCGGGGGCGTCGGGCGAGGTTTGCGATTCCGCGGGGCGGTTGCAGTACCACGCCAGCTCGCGCCGGATGCAATCGCCGACCAGCAGGTTGAAGCCGTTGTAGAGCGCGGCCGTTTCGGCCACGTGCGCAAGGTAGTCGCGCGGCGCGACCGGCGTGCCGCCGAGGAAACCGGACACGAGGCGGCCGCGCGTCGGCGCGCCCGCGCGGATGTCGAACGGCGCACGATAGTTGGTGAGCGCGGCGAAGCGGCCGTCGCGCGATACCCCGAACCAGGTGCCGCCGCCTTCGAGATCCCGGCCGGCCAGCACGCCGGGCACATCCTCCCACCAGGACACCGGCGCGCTCGTGCGGCGGAAGAATTCGTCGCGGTTGGCGGTGAGCGTCAGGATCGAGCCGTTATCGGCCTCGGGCTGCCAGTCGAATACGATCAGGCACATCGGGCGGTTCCTTGCTGGGTGCGTGCGAAGCGAAGCGGCCGCGCATCGCGCGGCTTGCGGCAGACGATAGCACGCCGGATCAGCTCTCGGTGGGCAGTGCGTAGGGCAGCGGCAGGAATTGCAGCACGGGGCCGTCGGGCGCCGCCAGGTGCACCGTGCCCTGATCGAGCGCCGCCAGCTTGATCTCGACGAGCAGATCGACGCCGCCTTCGGGCGCGGCCGCCGCATTGACGATCATCCCGCACGGCTGGCCGGGATCCGCCGAGTGGAAGATTTCGACCCCGGCGCGCACGGTACCGGTTTCACCCGCGACGTGCGCGAGCGAGGTGCGGCGCTTGATCGTGCCGCGGTACTGGCTGCGCGCGACGATTTCCTGGCCGGGATAGCAGCCCTTGCGGAAATTGATCCCGCCGATCACGTCGAAATTGATCATTTGCGGGACGAACTGCTCGACGACGGGCTGCGTGATGCGCGGTTCCGCCGCGCGCACGTCGAGCCAGTCCCAGACGGCCGGCGACACGCGCGGCAGCCTGCCCTCGAGCGCCGCGAGCCGGGCGTCGACGTCGGCGCGCGGACCGACCCACAGATAGCGCGCGCGGCCGGCCGCGTCGGGCAGCCGGATCAGCGCGCCCGCCGGGCCGTCGACTTTGGTATGCACGCCGTCCGGCAGCGCGTCGAACACGGTCGACAGCGCGTCGCGCACATCGCCGGCGAAGCCCACGGCGGCGAGCGTGTCGCCGGCGTCGGTCAGCTTCGCCTTCGCGCGCAGCACGAACATCGACAGCCGCTTTTGCGCGGCCGGCTGCACGTCCTTCGACACCAGCAGGCGTACGTCTGGGCCGGCGCGCCAGGCGAGAAACGACGCCAGCAGGCGGCCCTTCGGCGAGCAGTAGCCGGCGAGCCGGGCGGTGCCGGCGTCGAGATGTTCGATGTCGCTCGTCAGTTGGCTGTGCAGGAAGGTCGCGGCGTCGGCGCCCGCGACATCGATGATGCCGAACTGCGGCAGTAGCATATATGCACCGCCGTTGAGCACGGCATCGAAGTCGGCGGCGGACGGGCGGGGCAGCGGGGCAAGCGCAGCGGGGGCGGCGGCGGAAGCGGCCGCCGGGACAATCGGTGTGCTCATGGAATGAGGGAAGAGTCAATCCTGACTTTGGCAGAGACGAGCTTGTATTATATGGGGTCTATCTGAGTCCCGTTCCGCATGTCCCTACTGAAGAAATGCGCCGCGCTTGCGGCGCTGGCCGTCGTTTTGGCCGCCGCGCTTGCGGGCGGCGGCTATTACTGGGCGACCCGGCCGCTGCTGTTGTCCGCCGCGTCGCTCGACGTCACGATCAAGCCGCGCAGCAGCGTGCGCAGCGTGGCCCTGCAACTGAAACGGGGCGGCGTGCCGGTCGAGCCGCAGTTGTTCGTCGCGCTCACCCGCCTGTTGCGACTGTCGAGCCAGCTGAAGTCGGGCAATTACGAATTCAAGACCGGCGTCACCCCTTACGAGGTGCTGCAGAAGATTGCACGCGGCGACGTGAACGAATTCGTCGCGACGGTGATCGAAGGATGGACGTTCAAGCGGATGCGCGCCGAGCTGGACGCGAATCCGGCGCTGCGGCACGCGAGCGCGGGCATGAACGACGCCGATCTGCTGCGGGCGATCGGCGCGTCCGACGGCGAGGTCGCGCGCGGCAGCGGCGAGGGGCTGTTCTTTCCGGATACCTACCTGTTCGACAAGGGCACGAGCGATCTGAACATCTACCGGCGCGCGTACCGGCTGATGCAGTCGCGCATCGACGAAGCATGGACGATGCGCGCGCCCGGCCTGCCGTATCAAACGCCTTACGAAATGCTGACGATCGCGTCGATCGTCGAGAAAGAAACCGGCCATGCGGCGGATCGCGCGTTCGTGGCCGCGGTATTCGCGAACCGGTTGCGCATCGGCATGCCGCTGCAGACCGACCCCACCGTCATCTACGGGATGGGCGACGCCTACGACGGCCACTTGCGCAAGCGCGATTTGCAGGCCGACACTCCTTACAATACCTATACGCGCCGCGGGCTGCCCCCGACGCCGATCGCGCTACCCGGCGCGGCGGCATTGCAGGCCGCCGTGAATCCCGCGCCGACGACGGCGCTCTATTTCGTTGCAAAGGGCGACGGCACGAGCGTCTTTTCCGACACGCTGGGGGATCACAACAAAGCCGTAGACAAATACATACGAGGGCAATAGAGATGGCGCGCGGAAAATTCATCACGTTCGAGGGCATCGACGGTGCGGGCAAGACCACCCACCTGAAATGGTTCTGCGAACGGCTCGACGCGAAGCTGGCGCCGGGCGGGCGGCACGTCGTCGTCACGCGCGAACCGGGCGGCACGACGCTCGGCGAAACGCTGCGGGGGATCCTGCTGAACCAGCCGATGGACCTCGAGACCGAGGCGTTGCTGATGTTCGCCGGACGGCGCGAGCACCTCGCGCTGGTGATCGAGCCGGCGCTCGCGCGCGGCGACTGGGTCGTGTCCGACCGTTTCAGCGACGCGACCTTCGCGTACCAGGGCGGCGGGCGCGGCCTGCCGCGCGACAAGCTCGAAGCGCTCGAGCGCTGGGTGCAGGGCGGCTTCCAGCCGGACCTGACGATCCTGTTCGACGTGCCGCCCCAGGTCGCGAGCGAGCGGCGCGGCGCGGTGCGGATGCCCGACAAGTTCGAGAGCGAGTCCGACGCGTTCTTCTCCCGTACCCGCGCCGAATACCTGCGCCGCGCGGAGGAAGCGCCGTACCGCTTCGTGATCGTCGATTCGACCGAAACGATTGCGCAGATCCAGACGCGTCTCGAAGGCGTGCTGGCTTCGCTGTAACGAAGGAATGACGCACCCATGATCTATCCGTGGCAAACCGACGACTGGAACCGCCTGCAGGCGCTGCGCGCGCACTGGCCGCATGCGCTGCTGCTGCATGGTCAGGCGGGCATCGGCAAGCTGCGCTTCGCGCAGCACGTCGCGCAGGGCTTCCTGTGCGAGGCGCCGCTCGCGAACGGCGAGCCGTGCGGCACCTGCGCGGCCTGCACGTGGTTCGCGCAGGGCAATCATCCTGACTACCGGGTCGTGCTGCCCGAAGCGCTCGCGGGCGAGGCGTTCGCGGCGGCGCTGGCCGACGAGCCGAAGGCCGCCGACGCGGACGACGGCGGCAAGAAGACTCGCGCGCCCAGCAAGGAAATCAAGATCGAGCAAGTGCGGGCGCTGCTCGATTTCTGCGGCATCGGCTCGCATCGCGGCGGCGCGCGCGTCGTCGTGCTGTATCCGGCCGAGGCGCTCAACATGGCCGCCGCCAACGCGCTGCTGAAGACGCTGGAGGAGCCGTCCGCCGGCGTCGTGTTCCTGCTCGTGTCGGCGCGCGTCGACCGGCTGTTGCCGACCATCATCAGTCGCTGCCGGCAGTGGCCGATGACGGCGCCCGCGCCGGCCGAGGCGATCGCGTGGCTGGCGGCGCAGGGCGTGAGCGACGCGCCCGCGCTGCTGGCCGAGGCGGGCGGCGCGCCGCTCGCCGCGCTCGCGCTCGCGAGCGACGAGAACCGGCCGCTGCGCGACTGGACGCTCGCGCAGCTCGCCGCGGGCGGCGGCTGCGATCCGTTCGCGTGCGGCGAGACGCTGCAGAAGCTGCCCGTGCCGCTCGTGCTCGGCTGGCTGCAGCGCTGGCTCTACGATCTGCTCGCGCAGCGGATGGCCGACACGCCGCGCTATTTTCCCGATCACGCGCTCGCGCTCGCGCGCTGCGCGCAGGCGCTCGAAGCGAACGGCCTCGCCCGATTCATGAAGACGGTCACGCGTCAGCGGGCGGTGGAAAATCATCCGCTCAGCGCGCGGCTCGTGTTCGAAGAACTTTTTCTCGGCTATCGCGACCTGTTCGCGTGATGGCCGCAGGCTTTCTTTCAGATGGACATCATGACGCTTTCAACCCGTGACGCCACCCTCGACGACCTGCCGGCGATCGTCGCGATCTACAATTCGACGGTCGCGTCCCGCCAGGTGACGGCCGACACCGAACCCGTCACCGTCGAGAGCCGCCGCGCGTGGTTCGACGCGCATCGCCCGGACACGCGTCCGCTGTGGGTGGTCGAGGACGCGGGGCGCGTGATCGCGTGGCTCAGCTTCTCCGATTTCTACGGCCGCCCCGCGTACCGGCATTCGAGCGAGATCAGCATCTATCTCGACGAAGCCGCGCGCGGCCGGGGGCTTGGCAGTCGGCTGCTCGAGGCGGCGCTCGCGAAGGCGCCCGCGCTGCAAATCGATACCGCGCTCGGCTTCATCTTCGGCCACAACGCGCCGAGCCTCAAACTGTTCGCCCGCTACGGTTTCACGACCTGGGGAACGCTGCCGCGCGTCGCCGTGCTCGACGGCGTGGAGCGCGATCTCGTGATCGTCGGCAAGCGCATCGGCGCCGCGCGCTGAGCGCCGCGCAGACGTCATCAGGAATTCACCATGTTTGTCGATTCTCACTGCCATATCAATTTCGACGGGCTGGCCGACCGGCTGCCGCAAGTGCTCGAGAACATGCGCCGGCATGACGTGACGCATGCGCTGTGCGTGTCGGTCGACCTGGAAACGCTGCCCTCGGTGCTCGCGATCGCCCGCGAGCACGACAACGTCTACGCGTCGGTCGGCGTGCATCCCGATCACGAGGACGCGAAGGAGCCGACGCTCGCCGAACTGGTCGAACTGGCCGCGCACCCGAAGGTGGTCGCGATCGGCGAAACGGGGCTCGACTATTACCGGCTCGACGGGCGCTCGATTGCCGACATGGCGTGGCAGCGCGAGCGGTTTCGCACCCACATCCGCGCGGCGCACGCGACGATGAAACCGCTGATCGTCCATACCCGGGCGTCGTCGGACGACACGCTGCGGATCATGGCCGAGGAGCGCGCGAGCGTGCCGGGCGGGGTGATGCACTGCTTCACCGAGCCTTGGCAGGTCGCCGAGCAGGCGCTCGCGCAGGACTTCCATATCTCGCTGTCGGGGATCGTCACGTTCAAGAAAGCCGAGGACGTGCAGGACGTCGCCCGGCGCGTGCCGCTCGAGCGCCTGCTGATCGAAACCGACTCGCCGTACCTCGCGCCGGTGCCGTATCGGGGCAAGCCGAATGAACCTGCGTACGTGAGTTATGTCGGACGCTTTATCGCGGCACAGCGCGGGATGACCGACGAGGCGCTCGCCGCCGCGACGTCGCAGAACTTTTTCCGGCTGTTCAAGATTGCCCGCTAAGGCGGTCGCGGCCCAGTCACAACCAGGGTAGGAGCTAAAAACATGAAATCGATCAAGGACTTGTCGAAACAACGCACGCTGCGCGCAGCGCTCGGTTCGCTGCTCGTCGCGGGCGGCTTGTTCGCCGCCGGCGCGCCGGCGCACGCGGAATCGCTGAACGGGATCGTGAAGGCGGTCAAGTTCGACGACATCGCGGACATCTCGAAGCAACTGAAGAACGGCCTCGATCCGAACACGACCGACGAAAAGGGCGATCCGCTGCTCGTGATCGCCGCGCGCGAGAAATCGGACAAGGTCGCGGCGGCGCTCGCGGCGGCCCCGAACGTCGATCTCGAAAAGCAGGACGCGGCGGGCGAGAACGCACTGATGCTGGCGGCGCTGAACGGCGATCTGGGGCTCGCGAAGCTCTTGATCGACAAGGGCGCCGAGGTAAGCAAGAAAGGCTGGTCGCCGCTGCACTACGCGGCGACCAACGGCAACGACGACGTCGTGAAGCTGCTGCTCGACAAGTCCGCGTACATCGATGCCGGTTCGCCGAACGGCACGACGCCGCTGATGATGGCCGCGCGCGGCAACCATCCGACGACGGTCACGCTGCTGCTCGACCAGGGCGCGGATCCGGCGCTGAAGAACCAACTCGGCATCACCGCGCTCGACTTCGCGAAGCACTACAAGGCGCCCGACGCGATCGAGATCCTGTCGAAGCGGACGGTGCGGATTGGCGCGGGAACGCCGGCCGATGCGCAAAAGAGTGCAAAATGACGGTTTTCGGCGCGGCCCAGGGTCGCGCCGTTCGTTGTAGCAGCGGCGGATCGACGCCGTTTTGAGATAAGGAACACCAATGTTGCGGGCTATGTTTTGTGCCGCCGCGCTCGCCGTGCCGTTGACGGCGGCTGCCTTTACCGGCGGCGACCTCGACAAGCTGTGCGCGAAGACCGACGTCAAGTCGCGGGCTTCGTGCGCCGCCTATATCGAAGGCGCGGCGGATGGCGTCTACAACACCATCGATGCGATCGGCGGCACGACCGGGCCGAGAGTCGGGCAGTATTTCTGCCTGCCGGCGGATATCAAGGCGCAGCAGATGACCGACGCGGTGCGCAAGTACATCGCGGAAAATCCGAAGCTGGGCGACTACAACGCGAGCACGGCGGTATCGCTCGGGCTCGGCAAGGCTTTCCCCTGCCGGGGCGGCAACTGATCCGCCGTCCCGCCGCGGGGCCCGGGCCGGGGCGCGGCGCTCCCGGTGGGGCTCACTCCCGTTCTTCGTCTTCCTGACGCAGCCACGGCACTCATGATCACGCTCGACGACCTGCGGAGCATCGCCGATGCGCCGCTTCATACCTGGCTCGGCACGCTGCTCGTGTCCGCGCTCGTGCTGCTCGTCGCGGCGGGCCTGCACCGGATCGGCGCGCGGGTCGTGCGGCGTCTTGCGCGGCCCTACCCGGTCACGTACGCGATCGTGCGCTACATCGACAAGCCGTCGCTGGCCGTGTTCGCGTTCCTCGCGCTTGAATTCCTGTGGCTGCAGGTCGCCGACGCGCTGCCGTTCGCGGGCGGGCTGCGCTCGTTCGCCGCGGTCGGGCTGATCGCCTCGCTGACCTGGCTGCTGGTGCGGGTCGCGGCGGCCGTCGCCGAGGCGATCGTGCAGGCGCATCCGCTCGACACGCCCGACAACCTGCAGGCGCGCCGCGTCCACACGCAGGCGCGCGTGCTGGCCCGGACCGTGATGGTGATCATCGTGATCGTCGGTACCGGCGCGGCGCTGATGACCTTCCCGAACGTGCGGCAAGTGGGCGCGAGCCTGCTGGCATCGGCCGGGGTCGCGGGGCTGGTTGCCGGTATCGCCGCGCGGCCGGTGCTGGGCAACCTGATCGCCGGGCTGCAGATCGCGTTGTCGCAGCCGATCCGGCTCGACGACGTGGTCGTGATCCAGGGCGAGTGGGGGCGTATCGAGGAAATCACCGGCACCTACGTGTCGGTGCGGTTGTGGGATCAGCGGCGGCTCGTGGTGCCGCTGCAATGGTTCATCGAGAATCCGTTCGCGAACTGGACTCGCAACAACGCCGAGATCATCGGCACCGTGTTCCTGTTCGTCGACTATGCGCTGCCGCTCGCGCCGGTGCGCGAGGAGCTTGCGCGCATCGTCGCCGCCGCGCCCGAATGGGACGGCCGGGTACAGGTGCTGCAGGTGACGGATGCCACGGAGCGCGCCATGCAGTTGCGGGCGCTGGTGAGCGCGCGCGATTCGTCGCTTGCATGGGATTTGCGCTGCCGGGTGCGGGAAGGGCTGATCGCGTTCATCCAGCAGCACTATCCGCAGTGCCTGCCGCGTGCGCGCGCGGAACTGTTCACGCATGCGGGGCAAGCCGACGCGCCGCCGCGCGAGCCCGCATTCGGCGTAGCGCGCGCGGCGGCCAGCACGGCAGCCAATACCGCCGCCGACCCGACCGTGTCCGAGCCGCCCGCCTGACTGCGCTGAAGCCCGCGCGGCCCGGGGCGCGCTTCGACGACCGTTGCTCTTCTTATCCCTGACACCCATGTCGCATGTTTCCGCACTGGCCATCGCCAACTACCGTTCGCTGCGTGAGCTGATCGTGCCGCTTGCGGCGCTGAATGTGATCACCGGGCCGAACGGCAGCGGCAAGTCGAGCGTGTACCGTTCGCTGCGCCTGCTTGCCGAGACCGCGCAGGGGCGCGTGATTCCGTCGCTCGCGCGCGAGGGCGGCCTGCCGTCGACCCTATGGGCGGGGCCGGAGCGTTTCTCGCGCGGCATGCTGGCGGGTACGGAGCCGGTGCAGGGCACGGTCCGCCGGGATCCGGTGAGCCTGAAGCTCGGTTTCGCGTGCGACGACTTCGGCTATGCGATCGACCTCGGGATGCCGGTGCCGGGCGAGTCGGCGTTCAATTTCGATCCGGTGGTGAAACGCGAATGCATCTGGAGCGGGCCGATGCTGCGGCCGTCGGCGCTGCTGGTCGACCGGCACGGCTCGCAGATTCGCGCGCGCACCGCGGCGGGCGACTGGCACACCGTGCCGCAGCCGGTCGCGAGCTTCGACAGCATGCTTACCGAGTTCGTCGATCCGACCACGGCGCCCGAGATGATCGCGGTGCGCGAGCGGATCCGCTCGTGGCGCTTCTACGATCACTTCCGGACCGATGCCGCCGCGCCCGCGCGCCTGTCGCACATCGGCACGCATACGCCGGTGCTCGCCGACGACGGCGCGGATCTGGCCGCGGCGCTGCAGACGATCCGGGAAATCGGCGACGGCGGGGCACTCGACGCGACGATCGACGACGCGTTTCCCGGCGCGACGATCGAGATCGACAATCCGGGCAAGCGCGGCCGCTTCGAACTGCTGATGCGCCAGCATGGATTGCTGCGGCCGCTGAGCGTCGCGGAGCTGTCGGACGGCACGCTGCGCTATCTGCTGCTCGCGGCGGCGTTGCTGACGCCGCGTCCGCCGGCGCTGCTGGTGCTGAACGAACCGGAAACGAGCCTGCATCCGGACTTGCTGCCCGCGTTGGGCCGTCTGATCGCGCACGCGGCCGAGCGGTCGCAGGTGATCGTGGTGTCGCACGCCGCGCGCCTGATCGCGTCGCTCGAGCGCGAGCCGGACAGCCATTCGATCGTGCTCGAGAAGGAACTGGGCGCGACCCGGATCGCCGGTGAGCACGGCCATGACCTGCCGCCGTGGAAGTGGCCGGCGCGGTAACGGCACGGCCCCGGGTATCCGGGCATGGCGCGCGGCGGCGCAACGCGCGAGAATAGGCCGCTGCGGGTCGGACACGCGATGTCGCACGGATGCCGTGGCGAGGCGCGGCGAGGCGCGCGAAGCGGCGCCGGCGGGTCGCCCGCGAGCCATGCGGCAAGCGGGCGACCGGATGTATCCCGTGTGTAACAAGCCCCAGAAAATGCAATCGCACCGCTGAGCGGCGCGGCAATCGCTAATAATGAGCTATTCGAACCGGCGGGACGGCGGCATGCCGCATCGTTTCCCCGGCCGCCATTGGAGATCCTCCCCATGAGAATTGCGCAGATCGCCCCCTTGACCGAGTCGGTGCCGCCGAAGCTGTACGGCGGGACGGAGCGCGTGGTGTCGTACATCACGGAAGCGCTGGTTGACCTGGGCCACGATGTCACGCTGTTCGCGAGCGGCGATTCGCAGACCCGCGCGAAGCTCGAAGCGGTATGGCCGCGCGCGCTGCGGCTCGACGTGTCGATTCGCGACCGGATCGCGCCGCACATGCTGTTGATGGAAACGGTCGCCCGTCGCGCGAACGACTTCGACGTGCTGCATTTCCATATGGATTACTACTCGTTCTCGGTGTTCAAGCGGCAGGACACGCCGTTCGTGACGACGCTGCACGGCCGTCTCGATCTGCCCGAGCAGCAGCCGGTGTTCGATACGTTCAATACGGCGCCCGTGATCTCGATCTCGAATGCGCAGCGCCAGCCGCTGCCGCAGGCCAAGTGGCTGACGACCGTCTATCACGGGCTGCCCGACACGCTGTATACGCCGCAGCCCGTCGAGCAGAAGTATCTGGCTTTCCTCGGCCGCATCTCGCCGGAGAAGCGGGTCGACCGCGCGATCCGCATCGCGCAGCGCTGCGGGATGCCGATCCGGATCGCCGCGAAGATCGACGCGGCGGACGAGGAGTACTTCGAACGCCAGATCAAGCCGCTGTTCGCGCTGCCGCACGTCGAATTCATCGGCGAGATCGCCGACCATCAGAAGGCGGAATTCCTGTCGGGCGCGCATGCGCTGCTGTTTCCGATCGACTGGCCGGAGCCTTTCGGGCTGGTGATGATCGAGGCGATGGCGTGCGGCACCCCGGTGATCGCGTTCAATCGCGGGGCGGTGCCGGAAGTGCTGGAAGAGGGCGTGTCGGGCTTCATCGTCGAGGACGAGATCGGCGCGGTGGCGGCGGTGAACCGTCTGCACACGCTGCCGCGCGCGCGGGTGCGGCAGCGCTTCGAGGAGCGCTTCACGTCCCGCCGGATGGCGCAGCAGTATGTCGACGTCTACCAGTCGCTGATCCGCGCGCAGAAGCGGGCGCGCTTCAAGGTGATCGATTCGGCACCGTGACCGCGTCACGGATGGCGAGGCCATGAAAAAACGGCGATGCGCGCAAGCGCATCGCCGTTGTCGTATCGAAGCCGCGCGCCTCGAGCGGCGCGCCGCGCATCAGATATCGAGCTTCGAGACCTTGGTGCCGCTGATCGACACGTCGCCCATCAGGCCCGCGTTGGTCAGCACGATCACTTCGACCGGCGCGGTGGCCGTCGTCGTGTCGATCGCGCCGTTCGCGCCCATCTTCACGAGCGCGACGGAGGCGTCGGCGCCGGCGGCCCAGCCGTTCGACGCGCGGAATTTGTCGAGCGCGTCCTGGGTCATGAACAGGAACACGATCGCCTTCGATTGCGCGCCCGCCTGCAGGCCGACCGACAGCGACGACGTGTTGTAGTAGCCGACGGTGCCGCCGCCGACCCGCAGCGAACCGTTGCCCGACTGGCCGCCGACGATGAGGCCGGCCTGGATCACGTTGGGGAATACCAGCACGCCGCGCGATTTGCCGACCAGCTCGCGCGCGCCCGGCACGGTCGAGTAGAGACGCGACAGGGTGCCGTCGACGCTCGCATCGATTGCTTGGCGCTTCGACGCATTTGTCGCCGCGCTGGCGGGCTTGTCCGGCGTGGTCGTGCAGCCGGTGAGCGCGAGAGTGCCGATGACGAGCGCGGCAGCGGCTTTCAATGCGAGATTCCGTTTCAGCATCGTATTACTCCATCGTTTAGTTGTTCGACGTGATTCTCGCCTGAGGGAGAGTCACGTCAGACGTTATAACACAGCGCATTACAAGGGTATTTCGCCGAGGGGCCGGCGCCGGTTCGATGCTGCGCCGCATCAATGCGCATGTCGGCACACCGCGGCCTGGTGGGGCACGCGGCGGCTCAGTGGGAGACGGGGGGCTTGATCGGCGGGCGCCGCAGTGCGCGGCGGATCAGAGCGATCAGCACGCCGCAGGCGAACAGGAACGCGGCGGGCACGACCCAGTAGCCGACGAAGGCATGCCAGAGATAGCCGAACAGGGTGCTGCGGCGCAGCGTGAATTCGTCGCGGGCCTCCTGCTGGCGGGCCGCATTGGCGGCCAGCACGTCCGCGGGGCAGCCGGCGGCGCGCGCCTCGTCCGGGTCGCCGTGGCAGCGCGCGGCCGCGCCCGCCGCGCGCTGCGCGTCGGTCAGCTGCCAGGTGGTCAGCGCCTGCTGGAGATCGGTGTAGTTATAGGCCATCTCCTCGCGAATCTCTCGCACCGCGACGATCGCGACGGGCACCGCCCAGAACACGATCACGATGACCCAGCGCCGAAACCAGCGGTGTTGTCTCCATGCCATCCCTGCCTCCGTTTGATGCGAAGGTACGCATCCGTCATGAGGGCGGCCCGATGGCGCTTCTTATACGTGGGGAGGGCCGCGTAGCAGCCATCATAGAAGAAAATGCGACGTATCGCCGCAGTCGCGTGGCGGGGAGCGCGCACGGAACCGGCGCGCGAAAGAAAAAATGCCGCGCCCGTCGAAACGGCGCGCGGCATTGTGCCGGAGCAAACGCCGCTCAGGCGGCCGGCTGGCTCGACAGGCAGCTCTTCATGAAGGCCTTGCGGTCGTCGCCGGTCTTGCCGGTGGCGTCCTTGTTGCAGGCCTTCATCTTGTCCTGCTGCGTCATCTTCTTCTTGGTCGACAGACAGTCCTTCATGAAGGCCTTGCGCTCGTCGCCCGACTTGCCGGCCGCTTGCGTGTTGCATGCCTTCATCTTGTCCTGCTGACTGTTTTGGGCGAAAGCCGGCGAAGCCAGCATGCCGCCGACGAGCAGCGCAGCCATGAGCGATCGGATTTTCATTTGACACTCCCAATGGGTGAATTGCGTTTTCTATGACATCGCTGCGAATCGCGCGGCTGCGCGGGTCGCGGCTTGCATTATGGCAAATCATCCTAAAAACAACAAAAAACACCGGGAAAATATCGATGCGCGCATTTTTCGCGCAAACGTACAGGTTCGTTCATTTTCCATTCGCAAACGATTGGCATCCGGTCATCGCGCGCAAACCCCCGTGCGGCGGGCATCGGCATGTCGGCAACCTCGCTTGAGGGGCGCGTGGCGGCGGGTTATAACCTCGCTGCGCGGCGGTTGCACCTCTTGTTTTTGAGATAATAGGCGGCGAATCGGCAACGAAGTATTTGCCCGCGAGCAGTCAGACCCGCGATACCGATGCACTGGGGGTATCGACACCAAGATAGCCGCGGTTTCAACCGGGGCATGGCCAATATTCGTCGCGCGCCGGGGATCGTTCGCGCGCGGCGGCTTCACGCGGCCCAGGCAGTTTGCCGGGCGGCAGGTTGTTTGCTGATGTGGTCGATCGACCTGATACGCGCGCTGCGCGGGGCAACCCGCGTCTGCCGGCATCGCGCGCCGGTGCATCTTGAGAGGGAGAGGGGCGGGGCCGTCGCCTGGTTGCGTCGGGCCGCGCTGCTCGCATGCGGGGTCGCGGCGTGCGCGGCAGCGGGCTCGGGCTCGGCGCATGCCGCGGCCGTCGAGGCGGCGTCGAGCGGCGGCGCCTTGGCGCCCGCCGCTGCCGTGCCGTCCGCGAGCGTACCCGCGCCGTCGATCGCCTGGTTCTACGGCGACAAGCCGCCGGTGTCCCAATTGTCCGCGTTCGACGCGGCGGTGGTCGAGCCCGACCACGGCTTCGAGCCGCGTGCGCAGGACACGCCGGGCACGCGCTGGTTCGCGTACGTGAGCATCGGCGAGGTGGCGCCCGGGCGCGACTACGCGAAAGCGATGCCGGCCGCGTGGCTCGTCGGCCGCAACGAGGCATGGGCGTCGAAGGTCGTCGATCAGCGCGCGCCGGGCTGGCCGCGCTTCTTCGTCGAGCAGGTGATCGCGCCGCTATGGGCGCGCGGCTACCGCGGCTTCTTTCTCGACACGCTCGATTCCTATCAGCTGATCGCCACCACGCCCGCCGAGCGCGCGCAACAGGAGGCGGGGCTCGTCGCCGCGATTCGCGCGGTGAAGGCGCGCTATCCGGATGCGCAGTTGATCCTCAATCGCGGTTTCGAAGTGTTGCCGCAGGTGCACGACCGGGTCTACGCGGTCGCGTTCGAATCGCTGTATCGCGGCTGGAATCAGGCGCAGCGGCGTTACGTCGAGGTATCGGCCGACGACCGCGCGTGGCTGCTCGCGCAGGCGCGGACACTGCGCGAGCGCTATCGGCTGCCGGTCGTCGCGATCGACTATTGCGCGCCGGCCGATTCGGCCTGCGCGCGGGATACGGTCGCCCGGATTCGCGCCGACGGACTGGTGCCGTACGTGACGGACGGCGCGCTGGAGACCGTCGGCTCCGGGGCGTTGCAGGTCATGCCGCGCACCGTGCTGGTCGTGCAGGACCTCGCGCCCAATACCGGCCTCGATACGTCGGACGGCGTGCGGTTCGTCGCGACGCCGCTCAATTATCTGGGCTACCGGGTGGAATACGCGGAAGTGGGCAAGCCGCTGCCGGGCGGCACGCTGGCCGGCCGCTACGCGGGCGTCGTCGTGTGGCTGAACGATGCGCCTGCGCGGGCCGGCGCATTTCGCGCGTGGCTGATGAAGCAGGTGCGCGACGGTGTGCCGGTCGCCGTATTCAATTCGTTCGGTATTCCGGTGGACGGCGCGCTCGCGGCGCAACTCGATCTGAAGCTCGTCGCCGGGACGCCGGGCAAGCGGCTCGACGTCGCGTCCTACGATCGCGCGCTGATGGGCTTCGAGATGCCGCCGACGCCCGATGCGGGCGACTACGCGCCGCTCGCGGCCGGACCGCGCAGCCGCTCGCTGCTGCGTCTGCGTTCGGCCGACGCGGGCAATCCGTTCGCGATCGACGCGGCCGCGCTCACGCCGTGGGGCGGCTATGCGCTGCGTCCGTTCGCGGTGTTCGAACTGCGGGCCGTCGACCAGACGCGCTGGGTCACGCAGCCGCTCGCGTTCCTCAAAGCGGCGCTGCGCCTGCCCGATGCGATGCCCGTCCCCGACACGACCACCGAGAACGGCCGGCGCCTGTTCATGTCGCACATCGACGGCGACGGGTTTCCGTCGCGTGTCGAGGAGCCGGTCGGCGCGGCCGTCGGCGCGCCGCGCTATGCCTATCCGGGCGAATCGCTGTACGACGCGCTGAAGAAGTTCGGCCTGCCGGTCACGGTGTCGGTGATCGAGGGCGAGGTGACCGACGAAGGGCCGTACCGGCCGATCGGCCCGCGCCTGCGCACGCTGGCCCGCCGGATCTTCACGCTGCCGAACGTCGAGATCGCGAGCCACACGTACACGCATCCGTTCAAGTGGCTGCGGATCACCGGCTTGGACCGCTCGACGGGCGACGACGGCAAGCAGACCGAGGGCGGCAGCGTCGCGAACGCGAGCGGGCTTGCGGTCGGCATTCCCGGTTATCGCTACGACGCCGAGCGCGAGATCGCCGGGTCGGTCCGCTATATCGATCGTGAACTGGCGCCGCCGGGCAAGCGCACCCGGGTGGTGCTGTGGAGCGGCGACTGCCAGGTGCCCGAAGCCGTGCTGCAGGCGGCGCAGCGGGCCGGCGTATTCGCGATGAACGGCGGCGATACCGTCATCACGAAACAGTTTCCGAGCTGGACCGCGATCGCGCCGCTCGGCGTGCGCAAGGGCGATGCCTACCAGGTCTATGCGCCCAATCAGAACGAGGAGCTGTACACCGCGCTGTGGCAGGGGCCGTTCTACGGCTTCACGCGCGTGCTCGAAACCTTCGCGATGACCGACGCGCCGCTGCGCTTCAAGCCGGTCGACGTGTACTACCACATGTTCAGCGGCACCAAATACGCATCGCTGAAAGCGCTCGACACGATCTACGGCACGCTGGTCCGGATGCCGCTGTTTCCGGTGTTCGTGTCGGAGTATGCGCAGCGCGTGCTGGATTTCGAACAGATGAGCATCGCGCGCGACGGCGCATTCTGGCAGGTGCGCGGCGCGGGGCGCCTGCGCACGCTGCGGCTGCCGGCGGGACAGGCGCCCGCGCTGGACGACGCGGACGGCGTGGCGGGCTTCCTGCCGGGACCGGGCGGCACTTATGTGCATCTGACGGGCGGCGCGGCGCGCTTCCGGGTGGTCGGCCTGCGCGAGGCCGGCGCGCTGCCGTACCTGGCCGATGCGAACGGCGTACTGTCGAATTTCGCGCGGCGTGCAGGCGGACTGTCGTTCGATCTCGCCTCGCATGTCGCGCCGCAGTTTTCGCTCGCGAACGCGGCGGACTGCCGGGTCGCCGTCGACGGCCGGCCGCTCGCCGCGCGCGCCGCGCCGGACGGCCGTCGCGAGTACGCCCCCGCGCTGCCCGGCGCGGGGCTTGCGGGCAATCCGCCCGATGTCGCCAGTGTGACGATCCATGTCGACGCCGTTTGCCCGCGCTGAGCGCGCGCGGCTGGTTTCGCCGTGGGCCGTCGCGCTGTTCGCCGCGCTGATGGCGGCGCTCCTCGCGCTCGCGTTTCCGCGCGAGCGGCTACAGACGAGGCTGCTTGAGGGGCACGACGCCGACACGCTGACGATCGCGTATCTGGAAGCCTGGCGCACGATCGAGCCGGACAACGGCGAGGTGCTCGCGGAGCTGGCGCGCGAATATCTGACGGCGCAGCGGCTCGCCGACGCCAGGCCGGCGCTCGCCGTGCTGGTCGCTTCGCGCGATGCCGCGCTGCGGCGCAGAGGCCGTCTGATGTCGATCGAGCTGGCTGAAATCGACGCCTATCAACTGGCCCCCGATGTGAGCGAGCGCGCCCGCCGGCTGCGCGTGCTGCAGGCGCAACTGACCGACGCGCTGCGCGACCCCTGGGAGGCGGCGCAACTCGAGCAGTTGCAACGCAAGGCGCTTGCGCTGAACGACGCTCCGCTGGCCGCGCGCTACTGCGAGCGGCTGGCCGATGCGCAGCCCGGGGAGGCGCCGCGCTGGCTCGCGCAGGCGGGACGGCTGGCGCTTGCCGCGAGCGACCACCGGCTCGCGGCCGAACGCTTCTTCGCCGCGCAGCGCGCGGCGGCGTCCCCGGCGGACGCGCGCCGCTATTTCCTGTCCGCCGTGCAGGCGCTGCAGTCGGGCGGGGCGGCGTCGGATGCGCTGCGCGCGGCCGAGCAGCATTTGCCGCAGAGGCTGGCCGACGACCCGCAGGTGCTGCGCTATCTCGCCACGCTCGCGCTGGCGGCACGCGCGCCCGACGATGCGCAGCGCTATGCGCGCCGGCTGCTGCGGATGGCGCGCGCCGACGGTGCCGGGCCGCGCGTCGCGAACGGGCATGCCGCGCGGGCGGCGCGCCCGCGGCTGGTACGGGTGACGTCGGATCCGCCGCTATCGCCTGCGCGAGCGGGGAGGCCGACGACGTCGGTTGCGCCGTATCGGGATAGCGGGCCGCCTGGGCAATCGATGGCGAAGCGGGGCGTGCGCGCGGCGCCGGCCGTCGCGCGTGCCGGGCCGCCGTCGCACGGCGTATTGCGTGCGGCGACAAGGGCCGAACCACGTCCGCGGCCGGTCGCGCCGCCGCGTGCGCGAGCGGTAACGCCGCGTGCGGTCCCGTCACTGCGTGCCACCGGGATCCCCGCGCTGCCGAGCAGGTTCGCCCCGACGGACATGGCCCGCTACGAGGCGACCGATTACGACCTGGCCTACCGCGTGTTTCTCGCTAACGGCGACTTGGCGCGCGCGCAGCGCGTCGCGCAAAGCGCAGTCGACCAGGCGCCGGACGCGCTCGAATGGCGCGAGCGGCTTGCGCGGACCGCCGAATGGAACGGCGCGCCGAACGTCGCGCTTGCGCAATACGTGGCGCTCGCGCAGCGGCGCGACGGCGCGGCGGACTGGGCGTCCGTGAAGCGTCTCGCGCCCGCGCTGAACGACAATCGCGCGCTGCTGGCGGCGGCGCTGCGCGATGCGGCGGCCGCTCCGGACGACCTCTCCGCCGTCGACCGGGTCGTGGCCCTTCAGGAGCGGCTGGGCGATCCGGACGCCGCGCTGCGGTTCCTGTCGGAGCGGGCGCGCGGCGCACGCCGGCAGGCGCTGCTCGAGCGCAGTGCGGCGCTGGCGCTGCGCAAGGGCGACGACCCCGCGGCACTCGCCGCCTACGAGACGCTCAATCGCGAATACGGTCCGGCGCCCGCGTATGCGCTGCAGATCGGACTGGCGCTGTACACCCGGGCCGCGTTCGCGCAGGCGCTCGCGGTGCTCGACGCCGCGCGGTCCGCCGCGACGCCGGCCGACGATACGTTCTGGCGCTTCTACACGCAGCTTGCCGGGCTGACCGGCCGGAGCGACAGCGCGCGGACCGGCTATGCGGCGCTCGTCGCGGGCGCGCATGCGAGCGCCGACGACATCGCGGCCATGGTCGCGCTCTACGACGATCGCCCGCTGGACGCGGGGCGCCTCGCCGAATTCGGCTACCGGCGCAGCGGCCGCGTCAGGCTGCTCGAACAGGCGCTGATCTACTACACCCGCGCGCAGGCGCCGGCTCGCGGCACGGCGCTGCTCGCGTCGCTGACGCCCGCCGAGCGACGCGACGCGGACCGTTCGGCGGGCGTGCGGGTTGCGCGCGCTCAGGCGCGGCTCGGTCAGGGCGACGGCCGCGCGGCGCTGGCCGACCTGCGCGCGGCGGCCGAACTGAGCCCGGGCGACACGCAGGTGCGCGCGGCGCGGGTGTGGGCGTTGACCGAATCCGGCAGCGACGCCGAATTGCGCGACGCGCTGGCGCGCGGCGCACGCGATGCGCAAGGCGATGCGCAGCTGTGGAGCGCGTACGCGGCGGGGTATCTGCGGCTGAACGACGGGCGCGCGGCCGTCCACTATCTGCGCAAGGAGGCCGGCGAGCGGCGCGGCGATCCCCTGTGGCTGTTGAGCTATGCGGAGGCGCTCGAACTCGCCGGACGTCCGGATGCCGCGTGGCGGGTGCGGCGCGCGGTGTGGCGGCAAACGCTCGCGCCCGAGTCGGTATCCGCCCCGCGGCTCACGGCGCGCGAGCGCGATGCGCTGCGTGCGCGTCTGGTCGGTCTCGTCGACGAATTCCAAGGCGGCGACGCATCGCGCGGCGCGCTGATCGCGCTGCTGCGCGAGGATCTGAACGAACCCGCGGACGATGCGCTCGGCGATCTCGCCGGGCTGCCCGATGCGACCCAGGCTCGCCTGACGCGGCGCGCGCGGATTCATTCGGCGCTGGCCCGCGAGGTGGCGCTCGCATGGGCGCGCAATCACGACGCCGACGACATGGAGCGCGCCTGGTTGCTCGCCCGCTTCCTGAAAGGCGCCGGGCGGCCGGTCTACGCGGAACTGACGCTCGCGCTCGCGCAGGGCGACGCGGCGACGCTCGACCGTCTGCTCGACACGGCGGCCGCCTGGCTGCCCCTGCAGACCCGGATCGAGGCCGAGGCGCGGGCGGGCCGCTACGCCGCCGCGCAATCGGATGCGTTCGATCTGCAGACCCGGCTGCCGCGCGACGATGCGGCCGACGCGCTGGCGCGCGATCAACTGCTGCGCACCGCGCAGGCCATCGCGCCGAGCTTTCGCTATGTCGACCAAGGCGGATTCAGATACGCGGAAAGCGGCGTTTCGGGCGGCGTCCGGTGGTCGCCGTCGCTGTCGCTGGGTCTGGCGTTCCTGTCGCGCAGCCAGCACAGCGACGACACGATGCCGAACGTGCCGCGCCGCGACAGCACGCTCACGGCCAGCGTTCGCGCGCTGGGCGCCGATCGCAGCATGCAGTGGAGCGTCGGCTATCGCGACGGCGTGGCGCGCATCGTGACCGCGCGCGTCGACGGGACCTGGCGCGCGGCGCGGCCGCTGTCGTTCTACTACGCGCTGGCGATGAATGCGCCGGCGATCGAGACGGCCCAGCTGCTGGTCGGCGGGATGAAGCACCTGGCGAGCCTCGGCGTGCAGTACCAGGGCGGCGCGCATCTGTTTGCCGGCGCGCGTTTCGAATACGCGCGCTTCTACGGTCAGGACCACTCGCTGCTGGGCGCGGGGTCGGTGGTCGACCTGACGGCGGGCTACAAGCTTTTCGCCGACTACCCGGACTACACGGTGCGGGCTGTGCTCACGCACGGCCAGTACAGCAACGCGGCGGGCATGCCCGGCACGGCGATCCGGCGGCTGCTGCCGGGCGGCGTCGCGGCGACGTCGGCGGCGTTCATGCCGCAGAGCTTCACGCAGGCGGGGCTGCTGTTCTCGTTCGGCGACGCGGTGGTCGGCGGCGATGCGCTCGCGGGCGGCGATGCCGCGCGCGCCGACAGCTACGCCAAGGGATGGCGGCCGTTCCTGTCGGCGGGGCCGATCGTCGATTCGCGGCAGGGCTGGGCGGCGCAGGTTGCGCTCGGCGCGACGGGCAGCGTGGCCGGCAACGATCAGGCGACGCTGTATTTCGAGCATCAGGGCGTGTCGTCGAATCACGCGACGCCGGTGACCGAATACGGCGTTCGCTATCGATGGATGTACTGAGGCAGGCGGCGCGGGCCGGCGCCGCCACCCACAAGCGGCAATCACGGAGAGAGAAACATGACACGTTCGAGTATCGATACCCCCACGGCGGGCGGCGGGCGGCGACCCGCGTCGCTGGTCGCCGCCTGCTGTCTCGCGGCCGCGCTGAGCGCGTGCTCGGTGGTCGACCGCAGCGCGCTCGACCGGTCGCGGCCGCCGTTCGAGCCGGGCGCGACCTGGACGGTGCTGCCGATCGCCAACACCACGGAGACCCCGCAGGCCGGCCAGCGCGCGGCGGCGATCGCGCAGACGCTGCTGGCCGCCGGCGGCGTCGCGAAGCTGACGCGCTATCCGGGCGGCAGCGCCGACGAGACGCTGTTCGACCCGGCTCAGCCCGATGCGCAGAAGGATGCGCTGACGTGGGCGCGCGCGCAGCGGATCCGCTATGCGCTGACGGGCTCGGTCACGGAGTGGCGCTACAAGGCGGGCGTCGACGGCGAGCCGGCGGTGGGGCTCGCGTTCGACGTGATCGACGTCGACAGCGGCAACGTGATCTGGAGCGCGGCGGGCAGCCGCACGGGCTGGAGCCGCGACGCGCTGTCGGGGGTCGCGCAGAAGCTCGAGCGGGAATTGCTCGCGCCGCTCGCGCGCTAATGCTCACACGCATCATCGAAGGAGATCGCGGTCATGGCTGAATCGATTTCAACCCACGTGAGCGCGCCTCGCACGCCGCGCCGCGCGGCCGACGGCCAGGGCGGCGGCGCGTCGCGCCTCGCCGGCTGGCTGTCGCCGACCCGCCGCGGCAGGGCGATCGCGTTCGAGACGCTGTTGACGACGGCCGTGCTGGTCGCGCTCGGGCATGCGCTCGATCCGGCCGATCCGTTGCAGACGCAGGCCGATTTCCCGTGGATCTGGCTGGCGCCGGCCGTGTTCGCGCTGCGCTACGGCACGCTCGCGGGCGTCGGCAGCGGCGGGCTGCTGGTGCTCGCGGGATTCCTGTTCGAGGCGGCGCATGCCGCGACCACATTTCCACCCGCCGCGTTTTTCTTCGGCGGCTTCGCGCTGGTCCTGATCGCGGGACAGTTCGGCGATATCTGGGCCGCGCGGGCGCGGCAGGCGCGTGCGGCCAACGCCTACCTGGCCGAACGGCTGTCGGTGCTGACCAAGCATCAGTTCCTGCTGCGGCTGTCGCACGAGCGGCTGGAGCAGGACGTGCTCGCGCGTCCGGCGACACTGCGCGACGCGCTCGGCCGCCTGCGCGCGCTCGCGCTCGACGACGAGCCGGCCGAGCCCGCTCAACTGGCGGGCGCGGCGCGTTTTCTCGAAACCGCCGCGCATGCGTGTCAGTTCGATCGGGCCGCGCTGTACAGCTGGCACCAGGGCGCGTTCGCGAGCACGCCGTCCGCGTCGATCGGCGAGCCGTTCGTGTTCGATCCGGCCGATCCGCTGGTGCGCGAGGCGTTCGAAACCGGCACGCTCGCGCACCCGCAGTCGGGAGCGCCGGTGCGCGAGGCGAAGAGCCGCTATCTCGCGTGCGCGCCGCTCGTCGACGCGGCGGGCGAGCCGGTGGGGATGCTGGTGGTCGAGCACATGCCGTTTCTCGCGCTGACGCGCGACAACCTGCAGTTCCTGCTGGTGATGTGCGGCTATTACGCGGACGGCCTGCGTCACGCGCCGGTGACGCGCGAACTGGTGCGCGCGTTCGATGCGTGCCCGTACGACTTCGCGCTCGACTACGCGCGGCTCGCGCGGCTGTACGGCAGCACGAAGATCGAATCGTCGCTGGTGGCGCTGGTATTCGAACCCGGCGAGTCGAGCCGCGCATGGCGCGAACACGTGCTGCGCACGCGCCGGGCGCTCGACGCGCAATGGTCGCGCGCGGGCACGGCGGCGAATGCCGTGCTGACGCTGATGCCGCTCGCGGGCGGCAGCGCGGTGGACGGCTATCTGATGCGGATGGAGGAGAGCCTGCGCGCGCAGTTCGGCGTGACGTTCGAGCGGGCGCGGATCGGCGTGTATTCGATGCGCGTCGACGGCGCGGAGCCGGTCGCGGCGCTGGGCGATTTCCTCGCGCGTTGCGATGCGCGTGCGTGATCGTCCCGTGCCGCCTGTACGCGCCGGCTGGCTGGCGTGGGGCGCGATCCTGGCCGGCGCGTTCGCGCAGGCGGCGGTGCTGACGACGCTCGCGTTCGGCGCGCGCGCGCCGGGCCGCGAGACGGCGGCGCTGGCCGACGCGTTGCTGCTGTGCGCGTGCGCGGCGCTGCCGCTTGCATACGGCACGCTGCGCGTGATGCCGGCGCGCGGTCCGCAGCGGGGCTGGCCGTTCCTGTACGCGTGGCTCGTCAACGCGGCGCTGCCGCTCGGCGGCATCGGCGTGACGTGCGTCGCGATGCGGGTGGCGGCGCGGCTGCCGAAAGCGGCGGCCGTGTCGGGTATCGCGCATGTCGAGGAGCCGCGCTTCGCGACCCAGCGTGTGCCGTACATCGCGTACGGGCGCGGCGCGCGGCTGAAGGCCGAACTGCTCAACGACCGGGCGAGCGCGTCGGCGCGGATGACCGCGCTGCTCGCGCTGCAGGCGATGCCCGCGCAATCCCGCAGCCCGATGCTGCGCGGCATGTTGGCCGATCCGCTCGACGATGTGCGCCTGCTGGCCTACGGGATGCTCGAGCGGGACGAAAAGAGCCTGACCCAGCAGATTCTCGCGGTGCGGCCGACGCTCGCGCGCCCGGACCTTGCGCCCGATGCGCGCCGTGCCGCGCACAAGACGCTCGCGCAGCTGTACGGCGAACTGATCTATGCGCAGCTGGTGCAGGGCGACGTGCATCGCAACGCGGCGATGGAAGCCGAGCGCCACGCGCGCGCCGCGCTCGAAGGCGATCCGCGCGACGCATCGCTGTGGCGCCTGCGCGGGCGGATCGCGCTCGATCTGGGCGAACTCGACGCGGCCGACGCGCATTTCGAAGCGGCGCTCGCGAACGGATTCCCCCGCGAGCGCCTGCTGCCGTATCTCGCCGAGGCCGCCTATCTGCGCGGCGATTTCGCCCGCGTCCGCGTGCTGCTCGGGACGATCGACAGTGCGGCCGCGCTGCCGCTGATGCAACCGATACTCGAATACTGGCGTGCCCGCGGGCACGATATGTCATGAACCTGTCCCGTTTGCTGGCGCGCGGCCAGCCTCCGGTTCGTCCGCGCCCCGCGCGGGTGGACGTGATGCTGCTGCTCGAAGGCACGTTTCCGTATGTGCGCGGCGGCGTGTCGACCTGGGTCGACCAGATGATCCGCGCGTTCCCCGACTATCGCTTCGGCATCTGCTTTCTCGGCAGCCGGCCGAAGGACTACCCGCAGCAGCGCTATGTGCTGCCCGACAACGTGGTCCACCACGAGGATTACTACCTGCACGACTTCAAGCCGGCCGCGGCCGCGCGGCCGCGCGAGGGCGACGCGCCTGCGTTCGCCGCGATGGGCGAACTGCACGACACGCTGCGCAACCCGGCGTTGCGGCGCGCGGCGGGCGTGATGTTGAAGGGCATGCTGGCGGATCTCGGCGCGGGGGGCAAGCTGTCCGAGGACGCGTTCCTGCATTCGCGCGAAGCGTGGGAATTCATCGCCGAGCGATATCGGATCCATTGCACCGATCCGTCGTTCGTCGACTACTTCTGGACCGTGCGGATGATGCATCTGCCGCTCTGGCAGCTCGCGCGGATCGCCGAGGGGCTGCCGCGGGCCGGCGTGTATCACGCCGTGTCGACGGGTTACGCGGGTTTTCTCGGCGCGCTCGCGCACTACCGCAGCGGACGGCCGCTGTGCGTGTCCGAACACGGCATCTACACCAAGGAACGCAAGATCGACCTGTTCCAGAGCGAGTGGGTGCGCGACAACCGCAGCATCTTCGAGCGCGACGTGTCGCAGGTCGGCTACTACCGCGATCTGTGGGTGCGCTTCTTCGAAACGCTCGGCCAGGTCTGCTACGACGCGGCGGACGAAATCGTCGCGCTGTACGAGGGCAACCGGCGGCGGCAGATCGTCGACGGCGCGCCCGCGCATCGCACGTCGAGCATTCCGAACGGCGTCGACCTGCCGCGCTTCGCCGCGCTGCGGGCGGCGCGCGGTCGGGCGCGGCCGAAGGTGCTGTGCCTGATCGGCCGGGTCGTGCCGATCAAGGACGTGAAGACCTTCATTCGCGCGATGCTGACGGTGCTGCGCCACGAGCCCGATGCGCAGGCGTGGATCGCCGGCCCCGAGGACGAGGACGAAACCTATTCGCTCGAATGCCGCAACCTGATCGAGAGCCTCGGGCTCGCGGAGCGGGTGCGGCTGCTCGGCTTCCGGCGGATCGACGAACTGTTGCCGCAAGTCGGGGTGCTGGTGCTCAGCTCGATCTCGGAAGCGCTTCCGCTGGTGGTGCTCGAGGGGTTCGCCGCGGGCGTGCCGGCCGTCGTCACCGACGTCGGCGCGTGTCGTGAGCTGATCGAAGGGCGCGATGCGGACGATGCCGCGCTCGGCGCGGCGGGCCGCGTCGTGCAGATCGCCGATCCGGCGGCGCTGGCCGACGCCGCGCTCGAACTGCTGCGCGACGACGCGGCCTGGCTGGCCGCGCAGCGAGCGGGCATGGCGCGGGTCGAGCGGTATTACACGCAGGAGCAGATGATCGACGCGTATCGGACGCGTTACGCGCGCATGATCGGCCTGCCCACGCTCGCCGATGCGCGGGCGGAACGGGCGTAGCCGCGCGGCGAACGGGCGACCGGAAGGAACAGGACATGGCGGGAATCGGATTCGAATTGCGGCGGATGCTGAAGCGCGACACCCTGACGGGGCTCGTGCAGGCGTATACGTATGCCGGGCTGATCGGCGCGGGGCCGTGGGTGCTGTCGATCGTCGGGATGCTGCTGATCGGCGTGCTGAGCCTGCCGTTCGTCGTGCCGACCGTGCTCATCACGCAATTTCAGGTGAGCGTCACCCACTTGATCGCCGGCAGCCTGATCCTGACCGGGCCATTTCAGCTGACCTATACACGTTTCACGTCCGATCGGCTGTTCGCGGGCGAGACCGCGCGGATCCTGCCGAACTATCACGGCGCGGCGCTGCTGGTGAGCGCGCTCGCGTTCGCGCTGGGCGTGCCAGGCGCGCTGCTCGGCTTCGACGGCGAGAGCGCCGCCTACCGGCTGCTGCTGGTCGCCGGCTTCGTCGTGATGAGCCAGATCTGGCTGGCGACGATCTTCCTGTCCGGGATGAAGCAGTATCGCGCGATCCTCGCGGTGTTCCTGATCGGCTATACGCTGACGGCGGCGGGCGCGGTGCTGCTCGCCCGCTACGGGCTCGGCGGGCTGCTGCTCGGTTTCGTCGCGGGACAGACCGTGCTGCTGGTCGGCCTGCTTGCCCTGATCTATCGCGACTACGGGGTGTTCGATGCGGCGGGCGGCGGGGCGGCGAACGGCGACGCGGTGCCGCCGGCGCCGTTCCTCGCGTTCGATTTCCTCGGCAGGCGCGACCGCTACCCGGCGCTGATGGCGACCGGCCTGCTTTACAACCTCGGCGTATGGGCGGACAAGATCATGTTCTGGTATGCGCCGGGTACGGGCCAGCAGGTGATCGGGCCGTTCTATGCATCCGTGATCTACGACATTCCGGTGTTCCTTGCGTATCTCGCGATCCTCCCGGGGATGGCCGTGTTCCTGATGCGCATCGAGACCGATTTCGTCGAACACTTCGAGGCGTTCTACGACGGCGTGCGCGGCGGCGCGTCGCTGCAGCACATCGAGCGCGCCCGCGACGCGATGATCGATGCGCTGCGCATCGGCTTCTTCGACATCGTGAAGGTGCAGGCGGTCACCGCGCTCGTGCTGTTCACGATCGGCGCCGCGCTGCTCGCGTGGCTGCGGATCTCGCCGCTGTACCTGCCGCTTCTGCACGTCGACGTGATCGCCGCGAGCCTGCAGGTGCTGTTCATGGGCATCGTCAACGTGTTCTTCTACCTGGACAAGCGCAAGAGCGTGCTGGTGCTGTCGGCGGCATTCCTCGTGCTCAACGTGCTGTTCACGTGGGCCACGCTCGTGCTGACGCCGGCGTGGTACGGCTACGGTTTCGCGCTCGCGTTGCTGGTGGTGGTCGTCGTCGGGATGGCGTGGCTCGACCGCAAGCTCGAACGGCTCGAATACGAGACCTTCATGCTGCAGTGACGGCGGACGGGCGCCCCGGCATGAGCCGGGACACGCGCGAAATTGCCGGCTCCCGGGCCGCAGCCATTACAATCGCGCACATGAACGCCTCCACACCGAATTCTTCCCCCGTCCCGTCTCCGCGCGCGCTGCCGCGCATCGCCGTGCTCGCGACCGGCGGCACGATCGCGGGCGCCGCGCCCGACGCCGCGCAGACGGCCCGCTACCAGGCCGGCGCGCTTGGCGTCGGCTTCCTGCTCGACGCGGTGCCGGCGCTCGCGCAGGTCGCGCGGATCGAAGGCGAGCAGATCGCCAGCATCGACAGCAAGGATCTCGCGCTGCCGCTGTGGACGACGCTCGCGGCGCGGATCAATGTCCTGCTCGCCGACGACGGAATCGACGGCGTCGTCGTCACGCACGGCACCGATACGCTCGAGGAAACCGCCTATCTGCTGCACCTGACCGTGAAGAGCGCGAAGCCGGTCGTGCTGACCGCTGCGATGCGGCCCGCGACCGCGCTATCGTCCGACGGCCCGCTGAACCTGCTGAATGCCGTGACCGTGGCGGGCAGCGCGAGCGCGCGCGGGCAGGGCGTGCTGGTCGCGTTCAACAACCGGATCCACTGCGCGCGCGACGTCATCAAGACGAGCACCTACGCGGTCGATGCCTTCCAGTCGCCGGAACTCGGCGCGCTCGGCTGGGTGCAGGACGGCCGGGTGGAATTCGCACGCCGCGCAACCCGTCCGCACACGCTCGATACGCCTTTCGACGCCGGTTCGGCGTGGCCGGCGGTCGAGGTGGTGGCGAGCTACGCGGGCGTGTCGCGGCTCGCGGTCGATGCCTGCATGGCCGGCGGCGTGCGGGGGATCGTGGTCGCAGGTACCGGCAACGGTTCGATTCACGCGGCGCTGCAAGGCGCGCTGGCCGACGCGGCCGCGCGCGGCGTCGCGGTGGTGCGCGCGTCGCGGGTCGGCTCCGGCCACGTGATGCGCAACGGCGCGGCGAGCGACGATGCGCTCGGCTTCGTCAGCGCGGGCTCGCTCAATCCGTACAAGGCGCGTGTGCTGCTGATGCTCGCGCTCGCGGGCGGGGCGCCGGATGCGGCCGCGCTGCAGGCGGTATTCGACACGTATTGAGTTCTCGGTCCCGGCCCTGGGCTCGCGCGGCGCATGCCGATAAAAAAACGGACCCGAAGGTCCGTTTTTTCGTGGTGCGGGCCGTGTTATGCCTGCGGCGGAATCACCAGCTTCTGACCCGGGTAGATCTTGTCCGGGCTCGACAGCATCGGGCGGTTCGCCTGGAAGATCACGTCGTTCTTCGCGCCGCTACCGTAGTACTGCTCGGCGATCTTCCACAGATTGTCGCCGGACACGACGTCGTGATACTGCACTTGCGGATCGTCCGGCTGGAGGTCGTCGTCGTTGACGCCCGCGACACCCTGCACGTTGCCGGCCGCCACCTTGACCTTGGCCTTCGTATCGAGATCGTTGACGCTGCCCGACAGCGTGACGGTGCGCGATGCGCCGTCGAACGCGACCTGCAGGTTCGACGTGTCGAGACCTTGCGCGGAGATGTAATTCTTGATTGCGTCGGCTGCCGTCTGGTTGGCCGAGACCGGATCGCTCGCGGCTTGCTCGTCGCTCTTGCCCAGCAGTTTTTCACCCGCCTCTTTGATAAACGAAAGAAGACCCATCGCAACACTCCTTCAGGTGGTTGAGAAAAAAACGCGCCGTGAAGTGGCGAAAAAAACACCGCGGCGAGCGCGGTGATTTTTTCGAAAGGCGTGGCGAAAGTGTAGGCGTTCGCGCCCGAAATTGCATGAAAAATCGCGCGCACGAACGTAAAGAAATGTAATACGCGAAATCCGACAGACGGACACCCGACGACGACGTCTGACCGACCAAGGCTTCCCCGGCATCGCCGGGCGCCGCTGCGGACCCCACCTGCCGCTCTCAGCCCAGAGCGGCTTCAACAGCTCCGTCGCACGCGCGGGCATGCGGCGGAGCGCCCCACCAGCCGGCGCGATGCGCAAGCATCGCGCCAGGATACGGACCGCGCGATATCGCAGAGATACCGACGCGGGCGCAGCGGGCGCGCGACGCGCGCGCCCGGCCGCTCAGGCGACCTTCGCCTCGCTTTGCGGTTCGGCGATTGCGTAGTTCGACATGATTTCGAGCGCGCGCACGATTGCCGAGTGATCCCATGCCTTGCCGCCGTGCGCCGCGCAGACGCTGAACAGCTGCTGCGCGCTCGCGGTGTGCGGCAGCGCGACGCCGAGCCGGCGCGCGCCGTCGAGCGCGAGGTTCAGATCCTTCTGGTGCAGTTCGATGCGGAAGCCCGGATTGAACGTGCGCTTTGTCATCCGTTCGCCATGCAGCTCGAGTATGCGCGACGATGCGAAGCCGCCCATCAGCGCGCGGCGCACGCGTTCCGGATCGGCGCCCGAGCGGGCCGCGAACAGCAGCGCTTCGGCGACCGCCTCGAGGTTGAGCGCTACGATGATCTGGTTCGCGACCTTGGTGGTCTGGCCGGCGCCGTTGTCGCCGATCAGCGAGATGTTCTTGCCCATCAGGTCGAACAGCGGCTTCGCGCGCTCGAACGATTTCTGCGGGCCGCCGACCATGATCGTGAGCGTCGCGTCGCGCGCGCCGACTTCGCCGCCCGACACCGGTGCGTCCAGATAGTCGCAACCGAGCGCGTTGATCTGCTTCGCGAAATCCTGCGTGTCGAGCGGCGAGATCGAGCTCATGTCGATCACCAGCTTGCCGGCCGTCAGGCCCCGGGCGACGCCGTCGTCGGCGAACAGCACGTTGCGCACGTCCGGGGTGTCCGGCACGATCGAGATGATGATGTCGGCGGCCTGCGCGACGGCGGTCGAGTTCGCGACCACGAGGGTCGTGTCGCGCAGATCGTCCGGCACCGGATACGCGCCGTTGACGACGAGCCGGTGGCCGCCCTTGATGAGATTGCGCGCCATGTGCGCGCCCATGATGCCGAGGCCGATGAAACCGATGGTTGCCATGGATGAGTCTCCTATCCTAGTTGGGCTGGGACGTATTCGAAGCGAGGAAGGGGCGGCCGCTTACGCGGCCTCGCGCGCCGCGCCGGCGCCGGCGATCTCCCGCAGCCAGCCGAGACCGTCCGCGGTCGTCGCGCGCGGCTTGTACTCGCAGCCGACGTAGCCGTCGTAACCGAGCGAGTCGAGCAGCGCGAACAGGTACGCGTAGTTGATCTCGCCCGTGCCGGGCTCGTGGCGGCCGGGGTTGTCGGCGAGCTGGACATGCTTGATCGACGCGAAGTGCTTGGTGAGCGTCGCGGCCAGCTCGCCTTCCATCCGCTGCATGTGATAGATGTCGTACTGCAGGAACAGGTTGTCCGACCCGACCGCGCGGATCACGTCGAGCCCGTCCGACGAGCGGTTCAGCGCGAAGCCCGGGATGTCGTACGAATTGCACGGCTCCACGAGCAGCCGGATGCCTTCCTGCTTCAGCGCCTGCGCGGCGAAGCGCAGGTTTTCCACGATCGTGACGAAGGTGGTGTCGCGCTTCGCGCTGGCCGACGCAATCCCGACCAGGCAGTTCAGCTGCGGCACCCGCAGCGCCTTCGCATAGTCGATCGCACGGCCGACGCCGTCCTGGAATTCGCCGATGCGATCGGGCAGACACGCGATGCCGCGCTCGCCCTGTTCCCAATTGCCGGCGGGCAGGTTGTGCAGGGCGAGGCGCAGGCAGTTGGCGTCGAGCCGTTCGGCAAGCGCCTCCTTCGCGTACGGATACGGAAACAGGAACTCCACCGCGTCGAAGCCCGCGTCGGCGGCCGCCTTGAAGCGGTCGAGGAACGGGACTTCGTTGAACAGCATGGTGAGGTTGGCGGCGAATTTCGGCATGACGAGGTCTCGCTGGTCGGTCAGTGAAAGGGATGCTCAGTCGAGCAGGGTGATCGCGGTCGGCGCGTGCTCCGCCTTCTCGGCAAGCGCCTCGAATTCGTTGATCGCGTCGATCTCGGCCCCCATCGAAATGTTGGTCACGCGCTCGAGGATCACCTCGACGACCACCGGCACGTTGAACTCGGACAGCATGTCCTGCGCCTTGCGCAGCGCCGGCTCGATCTCCTCCGGCTTGAACACGCGCAGCGCCTTGCAGCCAAGGCCTTCCGCGACCGCGACGTGATCCACCCCGTAGCCGTTCACTTCCGGCGCGTTGATGTTGTCGAACGCGAGCTGCACGCAGTAGTCCATGTCGAACGCGCGCTGCGCCTGGCGGATCAGGCCGAGGTACGAGTTGTTCACGACCACGTGCACGTAGGGCAGCTTGAACTGCGCGCCCGCCGCCAGCTCCTCGATCATGAACTGGAAGTCGTAGTCGCCCGACAGCGCGACGATCGGCCGGCGCGGATCGGCCGCGCGCACGCCGAGCGCCGCCGGAATCGTCCAGCCGAGCGGGCCCGCCTGCCCGCAGTTGATCCAGTTGCGCGCCTGGTACACGTGCAGGAACTGCGCGCCCGCGATCTGCGACAGGCCGATCGTGCTCACGTAGCAGGTATCGCGGCCGAACACCTTGTTCATTTCCTCGTACACGCGCTGGGGCTTGATCGGCACGTTGTCGAAATGTGTCTTGCGCTGCAGCGTGCGCTTGCGGTCCTGGCAGTCGGCCACCCACGCGCTGCGATCCTTCAGCCTGCCGGCCGCCTTCCATTCGCGCGCCACCGCGACGAACAGCTGCAGCGCGGCCTTCGCATCCGACACGATGCCGAGATCTGGGCCGAACACGCGGCCGATCTGGGTCGGCTCGATGTCGACGTGGACGAACTTGCGGCCCTTCGTATAGACCTCGACGCTGCCCGTATGGCGGTTCGCCCAGCGGTTGCCGATGCCGAGCACGAAGTCCGACGCGAGCAGCGTCGCGTTGCCGTAGCGGTGCGACGTCTGCAGGCCGACCATGCCGGCCATCAGCGGGTGGTCGTCGGGAATCGCGCCCCAGGACATCAGCGTCGGGATCACCGGCACGCCGAGCGTTTCGGCGAACTCGACCAGCAGATCCTCCGCCGCCGCGTTCAGCACGCCGCCGCCGGACACGATCAGCGGACGCTCCGCGTCGTTGAGCATCGTCAGCGCGGCCTCGATCTGCGTGCGCGTTGCCGCGGGCTTGTAGAGCGGGAGCGGTTCGTAGGTGGCGATGTCGAACTCGATCTCGGCGAGCTGCACGTCGATCGGCAGATCGATCAGCACCGGGCCGGGGCGGCCCGAGCGCATCAGGTGAAACGCCTGCTGGAACACGCGCGGCACCAGCGCGGGCTCGCGGACTGTGACGGCCCACTTGGTCACCGGCTTCGCGATCGACTCGATGTCGACCGCCTGGAAATCTTCCTTGTACAGGCGGGCGCGCGGCGCCTGGCCCGTGATCGCGAGAATCGGAATCGAGTCGGCGGAGGCGGAATAGAGGCCGGTGATCATGTCGGTGCCGGCCGGTCCGGACGTGCCGATGCAGACCCCGATGTTGCCGGGCGCGGCACGCGTGAAGCCCTCGGCCATGTGCGACGCGCCCTCGACGTGGCGGGCGAGCACGTGGCTGATTCCGCCCGAGCGGCGCATTGCCGAGTAGAACGGGTTGATCGCCGCGCCCGGTACGCCGAAGGCGGTCTGGATCCCTTCTTTCTCGAGCACGAGCACTGCGGCGTCGACGGCTCTCATCCTGGCCATGAAATGTCTCCTTGTAGATGCGAATCACACGGTTCGGCACACTTTAGAACTGCATCAAAGGTTTGATAAGATCCGGTCGAGTCGCTTATTTCGAAACTAAAAGTATGGAATGCCGTCGGGTGGCCATCCGGCGGGCAGACCGGAAGGAGACGCAACATGGATCGCTTCAAGCAGATCGAGACGTTCGTGCGGGTGACCGACGCGGGCAGTCTCGCGGCGGCGGCGCTGGAGGAAGGGGTGTCGCCCGTCGTGCTCGGGCGGCGGATCGATGCGCTGGAGAAGCGGCTCGGCGTGAAGCTGATGTACCGCTCGACGCGGCGGCTCGTCATCAGCGAGGAGGGCGCCGCATTCCTGGAGCGCTGCCGGGGGCTGCTCGCCGAATGGGATCAGGCGGAAAACGAGCTGGCGGCGGGGCGCCGCGCGGTCAACGGGCACCTGATCGTCTCGGCGCCCGCCGCGTTCGGACGCAAGCACGTCGCGCCGCTCGCGCCGGCGTTTCTCGCGGACAAGCCCGAGCTGCAGGTGTCGTTCAATCTCACCGACCGGGTGGTCGACCTGGTGCGCGAGGGCTATGACCTGTCGATCCGGATCGGCGGTGCGGTCGATCCGAACTTCGTCGCGGTGAAGCTCGCGTCGAATCGGCGCGTCGTGTGCGGCACGCCGGAGTATTTCCGCCGCCACGGCCGGCCGAAGACGCTCGACGACCTGCTCGGTCACAACTGTCTCGCGTTCAACCTGCAGGGCGGCCAGAACCGGGGCTGGTACTTCCGGCGCAACGGCAAGCTCGTGACGATGCGCGTCACCGGGACGCTCGACTGCAACGACGGCGAACTGCTGCACCGCTGGGCGTCCGAGGGCCTCGGGCTCGGCTGGCGCTCGACCTGGGAGATCGCGCAGCAGCTCGCGCGCGGCGAACTGGAAACGGTGCTCGACGAATTCGCGCTGCCCGACTACGACATCCTCGCGGTCTACCCGCAGCAGCGCTATGTGCCGGCGCGGGTGCGGTACTTCATCGACTATCTGCGCGACGTCTATGCGCAGCCGGGGTACTGGAGCGGGGTGCCGTGACCGGCGAGGGCCGCCCGTGCCGGCCCTCGTCGCGCGTTAGCCGACCACGATCGTGCCGTTCATGGTTTCGTGTCCCGAGCCGCAGAAGATGTCGCACAGGAAGTCGATCGTGCCGGCCGGGCCCGCCTGCGCGGGCAGCATGACGACCGTGCCCGGCGGGACGTCCGCGCGCACGCCCAGCTGCGGAATCGAAAAGCCCATCACCGTGTCCTGCGCGGTCAGTTCGAACACCACGGCCTCGTGCGGGGCCAGCGTGATCCGGTTCGGCGTGAACACGAAGCGCCGCGCGTGAACCTTGATGACGCGCGGCGCGGCGGTCGCGCGCACCTGCCAGCCGGCAAGGGCGGCCGCCGCGCAGCCGGCGGCGAGCAGCCAGCGGCGGCGCGGTGGAACGGCAGACGGTCGCGTCGCGTCGGGCGAGGGCGGATTGGCGTGGGGCATGTCGTTCTCCTCAGGAAGTCGTGGCCGCGAGCGCGGGGTCGATCGGCATTTCGCTGAGGGCGAATGCGCCCGCTGCGCCGCCGACCCGGGTTTCCCGCCAGCCGAGCCCCCGGTAGGGCGCGGCGGCGTCCCACGGCACCGGCAGGCGCTTCGCCTGCGAGCCGGGCGCGGGCAGCGGGAACATCAGCGAACGTGCCGCGTGATGCGCGATGTGGCCCGTCATCGTGTGCAGCGCCTGGTGGATGTGTCCGTAGAACACGGTCACGTTCGGATAGGGCATCAGCACGTCGAGGACTTTCGCGCCGTCGCGCGTCGCCCAGTCCCACTGCGGCGCGAGATCGAACAGCGGGCGGTGCGTGAAGACGACGATCCGCGCGTCCTTCGGCTGGCGGGCGAGGTCCTGCGCGAGCCAGTCGATCTGCGCGTCGCCGACGCGGCCGGCCGGGTCCGACACGTTGTCCAGCGTGACGAAGTGCACGCCCTGATGGTCGAACGTGTAATGCGTGTCGCCGAAGTGCGAGCGGTAGGCAGCGCCCGCGTCGAGGCTCGCGTCGTGTTCGCCCGGCATCAGATACAACGGCTTCGCGTCGAGTCGCGACACGATCGACTGGAACTGTCGCATCCGCGCATGGCGCTCGTCGACGTCATCGGTCGTGTGCGTGAGGTCGCCGGTGAAGATCACGAAAGCGGGCGCGACGGGCAGCGCGTTGACGGCCGCGATCGCCTTCGGCAGCGTGCCTTTCGCATCCGGATTGATCGCCGGACCGTCGAAGCCCCAGTGCGCGTCCGACAGCTGGACGAAGAAGAATTCGCTGTCGCGGCCGAAACTCCAGCCGGGCAGCGCGGAGGCGAACGCGGCGCCGCCGCCGCAGGCGGCGAGGCGCAGGAAATCGCGCCGATTGAAGGGGGGGTGCAAGGTCGGCATGGCGGTTCCTTCGAACGTGACGGGATGCATGTCAAACCAGCCGGTCGCCGGGCTTATTCCCGCAATATTTTTTGCGCGGGCGGGAATAAACTGAACGGATGGCCGGTAAGGGGAGCAGGGAGCGGCGCATGACGGCGCGCTCCGCATGCGCATGGCAACCGCGACGGGGATGAACCGGGGCAATCTGGGCGAGGGGGCGACGTGGGGGAACACGACCGGGAGGTCGGCAGCGACGATCCGCGGGGTGCGACGGGCGATGCGGCGGTGCGCAGCCTGCGTTTCCAGCAGCTGGCGCTGCCGCATCTCGATGCGGCGTACAACCTCGCGCGCTGGCTGTGCGGCAATGCGTCGGATGCCGAGGACATCGTGCAGGAGGCCTGCATGCGCGCATTTCGTTTCTTCGACTCGTTCCACGGCGACAGCGCGCGCGCATGGCTGCTGACGATCGTGCGGCACACCTGGTACACCGAATGGCGGCGGCGCGCGACGGCGCACGAAATGGCCGCGCTCGACGATTTCGACACGGATGCGCAGCCGGACGGCTGGAGCAGCATCGGCATCGATCCGCAGGCGCTGCTGATCCGCGAGGAGGATGCCCGCCTCGTGCACGACGCGCTGGGGCGTCTGCCCGCCGAGTACCGCGAAGTGCTGGTGCTGCGCGAAATGGAGGAACTGAGCTATCGCGAGATCGCGGCGATCGCGGATCTGCCGGTCGGTACCGTGATGTCGCGGCTCGCTCGGGGCCGGCGCCGGCTCGCGGAGGTGCTGACGGCTCAGCAGGGCGGGCGCGGCGCAAGCCGGCCGGCGGCCGGCGGCGCGGCGGCGCGGCCGGTGGGCGACCCGGCCGCGGACTGCGCCCCGTCCGGCGGGCGGCGAGCCCGGCCTTCGGGTGCCGCGGGCGGATCGGAACCGGAGGCTGTCGATGGACTGTAAAGAGGCGCGTCCGTTGCTCGATGCGGACCTTGACCGTGAATTGCCGCCGTCCGACGCGTTGCGCGTCGCGCAGCATCTGGACGGCTGTGCCGCGTGCCGCGACGAGCGCGATGGGCTCGCGCTCGTCGGGCGCGCGGTGCGCCACGCGGATTACCATCGCGCGCCCGACATGCTGCGGGCGCGGATCGTGGCGGGGCTGCCCGGTACGATGCCGGACGGCGCGGCCGCGGCGGCGCGTTCGCCCGGAGGATGGCGGGCGCGCTGGCGGAACTGGCTGGGAGCGGGCGGCGGTCCACGCGGCGCGGACCGGCCGCAACATGGCGGCGCGACGACGTGGCCCGGCGCTGGCTGGCTGGCCGGCCTGGCTTTGGCGACGTGCGCGGTTGGGGCCGGCGTCGCGCTCACCCAGCGCCATGCCGGGGCTGACGCGCTGGTCGACGAACTGGTCGCGAGCCACGTGCGTGCCGAGTTGTCCGGGCGCGACATCGATGTCGTCTCGACCGATCAGCACACCGTGAAACCGTGGTTCAACGGCCGCCTGGATTACGCGCCGCCCGTCGAGGATCTGGCGGCGAGCGGATTCGTGCTGACGGGCGGCCGGCTCGACTACGTCGATCACCGCCGGGTCGCGGTGCTGATTTACCGCTACCGGAAGCACGTGATCGACGTCTATGTGCTGCCTGGCGCGGCGGCGCCGTTCGCGACGGTGTCGCAGGGTTATGCCCTCGAACGCTGGCCGGCGGCCGGCATGACCTGGTGGGCGGTCACCGACGCGGAGCCCGCGGCGCTTGCGGCATTCCGGAGCGCGCTCGCCGCGCGGCTGCCAGGCGGCGGCACCGAGTAAGGCGGACGGTGGGGCGGTCCGGCTGGAGATGGGGACCGATCTCCCGTGTATTTCAGGGGCAACGTCGCCCCGAACCCGGCGAACGGCTCGTCCAGCCCCGGTTTTCGGGGCTCGCGCAATCGGAGCGCGGCGGGGGAGGATGGGCGGGGGGCCGCGCGTCGCGGCGTTCCGAATCGCGCTTGTTTGCGTCAAGTCGTTGAAAACATGGCCGATTTGCACGCGCAATCACCTAAAAACCTTGCGTGCCCTCTATAAGCGCGCTACACTCTCTGGCTTCTCACTTGCCACACCGGTTCAGACGCCCGGGTGGCTTTAATCCACAAGGAGTGTGTATGCGTCATTACGAAATCGTATTCATCGTGCATCCCGATCAAAGCGAGCAAGTGCCCGCGATGATCGAGCGTTACAAGACCACGATCACGTCGCACGGCGGTCAGATCCACCGTGTCGAAGACTGGGGCCGCCGCCAGCTGGCCTACATGATCGAGAAACTCGCGAAGGCTCACTACGTCTGCATGAACATCGAGTGCGACCAGACGACGCTCGACGAACTCGAACACGCGTTCAAGTTCAACGACGCCGTGCTGCGTCACCTCATCGTCAAGATGAAGAAGGCCGAGAACGGCCCGTCGCCGATGATGAAGGAAGTTCAGCGCGAAGAAGCCAAGAAGGCGGCTGCCGCTCAGCCGACCGAAGCGCAGGCTTAAGTCGTTATTGCTAAGCCATCAAGGAGCGCGCTACTGACGTGAACAGGCTGCAACTGACGGCGAGCGTCGTCGAGCGAGAACCGGTGCGGTACACCCCCGCCGGCGTTCCGATCGCAAGCTGCACGTTGCATCACCGCACGGAAGTCGTCGAAGCAGGCATACCTCGGCAGGTGGAATTGACCATCGAAGCCGTGGCGGCAGGCGAGGCGAGCGGCAGGCTGGAAAGCTGCGGATTGGGTGTCGAAATGCACTTCACCGGCTTCCTGGCGAAGAAAAGCCGCAACGCGAGAACCTTGGTGTTTCACATTACATCATTGCAGGACATTGGAAAGGACTGAACATGCCCCGCCCGACTGGTAAGAAATTCGACAAGCGTCGTCAGCAACAAAACCCGCTCTTCAAGCGTAAGAAGTTCTGCCGTTTCACGGCAGCCGGCGTCGAGCAGATCGACTACAAGGACACGGAAACGCTGAAGGACTTCATCGGCGAAAACGGCAAGATCACGCCGGCGCGCCTGACGGGCACCAAGGCCCACTATCAGCGTCAGCTGGATACGGCGATCAAGCGTGCGCGTTTCCTCGCGCTGCTGCCGTACACCGACCAGCACAAGGCGTAATCAGGCGACGCAATAAGGAGAATTCGAATGCAAATCATTCTGTTGGAAAAAGTCGCCAATCTGGGCAACCTGGGTGACATCGTCAAGGTCAAGGACGGTTACGCACGCAACTTCCTGATCCCGAATCGCAAGGCACGCCGCGCGACGAAGGATGCGATCGCCGAATTCGAAGTCCGCCGCGCGGAACTCGAAAAGGTCGCCGCCGAGAAGCTGGTGGCAGCGCAAGCCGTCGGCGAGAAGCTGAGCGGCCAATCGTTCCAGGTCACGCAGAAGTCGGGCGTCGACGGCCGTCTGTTCGGCTCGGTGACGAACGGCGACATCGCCGAACTGCTGAAGAAGGCAGGTTACGACGTCGAGAAGGCGCAAGTGCGTCTGCCGGAAGGCCCGCTGAAGATGATCGGCGAGCATCCGGTGCAAGTCGCGCTGCACACCGATGTGCTGGCTGACATCACCATCTCGGTGATCGGCGATCACGCGTAAGCTGCAGGTAGTATGTTCGGGTGGTCGCCAGGCCGCCCGATAAAGGGCAGGAGCCCGGGCAACCGGCTCCTGCCTTTTTGTATTCCGGCCATGACGACACTTCGCTGGCTAAGCCGCGCCCATTTCGCGATAATCCCTAGCCATGAACGCGCCGCAAGATCCCCAAATCGAATCGCTTAAAGTTCCGCCGCACTCGCTCGAAGCCGAGCAATCCGTGCTGGGCGGCCTGTTGCTCGACAACGCCGCGTGGGACCGCATCGCCGACTTCCTGTCGCAAGGCGACTTCTACCGGTACGACCACCGGATCATCTTCGAGCACATCGGCCGGTTGATCGCGGCCACGCGTCCGGCCGACGTGGTGACGGTCTACGAAGCGCTGAGTACGGCCGGCAAGGCCGAGGACGTCGGCGGCCTCGCGTACCTGAACGCGCTTGCCCAGAACACGCCGAGCGCGGCGAACATCCGCCGCTATGCGGAAATCGTGCGCGACCGCGCGGTGCTGCGCCGGCTTGTGTCGGTCGCCGACGAGATCTCCGCCGACGCATTCAATCCGCAGGGCAAGGAAGTCCGTCAGTTGCTCGACGAGGCGGAATCGAAGGTGTTCTCGATCGCCGAGGATGGCGCGCGCGGCACCCAGGGCTTCCTCGAGATCGGGCCGCTGCTGACTCAGGTGGTCGAGCGCATCGACACGCTGTACCACACCGCGAATCCGAGCGACGTGACGGGCACGCCGACCGGCTTCATCGACCTCGACCGGATGACGTCCGGCATGCACGGCGGCGAGCTGATCATCGTCGCCGGCCGCCCGTCGATGGGCAAGACTGCGTTCTCGATGAACATCGGCGAATACGTCGCGGTCGAGTACGGGCTGCCGGTCGCGGTGTTTTCGATGGAAATGCCGGGCAACCAGCTCGTGATGCGGATGCTCGGCTCGGTCGGCCGTCTCGACCAGCATCGGATGCGGACCGGGCGTCTCAGCGACGAGGATTGGCCGAAACTCACGCACGCGGTGCAGAAAATGAGCGAGGCGCAGCTGTTCATCGACGAGACGGGCGGCCTGAACCCGATGGAGCTGCGCTCGCGCGCGCGCCGCCTGTCGCGCCAGTGCGGCAAGCTCGGTCTGATCATCGTCGATTACCTTCAGCTGATGTCGGGTTCGTCGCAAGGCGAGAATCGCGCGACCGAAATCTCGGAAATCTCGCGCTCGCTGAAGAGCCTCGCGAAAGAGCTGGACGTGCCCGTGATCGCGCTCTCGCAGTTGAACCGGGGGCTGGAGCAGCGGCCCAACAAGCGGCCGGTGATGTCGGATTTGCGGGAGTCGGGCGCTATCGAGCAGGATGCGGACGTGATCCTGTTCATCTATCGCGACGAGGTGTACAACCCGGACAGCCCCGACAAGGGCACGGCCGAGATCATCATCGGCAAGCAGCGTAATGGCCCGATCGGCCCCGTTCGGCTCACGTTCATTGGGCAATACACGAAGTTCGATAATTTTGCAGGGACGCAGACCTTCTACGGCGAGTGACGCCGGATGTAAACCCCTATTTTACGAAACGTTGTATCTCGTCGCAGGCGGTGTAATCGGGTGCTTGGCGGGAAACTGGGAAACGGTACAATGTCGCCGGTTTTTATGACCGTTGTTTGACAATTTTCCAGGAATCCCATGTTCGGTCGATTCATGCCCACCGAGGGCAAGTTCTTCGAAATCTTCAATGCGCACGCGAATTACATCGTCTCCGGCGGTCGCGAGCTCGAACTTCTGATCGACAATCTCGCGGATGCCGAGATTCACAAGCAGAACGTCCAGTCGGCCGAGAAAGCCGCCGACAAACTGACGCACGAAGCGATCGACCTGCTGCACAAGACCTTCATCACGCCGCTCGATCGCGACGAAATCCACAAGTTGATCACGACGATGGACGACATTCTCGACCTGATGGAGGACGTCGCCACGGCCGTATCGCTGTATGACGTCCGCGCGGTCACGTCGGAAGCGAGTCAGCTTGCCCATATCGTCACGCAGTCGGTCCAGCACGTGCAGCAGGCCGTCGCGCTGCTGTCCGACATGAAGCAGTCGGGCCAGATTCTCAAGTCCTGCGAAGAAATCGATCGCTGGGAATCGGAAGCCGACCGCGTACTGCGCGCGGCGATGTCGAAGCTGTTCCGCGAGGAAGATGACGTCAAGACGCTGATCAAGCTGAAGGCGATCTACGAGTTGCTCGAACAGATCACCGACAAGTGCGAGGACGTCGCGAACATCATCGAAGGCATCGTGCTGGAAAACGCCTGAGCCGATTACGATGCATTCGATACAACTCGCCCTGTGGGTGGTCGCGACGCTGGTACTCGTCGCACTCCTGTTCGATTTCATGAACGGTTTCCACGACGCCGCGAACTCGATCGCGACCGTCGTGTCGACCGGCGTGCTGAAGCCGCAGCAGGCGGTCGTGTTTGCCGCCGCGTTCAATGTCATCGCCTATTTCATCTTCCACCTGAAAGTCGCTCAGACCGTCGGCAAAGGGACGATCGATGCGAGCATCGTCGACCACTACGTCGTGTTCGGCGCGCTGATCGGCGCGATCGGCTGGAACGTCATCACCTGGTACTACGGCATTCCGTCCAGCTCGTCGCACGCGCTGATCGGCGGGCTCGTGGGCGCCGCCGTCGCGAAGTCGGGCTGGGGCTCGCTCAACGTCGACGGGCTGCTGAAGACGGTCGCGTTCATCTTCATCTCGCCGCTGCTCGGCTTCATCCTCGGCTCGCTGTTCATGCTCGGGGTGTCGTGGCTGTATTTCAGGACCGCACCCAGCAAGGTGGACCGGCGCTTCAGGCGGCTGCAGCTGCTGTCCGCCGGCCTCTATAGCCTGGGCCACGGCGGCAACGACGCGCAAAAAACCATCGGGATCATCTGGATGCTGCTGATCGCGTCGGGCTACGCGTCGGCCACCGCCGATGCGCCGCCCGCCTGGGTGATCGCCGGCTGCTATCTGTCGATGGGGCTGGGCACGCTGTTCGGCGGCTGGCGGATCGTGCGCACGATGGGGCAAAAAATCACCAAGCTCAAGCCGGTCGGTGGTTTCTGCGCCGAAACGGGGGGCGCGCTGACGCTGTTCCTCGCGTCCTGGCTCGGCATCCCGGTCTCGACGACGCATACGATCACCGGCGCGATCGTCGGGGTCGGCGCGACACGCAAGCTGTCCGCGGTCCGCTGGGGCGTTGCCGGCAATATCGTGTGGGCGTGGGTGCTGACGATTCCCGCGTCGGCGCTGATCGCGGCCGCGGGCTGGTGGATCGGTCACCGGATCTTCTGAGCGGGTCACCCGGCCAGGGCGACGACAAGGCGCCGCATGCCGTGAGGCTGCGGCGCCTTGTTTTTGCGGCGCCGGGTTGCGGCGGCGTGTCTTGGTGCCGATGTCGGGCTGCGTCGCGCAGCGACGGGCGCGGCGGGATCGACCGGAGCGGTGCGAAGGGGCGGGCGAGTGGGGCGGCTGTCCTGGTTGAGGGGCGCGGGTCGATTGTCGGCGTCGCCCTTTGCCCGGCCCTCTTGCGCAGCAGCGGGACGGCGGCTTGCGCGGGCCGTAGTCGTTCGCTCTCAGGGATGTTCGATTCGATCCGGGTGTCGCCGGAATAGCCGGTCGGCGGTTCGGCGAGCGTTGGGCGTGCCCCCCGCGGTTCGGCGGGCAGGCCGGCGGTGCGCGGGCCTGCCCGCGGCGTTGTCAGTAGGTGCCGGTCGCGAAGCGGGCGATCGGGTCGTCGCTCGTGCCGCTGGCCGCCGGGCTCGGGGCCCTGGGGGCGGTAGAGGCGCGCAGGATCTGCACGCTGCCGGGCGTGGCCAACTGCGCCTGACGCGCGGCGGCATTGGCGGTAGGTGGAGGCGGTTCGAACGCGTCGGCGGCGGAGTCGATCGGGTCCGGCGCGGCGGCCGTCGTCACGGTGCCGGCGGGCAGCCGAGTCTCGGCCGGCGTGGTGGGGGGCGTAACGGCCAGGGCCGGTGCGACCGCGCCCGCCGCGCGTGCCTGCTGTTGCGCCGCCGACATGGCGGACGGCGGGGGTTCGAACGGATCGGCTTGCGCGGCGGCGACCGGAGCGGTCCGCAGCGGCGGCGCGCTCTGCGCGACGGCGGCCGGTGCCGGCGCGGCGGCAGGGACAACGACGGCCGGGGCGGCGGCATAGGCCGGCTGCGGCGTCTGCGTCACGCGCGGTGCGGGCGTCTGCGCCGGCTCCGGCGGGCGGCTCGCCTCGTAGGTCGGCGTATCGAACGGCGCGGCCTTGCCCTTCGGCGCGGCGACTCGCCGGATCCCGTCGAACCGCTTTGCCCAGTACGGGTTCGTCAGATAGTCGAGCCGAACTGTGCCGCCGGTCGACGGCGCGTTCACGAAGCGCAGTTTGCCGACGTAAATACCGACGTGCGAATGGGGCCGGCCCGTCGTATTGAAGAAGATCAGGTCGCCCGGCGCGACGCCGTCCGGCTCGATCGCGTCGCCGCGCGAGCTCATGTCCGCGGTGGTGCGGGGCAGGGTGACGTCGGCGGCGCGACCGACCACGTAGCGGACCAGCCCGCTGCAATCGAAGCCGCTTTCGGGCGTATTGCCGCCCCAGCGGTACGGCACGCCGACGAGGCTCATGGCCTGGATCGAGATTTCCTCGCGGCCGACGCTGTGATCGACGAAATTGGGAAAGCCGCGCGGCGGCGGAAATGCACGCGGCGTCGCGATGGACATACCGCCGCCGGACGAGCGCGCGGTCTTCTGCGGCACGCTTGAGCAGGCCGCAAGCAGGGAAACGACGACGAGGGACAGCCAGATTCGCAGCATGAGAGGCGGGCGAACGCGCGGCGCTCACCAATCGTAGGACGACAGACAGTGCCGATAGTAGTGCGTCCGGTGGGGCTTTCGCAAGAAATCTTGAGAAATTACTTGAAGTTTCACGCGTAAACGTCGTTTTATCTGCGCAGGTCCATGCTAACGATTCGACCCTCTAAGTAAAAAAGCGGCGCCTGGCAAGCCAGTGCGCCGCTTTCGCCGCGTCGTCGCCGACGACGCGCGATCGGGATTAGAGGATGTCCGACGCGTAGTCGGCGAGACGCGAGCGTTCGCCGCGCGCGAGCGTCACGTGGCCGCTGTGTCCCCAGCCCTTGAAGCGATCGACGACGTAGGTGAGGCCGGAACTGCCTTCCGTCAGGTACGGGGTATCGATCTGCGCGATGTTGCCGAGGCAGATGATCTTCGTGCCGGGGCCGGCGCGCGTGACGAGCGTTTTCATCTGCTTTGGCGTCAGATTCTGCGCCTCGTCGATGATCACGTACTTGTCGACGAACGTGCGCCCGCGCATGAAGTTCATGCTTTTCACCTTGAGGCGCGACCGGATCAGTTCCTGGGTCGCCGCGCGGCCCCATTCGCCTGCGGCGTCGTCGGTTTTCTGCAGCACTTCGAGGTTGTCGTCGAATGCGCCCATCCACGGCTGCATCTTTTCTTCCTCGGTCCCGGGCAGGAAGCCGATATCCTCGCCGACCGGCACGGTCGCGCGGGTCACGATGATCTCGTTGTAGCGCTTGTCGTCGAGCACCTGCGCGAGGCCGGCCGCGAGCGCGACGAGCGTCTTGCCGGTGCCGGCCTGACCGAGCAGCGTGACGAAATCGATCTCCGGATTCATCAGCAGGTTGAGCGCGAAATTCTGCTCGCGGTTGCGCGCGGTAATGCCCCACACGTTGTTCTTGTGGTGGCTGTAGTCGCGCAGCGTCTGCAGCAGCGCGGTCTTGCCGTTCAGCTCGCGAACGAGCGCGTGGAAGGTCGGCTCGCCGTTCTGCGGCTCGAGATACACGAATTCGTTGACCAGCAGCGACGCGACGAGCGGGCCCGTGACGCGGTAGTAGGTGGTACCGGTTTTCGTGTCTTGCCAGCTTTCCATGCCTTTCGCATGTTTCGCCCAGAAATCCTGCGGCAACTCGCGCACGCCCGAGTACAGCAGATCCTTGTCCTCGAGAACCTGATCGTTGAAGTAGTCTTCGGCGGGCAGGCCGAGCGCATGCGCCTTGATCCGCATGTTGATGTCTTTCGACACCAGCACGACCTGGCGATCCGTGCGCTCGCGCTGCAGCGCGCGCACGACGCCGAGGATCTGGTTGTCCGCCTTGCCTTCCGGCAGGCCGTCCACGGGCTCGATATGCGTGAGCGTGGTCTGGAAATACAGGCGGCCGAGCGCTTCGCGGCTGCCGAGGCGAGCGAGCGGAATGCCGGACGTGATCGGGCCGACGTTCGCGACGAGCGCATCGAGCGTACGGCTGACCTGACGCGCGTTGCGGGCGACTTCCGACATCCCCTTCTTGTGATTGTCGAGTTCCTCGAGCGTCATCATCGGCAGATAGACGTCGTGCTCCTCGAAGCGGAACAGGCTGCTCGGGTCGTGCATCAGCACGTTGGTGTCGAGCACGAACAGCTTCTGCAATTCGGCTTCCGCACCCTTGCGGCCGCGTGGTTTGGCGGCTTCGCGCGGCGCAGCCGCGGGCGCGCCGGCCGGTTTGGCGGCGGCGGGGCGCTCCGAGCGGGCGGACGGCGCGGGGGCCGGGGTTGCGGGGGGCGCGGCCACCGGCTGCAGCAGCGCGGCGGTCTGTTTGGTCTTGCGGCTCCGCGACGCGGTATCCGGCGCGGAAGCGACGGCGCGTAGCGGCGCGGCGGTATTGGCCGCGGGCGCCATCGGGTCGGCGACGCTCGCCGGGCCGTACTCGGCCGCTTGAACGGTGTCCCCTTCGGCGGATGATTTCGCGGCCTTCGCGGGCCGCGCTTTCGCCTTGTAGTCGTCGGGCGGCAGCAGACTGCCGAGCTTGCTGGGGGGAGTAGGCAAAGGCATGGTGTCCCTCGAGAGGAATCGTGTCGCATTGCATGCGCCGCTGATCGCATCCTGCTCACGGGTTGCAGGCAGTTTGCGCGCGGTGGCGCACATGGGTTTCGAAACGCCGGTTCGCCTAGATTTCGATCAGCTCCTTGACGGGATGAGCGGCCGGGTTGATGCGACCGGCGCAAAAACCATAAAAAAAGCCGCTGCCCCGAACAGGGGCAAGCGGCTCGGCTTCAACCGTCGTGCTGCGCGTCACATGCCAACCAGCATCGCTTCGACAACCGGCGCAGCTACGAGAAAAATGGGGCGGACAGGCATTCATTGAAGCCCAATATAACGCGCCTCAAAGCGCTTGTACAGCACTCAGCACGTCGTCGACATGCCCCGGTACTTTCACGCCACGCCATTCCTGGCGAAGCACGCCGGAGGCGTCGATCAGGAACGTCGAACGCTCGATGCCGCGGACTTCCTTGCCATACATTTTCTTCAGTTTCATGACATTGAAGAGCGCGCAGAGCGTTTCGTCGGGATCGGAAACCAGCGGAAACGGCAGCTCGAGCTTGGCCTTGAAGTTGTCATGCGAGCGCAGGCTGTCTCGCGAGACACCGACCACTTCCGCGCCGGCCTTCTTGAACTTCGGATAGAGATCGCGGAACTGCAGGCCTTCGGTCGTGCAGCCGGGCGTATTGTCCTTCGGATAGAAGTACAGCACGAGCTTCTTGCCGTTCAGTCCGGACAGCGAAAAATCGCCGCCGGTCGCGGGCGCGGTGAAATCGGGAACTTGACGGCCAACTTCGACAGACACGTGATTCTCCTGGTGTGATGGACGGGCGCGGCCTGCTCGGCCGCGCGAGCCTAGTCGGGCTGGACGATCAGCTCGCCCGAGCGGCCGGGAATTTCGCCCCACGTAACAGGGTACGATGGGAGCGTGGCGCGGTCCAGCGTCGCGTGGTAGTCGCCCATCGTCGCGAACGTATGGCCTTGCGCCCGCCAGCCCGCGAGCAGTTGCTCGAACACCGGGGCGAGCTTCTGGCCCTCAAGCTCCGCATGCAGCGTGAAGACCTGATCGTGTGGATTGCGTTCGGTGTGCTTCAGCAGGTGCGCGGCGACGTTGCCGGTATCGATACCGTCGACGCCCAGCACTTCGTCGAGCGTCGGCAGCGTGGTCGGCATCTGCACGTGGTCGAGCGTTTTGCCGTTCAGCACCGGGAGGTACGGCGAGTGGCCGCGCCCGTCGGACGCGTAGCGCATGCCCCACGCGTCGATCTGCTCGAATGCCGAGTCGTTCATCTGCCAGCCCGCCGCGCCGTGCGTGACGGGCGGCGCGCCGAAAATCTCGGCGAAGCGCGCATGGCTCTTCTGCATCTCGCGCACGGTCCAGTCGCGCGGACGATGTTTGACGTTGTCCTGCCAGTACACGTGATCCCACGTGTGGATCCCGCACTCGAAGCCGGCTTCGTGGATCGCGCGCATCTCCGAGCGGGCGCGCCGGCCGATGTCGGGCCCCGGCAGCAACACGCCGTACATCAGTTGCCGGATCCCGTAATGCTCGACCACCGACGTGCGCGACACCTTTTTCAGAAAACCGGGCCGCAGCACGCGCCGCATCGCCCAGCCGGTGTGATCCGGGCCGAGGCTGAACAGGAACGTCGCGCGCGCGGCGAACCGGTCGAAGATGCGGGCGAGATTCGGCACGCCTTCGCGCGTGCCGCGCAACGTGTCGACGTCGATCTTGAGAACGATGCGAGCCAAGCCGGACCGTCCTTAGCCTTGCTGCTCGACAAGCGCGCGCGCATCGGCGACATGGCCGCGATACGCTTCGAAGATCTTGCGCAGTGCGTCGTCGAACGTCGACTGCGGCGCCCAGCCGAGTTCCTGCATCGTGTTGTCGATCTTCGGCACGCGGTTTTGCACGTCCTGGTAGCCGTTGCCGTAGTACGCGCCCGAGGTGGTCTCGACAAGCTTCACCTGCTTGGCCGAGTCGGCGTATTCCGGGAATTCGGCGGCGAGCTCGAGCATCTTGTGCGCGAGTTCGCGCACCGAGAAGTTGTTGCTCGGATTGCCGATGTTGTAGATCTTGCCCGACGCGATGCCGTTCTGGTTGTCGATGATCTTCATCAGCGCGCTGATGCCGTCGTCGATATCGGTGAACGCGCGCTTCTGCGAACCGCCGTCGACGAGGCTGATGTTTTCGCCGCGCACGATGTGGCCGAGGAACTGCGTGACGACGCGCGAGCTGCCTTCCTTCGGCGTGTAGATCGAATCGAGGCCCGGGCCGATCCAGTTGAACGGGCGGAACAGCGTGAAATTCAGGCCTTCCATGCCGTAGCCCCAGATCACGCGGTCCATCAGCTGCTTCGAGCACGCGTAGATCCAGCGCGGCTTGTTGATCGGACCGTAGGTGAGGGCCGATGCGTCCGGATCGAACTGCTCGTCCGAGCACATGCCGTAGACCTCGGAGGTCGACGGGAACACCAGGTGCTTGTGGTACTTCACCGCCGAGCGGACGATCGGCAGGTTCGCCTCGAAATCCAGCTCGAACACGCGCAGCGGCTGCTGCACGTAAGTGGCGGGCGTCGCGATGGCGACCAGCGGGAGGATCACGTCGCACTTCTTCACGTGATACTCGACCCATTCCTTGTTGATCGTGATGTCGCCTTCGAAGAAATGCATCCGCTCGTGCTTGACGAGATCGCCGAGCCGGTCGGTCTGCATGTCCATGCCGAAGACTTCCCAATCGGTGGTCTCGAGGATGCGTTTCGACAGGTGGTGGCCGATGAAGCCGTTCACACCCAGGATCAGGACTTTTTTCGCTTTCATGAATGACGGGAAGAATGAATGAACTGCGCGAATTCCGCGGGAGACACGACGGTCTCGCCGCCGTCGCGTGGCTGCCGCAGTTCGAGAATGGAGACGGCACGGCTGTCGCCGCAAACGCCGAATAGCGCATTATCGCTTACGTGCAGCCCCGGCGGCAAATCCGCCGCGGCCCGCGCGGCGGCCGAACCGGGTGCGGCGAGGCGCGCCCGGGCGACCACGAAGCGGCGATCGTGCAGTTCGGTGAACGCGCCCGGATAGGGCGGCGCCACCGCGCGGATCAGGTTGTAGACGTCGGCGGCCGGCCGCGACCAGTCGAGCCGGCCGTCTTCCGGCTTGCGTCCGCCGTAGTAGCTGCCCTGCGACAGATCGTTCGGCAGGTGCGGCGCTTCACCGGCGAGCAGCGCGGGCAGCACGCGCCACAGGGTTTGCTCGGCCGCGACCGTGACCTTGTCGAAGACCTGTGCGGCGGTGTCGTCGGGCAGGATCGGCACGGCGGTCTGGCCGACCAGCGCGCCGGCGTCGGGTTTCGCGGCCATTTCGTGCAGCGTCGCGCCGGTTTCGGTCTCGCCTTTCAGGACTGCCCAATTGGTCGGTACCCGGCCGCGGTACTTCGGCAGCAGCGAGCCGTGCATGTTGTACGCGCCGCGCGGCGCGAGCGCCAGCAGATCGACCGGCAGCATGTGCCGGTAGTAGAACGAGAAGATGAAGTCGGGGCGGGCCGCGCTGACCGCCGCCCGCAGTTCCGCGCTGCGCGGATCGGCGGGCGTGGCGACGGGAATGCCGTGCTCGGCGGCCACTGCCGCGACGCTGCCGAACCAGATGTTTTCGGTCGGGCTGTCCTCGTGCGTGACGACGAGCGCGACGTCGACGCCGCGCGCTAGCAGTACCTGCAGACAGCGCACGCCGACGTTGTGATACGCGAAGACGACGGCGCGCGGCTTCATCGCGCGGTTTCCTGCGGGTTGCGTTCGCCCGGCAGCGTGACGCCCGGCCGGCCGTCGCGCTCCTCGAGCACGGTCTGGATCAGGTAGCGAGGCCGGTCGCGGACCTGCTGGTAGATTCGTCCGATGTATTCGCCGAGCAGGCCGAGCGCGAAGATGATCACGCCGAGCAGGAAGAACGTGATCGCGAACAGCGTGAACACGCCCTGCACTTCGGCGCCGACGATGAAGCGTCGCACCAGCAGCAGCGCGAACAGCGCGGCCGAGCCGAGCGACAGGATCACGCCGATGAACGACAGCCATTGCAGCGGCACGACGGAAAAGCCCGTCACCAGGTCGAAATTGAGGCGGATCAGGCTGTACAGCGAATACTTGGATTCGCCCGCGAAACGCTCCTCGTGCGCGACCTCGATTTCGGTCGGGTTCTGCGCGAACGTATAGGCGAGCGCCGGGATGAACGTGTTCACCTCGCCGCAGCGGTTGATCGTATCGATGATGTGACGGCTGTAGGCGCGCAGCATGCAACCCTGGTCGGTCATCTTGATGCGGGTGATGCGCTCGCGCAGCCGGTTCATCGCGGTCGATGCCTTGCGCCGGAACAGGCTGTCCTGGCGCTGGATCCGGATCGAACCGACATAGTCGAAGCCGTCGCGGATCTTCGTGACGAGCTTGCCGATTTCCTCCGGCGGATTCTGCAGGTCGGCGTCGAGCGTCACGACGACCTCGCCGCGCGACTGCTCGAAGCCGGCGAGAATCGCCATGTGCTGGCCATAGTTGCCGTTCAGCAGCACGACGCGCGTCGTGTCCGGACGGACCCGGAACTGGTCGGCGAGCAGCGCGGCCGACCGGTCGCGGCTGCCGTCGTTGACGAGGATCACCTCGTACGACGTGCCGAGCGCATCGAGCGCCGGGTACAGGCGGGCAAACAGCGCGGCGAGGCCGGCTTCCTCGTTGTACACGGGGATGACGATCGATACTTCGGGGTTCGCTGCGCCCGGTTGCCCGGCGGGTGCTTCAAGGTGACTCATGTCCGCTTATTTTCCGTATTGTTCGCAAATCTGGTTGACGGCGCCGACCACTCGCTGCACGTCGCCGTCGTTCATCTGCGTGAAGAGCGGCAAGGTGACGGTGCTCGCGCCGTAGCGCTCGGCGTGGGGGAACATGCCCTCCTTGAAGCCGCGCGCGCGGTATAGCGTGAAAAGGTGGATCGCCGGGTAGTGCACGCCCGAGCCGATGCCGCGCTCCTGCAACTGCGCCATGAATTCGCCGCGCGTGATCGACAGCCGCTCGAGCGGCAGCGTGATCTGGAACATGTGCCAGTTGCCGTGTTCGAACTCCGCGACCGGCAGGCCGACACCGAGCTGGACGGCGGCGCCGCCGGCGAACGCATCGAAGTACGCGCGGGCGAGCACGCGGCGCTGCGCGTTGAAGCGCGCCAGGTGCGGCAGCTGGCCGAGGCCGACGCGGGCCGCGACGTCGGTGAGATTGTACTTGCCGCCCAGCACGTCGCAATCCATCCCGTCGTGGCCGGTGCGGGTCACGCCCTGCAGCCGGTACTTCTGCGCGAGCAGCGCTTCGTCTTCGTTGTTGAGGACCAGCGCGCCGCCTTCGATCGACGTGAGGTTCTTGTTCGGATGGAAGCTGAACGACACGATGTCGCCGAATGCGCCGATGCGCCGGCCCTTCCATGTCGAACCGAGCGCTTGCGCCGCATCTTCGATCACGCGCAGCCGGTGCCGCGCGGCGATCTCGTAGAGGCGATCCATGTCGACGGGCAGGCCCGCCAGGTAAACCGGGATCAGCGCCTTCGTGCGGGGCGTGATCGCCCGCTCGAGCAGATCGAGATCGATGTTGCGGGTGGCGGGGTCGATATCGACGAACACGGGCGTCGCGCCGGTCTCGATGATCACGTTGCTGGTGGCGACCCACGACGCGGGCGTCGTGATCACTTCGTCGCCCGGGCCGACGCCCGCGATCCGCAGGCCGATCTCGAGGGTCGCGGTGCCCGAATTGAACACGCGCACCGGCCGGCCGCCGAAGTATTCGGACAGCGCGGCCTCGAACTGCCGGCATTGCGGACCGGTCGTGATCCAGCCGGAGCGCAGCACGTCGGCGACGCCCTGGATGGTGTCTTCGTCGATCTCGGGTTTGACGAACGGCAGGAAAGGAACGGAAGTCTGGCTCATGAAAGCTTGGCTCGTGAAGGCATGAAAGTGGCAGGCCGGGCAGGGCGCCCAAAACGCGCATTTAACACCGGTTGGCGAGATTACACCGTCTCTTTTTGTAGGCAGGCGCTTAAGTGCCTGCGGGCCTCGGAGCCGCGCCGGCGCTCGCGCGGCGTCAGCTGCGCGCCAGTACCACGACCCCGACCAGGATGATGCCGATGCCGACCAGGCGCTGCATCGACAGCACTTCGCCGAACAGGTACCAGGCGGCGAATGCATTGACGACGTAGCCGAGCGACAGCATCGGATACGCGATCGAGACATCCACCCGGGACAGCCCGACGATCCACACGACGACGCTCAACACGTAGCAGCCGAGGCCGCCGATGATCGGCAGTTGAGTGGCGATCTTGAAGCCGACCGGGATAATGTTCGCACGGGTGAATTCGAAGTGTCCAACCGCATTCACGCCGGCTTTCAGCAGCAACTGCGCGCATGCGTTCAGCATCACGCCGGTGACGATGCAAATGAGCGAAATGGGATTCATTGCGTTCGGTCCCTGTATTACGGTTGGGGCTTTTCGACGATGACGCGGCGGTTGTCCTGCGCGAGCACCTTCATCGGCAGGCCTTGCGCGACAAATTGCCGGTAGTGGTCGGGCGACATCAGCGCGAGCGCATAGCGATCGGCCTTCCAGCGCTCGACCCATGCGTCGACGGTCGGCACCCACTTATCCGGCTCCATCGAGATCCCGAACGACAGTTCGTCCTTGCGCGCCACCATGATCGTCGTATGCCGCATGTAGAACGGCAGCGTATGGTCGAGCGCCTCGACCGAGTAGAACGGCGTGTCCGGCGGCAGTTTCGCCAGTTCGGCGCGGATCGCCGGCGCGAGCAGCGCGCCCGAACTGTAGCGGCCGAACGCGTCGTGGCCGGTGCCGCCGATCGTGCCGAGCAGCAGCCAGCCGGCGCCGAACGCGGTGGCCGCGATAGCGATGCCCGCGCGGCCGCGACGGTTCAGCCAGACGGCGACGAGCGTCAGCGCGAACGCGACGCCGATCGCGGCGTACACCCACTTCTGGAATTCCAGATACTGCGCGTTGGGCGTGCGCGTGTCGCCCAGGTGGCCGAGGAAGATCGTGCCGAATGCGGCGGCGACCAGGAACACCAGATAGCCGAACAGGTGGCGGCGGAACTGTTCGCGGGTGACGAGCGGCAGGTAGGCGCCGATCACGAGCGCGAGCGCGGGCATCACGGGCAGCACGTACGAGATCAGCTTCGAGTGCGATGCGCTGAAGAACAGAAAGATGAACGCGCTCCAGATCAGGAGCAGCACCATCGGCGCGAAGCCGTTCGGCTGGCGCGGCATGCGCAGCGCCTGGCGGATGCTCTGGAAGCCGACCGACAGCCACGGCAGCAAGCCGACCAGCAGCACCGGCACGAAGTAGTAGAACGGGCCGGGCCGGTTCTGCTCGGGCGTCAGGTAGCGGCGGAACTGCTGGACGACGAAGAAGAAATCGAAGAATTCGGGATTGCGCTGCTGGACCAGCACGAACCACGGCGCGGTGATCGCGAGGAAGATCGCGAGGCCGCTCACCAGGTAGAGCCGCTTCCATAGCGCCCAGTCGCGCGAAACGATGGTGTACAGCACGAGCACGGCGCCGGGCAGGATGAGGCCGACGAGGCCTTTCGACAGCACGGCGAACGCCATGCCCGCCCAGCACAGCCACATCCAGCCGCGCGCGGCGCCGGCCGGCAGGCCGGGCCGCTGCGCGAGCAGCAGCGCGCAGAGCGTGACGGCCATCCAGAACGACAGCCCCATGTCGAGCGCGTTGAAGTGGCCCATCAGGTTCCAGTACGGCGACGTCGCGAGCACCAGCGCGGCGAAGAAGCCCGCGAGCGGGTTGAACACGCGCGCGCCGGTGTAGCCGACCAGCAGCACGCCCGTGAAGCTCGCGAGTGCCGTGTACAGGCGGGCCTGCCATTCGCCGAGGCCGAACCATGCGAAAGTCAGCGCATTCAGCCAGGTTTGCAGCGGCGGTTTTTCGAAATACTTGTAGCCGTTGTAGCGCGGCGTGATCCAGTCGCCCGTGGCGAACATTTCCCGGGCCATTTCGGCGTAGCGGCCTTCGTCGCTCGGGATCAGGTGGCGCAGGCCGAGCGGCCCGAACCAGATGAGGGCGAGCACGGCGACCAGCAGAAGCAGCGCGGCGCGATTGAGCGGTAGCCTCGACGGCGTATCGTTCATGAGTTATCAGCCTGTAAATCGGTGTGTGGAATGCGCCCGTCGCGGGCGCGCCGCGAACGGCCCGCTCGCGACGGGGATAAGACGCCGGCGGACCGCCGAAGTTTTAACGCGTCGGGGCCGGGGTTTCGATCAACAGCGCGAGCGCCACCTTGCGGCCTTCCGCCATCAGGATGTTGTAGGTGCGGCAGGCAGCCTGGAAGTCCATCGTTTCGACGCCGATCCGTTGCGCGGTCAGTTTGGCCGTTAGGCGAGGGTGCGGGAAGCGGATTTTCGCGCCGCTGCCGAAGATGACCACCTCGGGCGCCGGGGCGAGCAGCAGATCGAAATGCTCGGGCGCGAGCGCGTCGAACGACGTGACGGGCCATGCGATCACGGGCGCGTCGGGCAGCACGACGACGCTGCCGTCGTGACGCGTCAGATTGATGTCGACATAATCGGGGCCATAGCCGGTGACGGTATTGAGCGCGCTGCTCGTGTCCTGGTGTAATTTCAAATTGGTGTTCCGGGTTCCGAAAGGGGCGGGCAAATGCGCCCGGCGGCCAGGCGGGCCGCCCCGCAATGCATGTTACCGGTTGCCGCGCGGGCCTGAACCGGAATGGTGCATTGCGAAAGATAGCCAAAATCCGCTAAATTATAGCTTTTAAGCCGCCCCCGGGCGGCGTTTGTATCGTGCGCCGCCATAAGCCGTGCCCGATCGCCGCTTCAGACCAGTCCTAGACAGCGCGCGCTGACCGGCCGCTCTCCAGTTTTGATCCCCATCCCCCCAAGGCCCGCAGGCATGACCCAGGAACCGAGTCCGTCGTGAAACCGATCCAGAAATCGAACAAGCTGCTCAACGTCTGCTATGACATCCGCGGCCCGGTGCTCGAGCACGCGAAGCGTCTCGAAGACGAAGGCCATCGGATCATCAAGCTGAATATCGGCAATCTGGCCCCGTTCGGTTTCGACGCGCCGGACGAAATCATCCAGGACATGATCCGCAACCTGCCGACCTCGTCCGGCTACTCGGATTCGAAGGGGGTGTTCTCGGCGCGCAAGGCGGTGATGCACTACACGCAGCAAAAGGGCGTGAAGGGCGTCGAGCTGGACGACATCTACATCGGCAACGGCGCGTCCGAACTGATCGTGATGGCGACGCAAGGGCTGCTGAACGACGGCGACGAGGTGCTGCTGCCCGCCCCCGACTACCCGCTGTGGACGGCGGCCGTGAGCCTGTCGGGCGGCACGCCCGTGCACTACGTCTGCGACGAGTCGAACCGCTGGATGCCCGATCTCGACGATATCCGCCGCAAGATCACGCCGAATACGAAGGCGCTCGTCGTGATCAACCCGAACAATCCGACGGGTGCGCTTTACTCGGACGAACTGCTGCTCGAATTGCTCGCGATCGCCCGCCAGCACGGCCTCGTGGTCTTCGCGGACGAGGTGTACGACAAGATCGTCTACGACGGCAAGCACCATACGGCGCTCGCGTCGCTCGCCGAGGACGTGATCATCGTCACGTTCAACAGCCTGTCGAAGAGCTATCGCTCGTGCGGCTACCGCGCGGGCTGGATGTCGGTATCGGGCCTCGCGGGCGAAAACCGCGCCCGCGCGAAGGATTATCTCGAAGGGCTCGGGATCCTGTCGTCGATGCGGCTCTGCGCGAACGTGCCGGGTCAGTACGCGATCCAGACGGCGCTCGGCGGCTACCAGAGCATCGACGAGCTGATCGTCCCGTCGGGGCGCCTGTACAAGCAGCGCGAACTGGCCTACGACATGCTCACGGCGATCCCGGGCGTGTCGTGCGTGAAGCCGGAGGCGGCGCTCTACATGTTTCCGCGGCTCGATCCGAAGGTGTACCCGATCGAGAACGACCAGCAATTCATCCTCGACCTGCTGCTGGAGGAGCGTGTGCTGCTCGTGCAGGGCACGGGCTTCAACTGGGCGACGCCGGATCACTTCCGCGTCGTCTTTTTACCGAATCTCGACGATCTGACCGATTCGATCAATCGGATCGCACGTTTTCTCGATGGTTATCGCAAGCGTCACTCGGTTTGAGCCGGGCGCGTCTTCTCACTTCATTACATAGATCACACGCAGCATGGAACCGATCAAAGTTGGCCTGTTGGGCTTCGGCACGGTAGGCAGCGGCACCTTCACGGTGCTGGGCCGCAACCAGGAAGAAATCAAACGCCGCGCGGGGCGCAGCATCGAGGTGACGCGCATCGCGGTGCGCAATCCGGCGAAGGCGCTGGCCGCCGCCGGCGGCAGCCTCGGCGGCGCGCAGCTCACCGACGATTTCAACGCGGTGGTGGACGATCCGTCGATCGCGATCATTGCCGAGATGATCGGCGGCACCGGCATCGCGCGCGAGCTGGTGCTGCGCGCGATCGCGAACGGCAAGCACGTCGTGACCGCCAACAAGGCGCTCCTCGCGGTGCACGGCGGCGAGATCTTCGCGGCGGCGCGCAAGCAGGGCGTGATGGTCGCGTTCGAGGCGGCGGTCGCGGGCGGCATCCCGATCATCAAGGCGCTGCGCGAAGGCCTGACCGCGAACCGGATCCAGTACATCGCCGGCATCATCAACGGCACGACGAACTACATCCTGTCCGAAATGCGCGACAGCGGCCTCGATTTCGCGACGGCTCTGAAGGCCGCGCAGGAACTGGGCTATGCGGAGGCCGATCCGACCTTCGACATCGAGGGCGTCGACGCCGCACACAAGGCGACCATCATGAGCGCGATCGCATTCGGCGTGCCGGTGCAGTTCGAGCGCGCGTACATCGAAGGGATCAGCCAGCTCGCGGCCACCGACATCCGCTATGCGGAAGAGCTCGGCTACCGGATCAAGCTTCTCGGCATCACGCGCCGTACCGAGCGCGGCATCGAGCTGCGCGTGCATCCGACGCTGATTCCCGAGAAGCGCCTGCTGGCGAACGTCGAAGGCGCGATGAACGCGGTCGTCGTGCACGGCGATGCGGTCGGCACGACGCTTTACTACGGCAAGGGCGCGGGCGCGGAGCCGACGGCGTCGGCCGTGGTCGCCGATCTGGTCGACGTCACGCGGCTGCACACCGCCGATCCGGAACACCGCGTGCCGCATCTCGCATTCCAGCCGGAGAGCCTGTCGAATACGCCGATCCTGCCGATCGACGAAGTGACGAGCGGCTACTACCTGCGTCTGCGCGTCGCCGACCAGACCGGCGTGCTGGCCGACATCACCCGGATTCTCGCCGCGTCGGGCATCTCGATCGACGCGCTGCTGCAGAAGGAATCCGAGCACGTCGACGCCGCCAACGGCGAAACCGACATCATCCTGATCACGCACGAAACGATCGAGAAGAACGTCAATGCGGCGATCGCCGGCATCGAGGCGCTGTCGACGGTCGTGTCCAAGGTGACGAAGCTGCGCATGGAAGCGCTCAACTAAGGCCGAGGTCATGAATTACATTTCCACGCGCGGCGCCGGCATCGGCGAGCGCCACACATTCTCCGATATCCTGCTCGGCGGTCTCGCGAAGGACGGCGGCCTCTATCTGCCCGCCGACTATCCGCGCGTTTCGGCCGACGAGCTGGCGCGCTGGCGCGCGCTGCCCTATGCGGATCTGGCCTTCGAGATCCTGTCGAAGTTCAGCGACGACATCCCGGCGGATGATTTGCGCGCGCTGACGCGCCGCACCTATACGGCCGAGGTCTACCGCAACACGCGGCATGGCGAGCGCGCGGCGGACATTACCCCGCTCAGGCCGCTCGGCGACGAGAACGGGGCGCGGGTGTCGCTGCTCGAACTGTCGAACGGCCCGACGCTCGCGTTCAAGGACATGGCGATGCAGCTGCTCGGCAACCTGTTCGAGTACACGCTCGCGAAGCACGGCGAAACGCTCAACATCCTCGGCGCGACGTCGGGCGACACCGGCAGCGCGGCCGAGTATGCGATGCGCGGCAAGGCCGGCGTCCGCGTGTTCATGCTGTCGCCGCATCGGAAGATGAGCGCGTTCCAGACCGCGCAGATGTACAGCCTGCAGGATCCGAACATCTTCAATCTCGCGGTCGAAGGCGTGTTCGACGACTGCCAGGACATCGTGAAGGCTGTGTCGAACGATCACGCGTTCAAGGCGCGCCACAAGATCGGCACGGTCAATTCGATCAACTGGGCGCGGGTCGTCGCGCAGGTCGTCTACTACTTCAAGGGTTACTTCGCGGCAACGGCGCACAACGGCGAGCGCGTGTCGTTCACGGTGCCGTCGGGCAACTTCGGCAACGTCTGCGCCGGCCATATCGCGCGAATGATGGGCCTGCCGATCGAGAAGCTCGTGGTGGCCACCAACGAGAACGACGTGCTCGACGAGTTCTTCCGTACCGGCGCGTACCGGGTGCGCGGCGCGGAACACACGTATCACACCAGCAGCCCGAGCATGGATATCTCGAAGGCGTCGAATTTCGAGCGGTTCGTATTCGACCTGCTGGGTCGCGATCCGGCGCGCGTGTTGCAGCTGTTCCGCGACGTGGAGGAGAAGGGCGGCTTCGATCTCGCCGCGAGCGGCGATTTCGCCCGCGTCGGCGAGTTCGGCTTCGTGTCGGGCCGCAGCAGCCACGCCGACCGTCTGGCGACCATCCGCGACGTGTTCGAGCGTTACGGCACGATGATCGACACGCACACGGCCGACGGCCTGAAGGTGGCGCGCGAGCATCTGCAGCCGGGCGTGCCGATGGTCGTGCTGGAAACCGCGCAGCCCGTGAAGTTCGGCGAGACGATCCGCGAGGCGCTGCGGCGCGAGCCGGAGCGTCCGGCGGCCTTCGTCGGCATCGAGGCGCTGCCGCAGCGCTTCGACGTGGTGCCGGCGGACGCGCAACCGGTGAAGGCGTTCATCGCCGCGCGCACGGGCGCCTGAGCGCGCCCCACGGGGCTCCCGACGGCCGTGGCGGGTGCTCCGCCACGGCCGTTGTCATTGGCGCGCCGCGCGGCGGGATAAGTGCAAGCCGATGATCGGCATATCGCCCGCCCGGTCGGGGCCGTCGCTACAATGGCGTATCCGGTTCTCTTTTCGTCCCCCGATGTCCAATCCCATTCCCCAGGCGCCGCGCGCGCCGATGCTGTCGACGGCGGAAGCGCTGGCGGCGCTTCTCGGCGCGGCCGCGCCGCTCGCCGACACCGAAACCGTCGCGACGCTCGATGCGCTCAACCGCGTGCTGGCGGCCGACGTGGTGTCGCCGCTCGACGTGCCGCCGATGCATACGAGCGCGATGGACGGCTACGCGGTGCGGGTTGCCGACCTGACCCACGGCGAGCGCCGCCTGCCGGTATCGCAGCGGATTCCGGCGGGCCATCCGGCCGGGCCACTGGCCGCCGGGACGGCCGCGCGCATCTTCACCGGCGCGACGGTGCCGCCCGGTGCCGACGCCGTCGTGATGCAGGAGCAGACCGAGCTTTCGGGCGATCAGGTCGACATCCTGCACACGCCGAAGGCGGGCGAATGGATCACCGCGCAGGGCGCGGACATCCGCCGGGGCGCGGTGATCCTGCCCGCCGGCACGCGGCTGACGCCGCAGGCGCTCGGCCTTGCCGCGTCGGTCGGCTGTGCGCAGCTGACGGTGAAGCGCCGCGTGAAGGTCGCGGTGTTCTTTACCGGCGACGAACTGACGATGCCGGGCGAGCCGCTCAGGCCCGGCGCGATCTACAACTCGAACCGCTTCACGCTGCGCGGCCTGCTCGAACGGCTCGGCTGCGAGGTGACCGACTACGGCATCGTGCCCGATGCGCTCGACGCAACCCGTGCGACGTTGCGCGAGGCGGCACGCGCGCATGACCTGATCGTGACGAGCGGCGGCGTGTCGGTCGGCGACGAGGATCATGTGAAGCCGGCCGTGGAGGCGGAAGGCCGGCTGGCGCTGTGGCAGATCGCGATGAAGCCCGGCAAGCCGCTGGCGTTCGGCGCGGTCCGCCGTGACGCGTCGGCGAGTGACGGCGAAGCCTTTTTCATCGGCTTGCCCGGCAATCCCGTATCGAGCTTCGCGACCTTCCTGCTGTTCGTGCGGCCGTTTCTGCTGCGCGTGGCGGGCGTCGCGGAAGTCGCGCCGCGTGCGTACTCGCTGCGGGCCGATTTTACGCAGGCCAGGGCCGATCGCCGCAACGAATTCCTGCGCGCGCGCGTCAACGCGGCGGGCGGGCTCGACCTGTTCCCCAATCAGAGTTCGGCGGTGCTGACCTCGACGGTCTGGGGCGACGGGTTGATCGACAATCCGCCGAACCACGCGATCAGCGCGGGCGAGACCGTGCGTTTCATTCCTTTTTCCGAACTGCTCGGCTGACGGGCGGGGTGTCACGATGCATATCGAATTGAGATTCTTTGCGAGCGTGCGCGAGGCGCTGGGCGTGTCGGGCGAAACCGTGACGGTGCCGGACGGCATCGCGACGGTCGGCGACGTGCGCGCATGGCTGCGCGCGCGCGGCGGCGTCTGGGCCGAGACCCTCGCGGAAGGCCGCGCGTTGCGGATGGCCTGCAATCACACGATGACGGAGCCCGGCGCGCGCATCACCGAAGGCTGCGAAGTGGCGTTTTTCCCGCCGGTCACCGGCGGTTGAGGAGGCGGTCATGACGACGGTGCGAGTCCAGACGGACGATTTCGACGTGAGCGCCGAAATCGCGGCGTTGCGTGCCCGCAATCCGAAGGTGGGCGCGGTCGCGTGCTTCGTCGGGACGGTGCGCGACCTGAACGACGGCGCGCAGGTCGAAACGCTCGAACTCGAACATTATCCGGGCATGACGGAGAAGGCGCTGGAGGCGATCGCCGCGCGTGCGCGCGCGCGCTGGCCTGGGGTCGACGTCGCGATCGTGCACCGGGTCGGCAAGCTCTATCCGCTCGATCAGATCGTGTTCGTCGCCACCGTATCGGCGCATCGCGGCGACGCGTTCGCCTCGTGCGAATTCGTGATGGACTACCTGAAGACCCAGGCGCCGTTCTGGAAGAAGGAAACGACGCCGGCGGGCGAACGCTGGGTCGATGCGCGCAGTACCGACGACGCGGCGCTGGCGCGCTGGGGCATCGTGTCCGGCAACGCGGATACGGCGTCCTGAGCGTGGGGTGCCCGGTGCGCGGCAACGCCGCCGTCGGGGTCAGTCGTCGCGCGAACGGCCGATGATCTTCGCCGGGAACGGCTCGCCGCGCGGTCTCGTCGGCGCGGCGAGGTCGTCCGCGTCGCGCCGCTTCGGCGCGATCAGGTCGAGAATGGCCTGTTGCTCGGCCGGTATCCGGTACTCCCAGCCGAAGCGGCTCAACTGCAGGCTTTGCGCGATGCGCAGCGCAGGCTCCATGAAGCGTACCGCCGCCGCCGGTTCGTAGCGGGTCTCGACGGTGTTCAGGAAGAGCGCGAGCCAGCGGCTGAAGTGGGCGGGCTCCACGCCTTCAAGCGGCTGATGCACCGCCTGTACGTTGCCGCGATATCCCTTGGTCCCGAGCACGAGGCTCGACCAGAACATCACCATCTTCGGCAGGTGTTCGTCCCAGCGGCCCGCGAGCCGGCTGTCGAACACCGGGCCCAGCAGCGCGTCGTCGCGCACGCGCTCGTAGAACGCGTCGACCAGCTCGCGGATGTTGTCCTCGGTCGGTTCGGCGGCGCGCAGCGGCGTGGCGCGCGGGGTAGCGGGCGGAAAATCGGTTGGAATCATGAGAAAAAAGGGCCTGGTGCGGGCTCAGCACGCTCCGGCGATTTTGTCGCACAATAGCGGTCGGCCACCCCAAAAAAGTGCTGACAGGCCGCATCTTATGGTGCGGCCGCCAAATCGGCAATGCCGGCAGCGTGCTTCGCGCAGCGCGCTCATGCCGGTCGTCGATCAAGGGCACGATCACTATTAAATACCTATCCGCTCATGAGACTGACCGACTACACCGATTATTCTCTACGCGTCATGCTGTTTCTCGCAGTCCGAGGCGAGGGCCTGACGACGATTCAGGAGATCTCGGATGCCTATGGCATCTCCAAGAACCACCTGATGAAGGTGGTACAGCAACTCGGCGAACTCGGATGGGTCGAGACCGTGCGAGGGCGAAACGGCGGTTTGCGGCTCAATGCGCGCTCGGTCGCGCTGACGGTCGGCGAGGTGGTGCGAGCCACCGAAAGCGATTTCGCGCTCGTCGGCTGCCTCCCGAGCACGCGTGAACCGGATCCGCATCGGCACTGCGTGATCGAATCGCAGTGCCGTCTGAAGGACGTGTTCATCTCGGCGCGTACGGCATTCTTCGCCGAACTCGACCGGCACACGATCGGCGAGTTGGTGCAGTCGGGCGAAAAGCTCGCGGTGCTGCTCGGCATGATTCCGATCCGGGTGATCCCGGCCGATGCGCCCGTCGGCGCGCCGGCACCCGCTTCCGTGACCGGCTAGCACCCGCCTGGCCCCTCGCGGGCCGATGCGCGGTCGCCATGCTCCGAATTCCCGCCGCGGGCGGGAATTCGCCTCTTTTTGATAAAAATCTGCTTGAAAGGCGCGTAACCACCCTCATTTTGGTGATATTCGAAAATTGGAGGTCTCTGCATGAGAATCGACAAGCTCACCACCAAATTCCAAGAGGCACTGGCTGATGCGCAAAGTCTCGCCGCCGGGCGCGACAATCAATACATCGAACCCGTTCACGTGCTGGCCGCGCTCGTCGCGCAGCACGACGGTTCCGCACGTTCGCTGCTGTCGCGGGCAGGCGTGCACGTCCAGGCGCTGCAAGGCGCGCTGAACGAGGCGATCTCGCGCCTGCCGCAGGTCACGGGCACGGGCGGCGACGTCCAGGTCGGCCGCGAACTGGCCGGCCTGCTGAACCAGGCGGACAAGGAAGCACAAAAACTCAACGACAGCTTCATCGCGAGCGAGATGTTCCTGCTTGCCGTTGCCGACGACAAGGGCGACGCGGGCAAGCTGGCGCGCCAGCACGGCCTGACGCGCAAGGCGCTGGAAGCCGCGATCGTCGCGGTGCGCGGCGGCTCGCAGGTGCACAGCCAGGATGCGGAGAGCCAGCGCGAGGCGCTGAAGAAATACACGGTCGATCTGACCGAGCGCGCGCGTTCGGGCAAGCTCGATCCGGTGATCGGCCGCGACGACGAAATCCGCCGTTCGATCCAGATCCTGCAGCGTCGCACCAAGAACAATCCGGTACTGATCGGCGAACCGGGGGTCGGCAAGACCGCGATCGTCGAAGGGCTCGCGCAGCGGATCGTCAACGGCGAGGTGCCGGAGACGCTCAAGGGCAAGCGCGTGCTGTCGCTCGATATGGCGGCGCTGCTGGCGGGCGCGAAGTATCGCGGCGAATTCGAGGAGCGCCTGAAAGCGGTGCTGAGCGACATCGCGAAGGACGAGGGCCGGACGATCGTCTTCATCGACGAAATCCACACGATGGTCGGCGCGGGCAAGGCCGAGGGCGCGATGGATGCGGGCAACATGCTGAAGCCGGCGCTGTCGCGCGGCGAACTGCACTGCATCGGCGCGACGACGCTCGATGAGTACCGCAAGTACATCGAGAAGGATGCGGCGCTCGAACGGCGCTTCCAGAAGGTGCTGGTCGACGAGCCGTCGGTCGAGGCCACGATCGCGATCCTGCGCGGGCTGCAGGAGAAGTATGAGCTGCATCACGGCGTGGACATCACCGATCCGGCGATCGTCGCGGCGGCGGAGCTGTCGCATCGCTACATCACCGACCGCTTCCTGCCGGACAAGGCGATCGACCTGATCGACGAGGCCGCGTCGAAGATCAAGATGGAAATCGATTCGAAGCCCGAAGAAATGGATCGGCTCGATCGCCGCCTGATTCAGCTCAAGATCGAGCGCGAGGCCGTGAAGAAGGAGCAGGACGAGGCATCGCAGAAGCGTCTGCAGCTGATCGAGGAGGAAATCGATCGCCTCGGCCGCGAGTACGCGGATCTGGAAGAAATCTGGACCGCCGAGAAGGCCGCGGTGCAGGGCAGCGCGCAGCTCAAGGAAGACATCGAGAAGGTGCGTGCCGAGATTGTCCGCCTGCAGCGCGAGGGCAAGCTCGAGAAGGTCGCCGAACTGCAGTACGGCAAGCTGCCGCAGCTCGAGGCGCAGCTCAAGCAGGTCACGCAGGCGGAGGAGCGCGAACAGCATAATCCGTCGAAGCCGCGGCTGTTGCGCACCCAGGTCGGCGCGGAGGAAATCGCCGAGGTCGTGTCGCGCGCGACCGGCATCCCGGTCTCGCGAATGATGCAGGGCGAGCGCGAGAAGCTGTTGCACATCGAGGAGAGGCTGCACGAGCGCGTGGTCGGCCAGCACGAGGCGATCGGTGCGGTCGCCGACGCGATCCGACGGTCGCGCGCGGGTCTCGCCGATCCGAACCGGCCGTACGGCTCGTTCCTGTTCCTCGGGCCGACGGGTGTCGGCAAGACGGAGCTGTGCAAGGCGTTGGCGTCGTTCCTGTTCGATTCGGAAGAACATCTGATCCGCATCGACATGAGCGAATTCATGGAGAAGCACAGCGTCGCGCGGCTGATCGGCGCGCCGCCGGGCTATGTCGGCTACGAGGAAGGCGGCTACCTGACGGAAGCCGTGCGCCGCAAGCCGTACAGCGTGATTCTGCTCGACGAGATCGAGAAAGCGCATCCCGATGTCTTCAACGTGCTGCTGCAGGTGCTCGACGACGGCCGGATGACGGACGGGCAGGGGCGCACGGTCGACTTCAAGAACACGGTGATCGTGATGACGTCGAATCTCGGTTCGCAGGTGATCCAGGCGATGGCGGGCGCGCCGCAGGAGGAGATCAAGGATGCCGTGTGGCTCGAGGTGAAGCAGCACTTCCGGCCCGAATTCCTGAACCGGATCGACGATGTCGTCGTGTTCCATGCGCTCGACCGCAGCAACATCCAGTCGATTGCGAAGATCCAGCTGGCCCGTCTGCACGAGCGGCTCGCGAAGCTCGACATGGAACTGGACGTGTCGGATGCCGCGCTCGAACAGATCGGCAAGGTGGGTTACGACCCGCTGTTCGGCGCGCGGCCGCTGAAGCGCGCGATCCAGCAGGAGATCGAGAATCCGGTCGCGAAGTTGATCCTGGCCGGCCGTTTCGGCCCGAAGGACGTGATTCCGGTCGACGTGCAGGACGGCAAGTTCGTGTTCGACCGCGTCGTGCACTGACGCGCCTCGGCAGTCGTGGCGGCCGCCGCCGCAAAACAAACACCCCGCTAGCGCGGGGTGTTTGTTTATGCGCGAACGGGGCGCGGTAGCCGCGCCCGTGCGTCAGCCCTGCTTGTTGCCGCCGAACATGCCGGCGAGCTGGGTGAGGGTGCCCAGCACGTTCGACGTATCGACCTGGCCGCCCGCGGGCACCTCGCCGTTCGGCGTCGCGCCGTTGACGACGTGCGGCAGCACCTGCGCGAGGATGCCCGAGGCTTGGGCGGGGTCGATGCCGACCTTGCTCGCGAGCGCGCTCACCGTATCGGAGCCGAGCACGTTCTGCAGCGCTTCCGGCGAGATCGGCTGGTTGGCGCCGTTGCCGACCCACGAGCCGATGATGTCGCCCGCGCCGCCCGCCTTGAACTTCTCGACGAGGCCGTTCAGGCCGCCCGGCTGGTTGTTGATGAACTCCAGTGCGGTGGAGACGAGCGCGTTCTGGTTGCCGCCGGACTGGCCGCCGATCAGACCGCCAACGATATCGAGTAGACCCATGATGGACTCACTAGGTTGAACGGCGCCGCGCGAGCGGCGCCAGTTGAACGAAACGCCGCGCGCCTCGTGCGTGCGGCGTCGGACTTACGTGCCAGATGCGGCGGCCGCCGAGGCCGCCTTGGCCTTCTTGCTCTTTTTCGAACTCTTCGCTTTCGGGGCCGACGCTGCCGCCGGCTCGCTGGCATCCGCCGCCGCGCTCGCCGCTGCTGCCGCAGCAGCCTTCTTCTTCGACGCGCGGGTTGCCTTGGCCGGCTTCGCCGCCGCGTCGCTCGCGGCGGTCGACGGCGCCGTCGGCGCCGGAGCGGTGGCCGTCGTGGTCGCGGCCGTCGTGGCGGCGGGCTTCGACGTCGTCGCGGGCTTCGCCTTCGCGCCGGTCGGCGGCGTGGCTGAGCCGCCGATCGTCAGGCCGGCTGCCTCGAGATTGGTGACCGATTTGGTGCCGAGTCCCTTCACGCGGCTTGCCAGATCGTCGGCATCCTTGAACGGGCCGTTCTTGGTGCGCTCGTCGATGATCGCCTTCGATTTCACCGGCCCGAGGCCCTTCACGGATTCGAGCGCGGCCTGATCGGCCGTATTGACCTCGACTGCCGCGGCGAAAGCCGCGGACAGCGACAGCGACAACGCGACGAACAGCATCAGCAGCTTTCTCAGCATGGCAAGGACTCCCCTGTAAACGGATGAATGGCTGTTGGAACGGATGGCATGCCGTAAGACGGCCGCATGCTGCGTTTAAGCATAGGACAAATGCGTGCCCTTTTTAAGACAGCCGGGCGAGTGTTGCTCACCGAAGGGCGCGCTGTAAAGGCCGGCAGGCGGATTTGCGGCCGGTTTTTACCATTCTTGACGGAATCCGCGGATACCGGGGGGCTGGCTTGCCGGTGGTGCTTGACTTAGAGTGCGCTCTAAGTCCTAACCTTGGAAACGTCATGTCGAATGCATCGAAGAAAACGCCCCCGAATGCGCTGACGATCGGACAGGTGGCCGAACTGATCGGCGTTTCGACGCATACGCTGAGGTATTACGAGCAGGCGGGACTGCTGCGGGCGATCGCGCGCACCGGCGCCGGGCATCGGCTGTACGCGCCGGCCGATCTGGACTGGCTGCGCTTCGTGCTGCGGCTGAAGGCGACCGGCATGCCGATCGCCGGAATCCAGGCGTTCGCGCTGCTGCGGGACGCCGGGGATGCCACCGTCGGCGAGCGCCGTGTGCTGCTCGCCTCGCATCGTGACGCCGTGCTCGCGCAGATCGGACAGCTGCAGAGCAATCTGGCGGCGATCACCGACAAGATCGCGCACTATGCCTCGCTCGAGCGCGACATGACACAGTCGGCTCGCCCGCCGGGCGAGCGTATTTCACAGGAACAGGAGTCGTCATGGAACAACCCGAAATCCGGCAGGCAAAGAACGCGCGCTACGAACAAGGCTGGCGCAAGCTGAAGGAAATCGACGGCGAGGCGGGCGAGCGCGTGGTGGCGTCGCTGGCGGCGATCGCGCCGGAATTCGGCCGGCTCCTGATCGAGTTTCCGTTCGGCGACCTGTACAGCCGGCCGCAGCTCGATCTGAAGTCGCGCGAAATCGCGACGATCGCCGCGCTGGCCGCGCTCGGCAACGCGCAGCCGCAGTTGAAAGTGCATGTCGAAGGCGCGCTGAACGTCGGCTGCACCCCCGAGGAGATCGTCGAGGTGTTCATGCAGATGAGCGTCTACGCGGGTTTTCCGGCGGCGCTCAACGCGTTGTTTGCCGCGCGGGAGGTGTTCGACGCCCGGGGCATCGTGATGGCGGAGCGCGCCGCCGGATAGCGCGGCGCGCGAGGCGGGCCGCTCAGACCGCGCCGGCGGGCAGGGGCGTGAGGGACAACGGGCGGCGGCTCACGCGCCGCCAGTACAGGACGAGGCCCGTGCCGGCCACCGCCAGGCTCGCCGCATTGGCGCACCAGAATCCGCGCGCGCCGGTCAGCCACGCGGGGACCCAGCCGCCCACATCGAAACCGAGCGCGTATCCGCCGCCCAAGCCGACGCCCCACAGTGCGATCGCGTAGATGACGGTCGGCACGATCGCCACCTTGTAGGCGCGCAGGACGAACGCGGTGCTGGCCTGCAGCGCGTCGAACACGTGATAGACGGCGACGATCGCCATCAGCGGCAGTGCGGCCGCGGCGACCTTCGCGTTCGACGTGTAGCCGAGCACCAGGATCGGCCGCAGCGTGAGCACGATCAGGCCGTAGCAGCAAGCCGTCGCGCCCGCCAACATGATCGCGTGGCGCGACAGCGCGCGGGCGGCGTCCGGCTGCTGCGCGCCCAGCGCCTGGGCGACGAGCGTCGACGCGGCGACGCCGATCGACAGCGGCGTCATGTACAGCACGGCGCCGAGGTTGCCGGCGATCTGATGGCCGGCGAGCGTGGTCGTCCCGAAGTGCGCGATGAACAGCGCCATGAACGTGTACGACGTCACCTCGATGAGATAGGAGAGCCCCATCGGCACGCCGAGCTTCAGGATGGCTTTCTGGCGCTGCCAGACGGGCCGGCAGAAGCGCGAGAAGATCGCGAGCGGCGCGAACACGTCGAGCCGCGCGAGCAGCGTGAAGCCGGTCAGCGCGAGCCCCCAGTTGATCAGCGTGCTCGCGAGCCCGCAGCCGGGGCCGCCCAGCGAGGGCACGCCAAAGCCGCCGAAGATGAACCAGATGTTGAGCGGAAACTTAAGCAGCAGCGCGCCGATCTGCAGGATCATCGCGAGCCGGGGTTTGCCGGCGGCGTTCGTGAGCGCGTTGTAGATCCGGAACAGCAGGCTGGCGGGCAGCCCGAACGACAGGATCCGCAGATAGGCGACGGTGCGCTCGTGCAGTTCGGCGGGGGCGTGCGCGATGCGCAGCAGCGGCTCCGGGAAGTGCAGCAGCAGGAATCCGGGGATCGCGAGCATGACGGCGAGCCACATGGCCTGGCGGACTTCCTCGCCGATTTCGTGGAAACGGCGCGCACCGTACAGTTGCCCCGCGATCGGCTGCAGCGCCGACAGGATGCCGGTGAGGCCGATGAAGACCGACAGGTAGATCGACGAACCGAGTCCGAGCGCGGCGAGATCGAGCGCCGAGAAGCGGCCGACCATTGCCGTGTCGATCACGCCGAACGCGACGATCGCGAGCTGTCCGATCAGCACCGGCCATGCAAGGCCGACGATCTTGCGGATATCAGCGAACACCGGTCAGTCCCGGGCGGTGCGCGGCGGCCGGCGCTTGACGGGTGTTTTCGGTCGCTCGATCCGTTCGTACAGGCGGAAGCGCTCGTCGCGATCGGCCACCCGCCGGCCTTCCCACACGAGCCGCCATACGTACTGCGAGATCGAGCTGGGCTCGCCGTAGTCGGCGCGATCCTGGCGCAGCAGCACGTCGCAGTCGTCGGTGAACGAGAAGTGCATGTCGCCGAAATACGCGAAAGTCGCGATCTGCGCATCGCCGAGCCGCACCGGGGAGATGCATTCGTAGTCGGACGGCAGGTGCGCGGAAATCTGCTGCGCGACGTCGCGGTAGGTCCGGCTGTAGTTGACGAACGGCAGCCACAGCGTCATCAGCAGCACCCACATCAGTGTCGTGCCCGCGCCCGAGAGCACCACGCTGCGCCACAGTACCTTCGGCTGCCGCGAGATGCGCCAGCGCACCAGCAGGATCCAGCAGGCCGTCACGATGAGCGCGCAGACGAACGACAGTACCTTGAAGTGCGGCTCGTAGCCGGGCACGAGCCGGGCGAGATTGCGGGCGAGCGGGTAGGGGAAGCCGGTGAGCGACGCGAGCCACACGAGCCACACGAATGTGCCGAGGATCGTGAAGCTCAGCACCGCGAACCAGTCGATCGCATTGATCGCGCCGCGTTTCAGGGTCGGCAGCGCGAACGTGGCCAATACCGCGAGCGGCGGCAGGATCAGCATGTACATCCGGTTGCTCTGCTGGCTCTGCAGGATCACGAGCGCGACGAGCGGCACGATCACCGACAGCGGCGCCGCCACGTGCGCCCGGCGGCGGAAGCCCGCCCAACTGACCCACGCCCAGATCGCCAGCGGCCAGGCGGGCCACGTGAAGAGCGGCAGGTTTTTCGCCGCGTAGCCGAGCACGGCGGTCGGCGGTCCCGAAAAACGCATCAGGCTGCCGTGCAACCACTGGTTGAAGAACCAGTTCGCGTCGTCGGGGAACCATCCGAGCGCGGCGGCCGGCCAGATCGCGAACAGCGCGACGGCGAGCGGCAGGCCGAGCAGCGGCAGGTAGGCATTGCGGATGCCCGGCGTAACGAGATATAGCGCGAGGGTGCCGACGAGCAAGGCGGCGACCAGCACCGGGTTGCCGGACAGCGCGACCAAGCCGATCGAGACGCCCCACCAGAGTGCGCCTTGCAGCGGCTTGTCGAGGCTGCGCACGAGGCTGTAGACCAGCATCGCGATCCATGCGAACTGCGCGAGCTGCGGGGTGGTTTCGTGGCCGCGCTCGGCGAGCCCGAAACACGCGAGGAGGATCAGCAGCGCGCCGTCGGCGAGCGTGCGTCCGTAGTCGCGCGGCTCCGGTTCGCCGCCGAACGCATACTTGAACGGCTGCACTTCGGCGCGCCGGCCGAGCAGATAGGCGGCGTACCAGACGAACGCGCACGCCACGCAGAACAGCACGCCGGTATAGACGCGCGACGCATTGCTCGCGTCGACCCACGGTCCGAGCGCGCGGATCGCGAGGCTGCCGAGCCAGTAGCCGAGCGGGCCGTCCGTCGTGATGAACTTGCCGACCAGGTTCGGCAGCAGCCAGTCGTGCAATGTGCCGGTGGCCATCGTCCACATCACGCCGAAGCCCGCCGCGTCCTCGTTCTTCCAAGGATCGCGGCCGAACAGGCCGAACGCCGCATAGACGACGCAGAGCGTGAGCAGCAGCCAGCGCGGCAGGGCGCGGGTGGCGGAGGCGGTAAGGCGAACGACAGGCTTCATGCAGATTGCGGCTTCAGGTGTGCGAGGCGCCTTGCGCGACCCGGCGGGTGGGGCAGGCGATTTTGAGCATCCGGCATTGTAGACGCGGCGAGCGATACGCGTCTGCGCAATGGGGCAGCGGCATCCTCGCGGACGGGGTGCGAACCGAGCGGGGACAAAAAAGGGCAGCCTGGGCTGCCCTTTTTGCTGAACCGGCGGTACGGCTGCCGGTTGTCGCGTGCAAACTTACTGTGCTGCCTTGCCGTTCGCGCGCGAGCCGAACTTGTTCTTGAACTTCTCGACGCGGCCGGCCGTGTCCATGATCTTTTGCTGGCCGGTGTAGAACGAGTGCGATTCCGACGACACTTCGATCTTGGCGAGCGGGTAGGTCGTGCCATCGAGTTCGATGGTTTCGCGCGTCTGGATGGTCGAGCGCGTCACGAACTTGAAGCCGTTCGACATGTCTTGGAAGACGACTTCGCGGTAATTCGGGTGAATGCCTTGTTTCATGATTTTTCCTGAGTAAGAGCGGTAGCCAACCCGCCGCTTTCGCCATCGAACGCCGGCTGCCGGCGCAATTTCGATAGCGAAGCTCGGCGCGAGCCACTTGCCTGAGGTCGAAAGTACGCGATTATGTCAGAAAATCAGATGGTTGGCGAGTTTTTATCAGGTTCCCTCGGCGAGTGCGCCGGTGCTCGCCGGGTCTTGCCGATAATAGCGGGCGAGCAGCCGGTACAGCTCGGGAAATTCGGACTCGAACACCTTGGGCCGAACAAAGAGCGCCTCGCTGCAGACCGCGAAGAATTCCGACGGGTGGTCCGCCGCATAGGGGTCGATTAGCGAATCGCGCTCGAAGCGGGCCCATGCACGATCCGGCACCGAATCCACGCGGCGGCAGAACTGGTCGTATGCGTGATCGAACACGTCCGACCACCCTTGTGCATCGATGAACGGCGCGTGCCAGCGCCGGAACAGGGGCGGATGGCCGTCGGCGAAGCCGTTCACCATGTCGATCTTGTGCGCGAACTCATGGATCACGACGTTGTACGCATCGGTACCGTCAGTCATCTGCGCGTCCTCCCACGACAGGATGACCGGGCCGCCTTCCCACGCTTCGCCGCTTGCATCCTGCTCGATTTCGTGGACGACGCCGTCCTCGTCCTCCACCGTCTTGCGAATCACGAACTCGCCCGGGTAGACGACGATGCCGACCCAGCCCCGGTACAGGTCGAGATCCAGATTCAGTATCGGCAGACAGGCCTGCGCCGCGATGCCGACCGTCATCGCATCGGTCAGCTCGAGATCGTGCGCGGTCGAAAACGACTTGCGGGCGAGAAACAGGCTCGTCAGGTCGCGCAGGCGCTGCAGGTCGCTGCCGGACAGGTAAGCAAGAAACGGCAGGCGCTCGACAGTCGAGCGCCATAGCGCGTCGGGGATCGGGTGGGTGCGCAGCGCATGGTCGCGGCGGCGGGCGCCGAGCCATTGGGTGAGTTTGGAAAGCATCGATGCGGGAGGCGGGACGCGATGGACAGGCGCTAAACGTACCCTAATCGATCTCTTTTTGCCAGGCGGCGAACAGTCCGCCGCAGATTGCGACGGCGGCCAGGAAGTAGAAGCCGTCGAGCGACGTGAGAAACGCGGCCTGCTGCGCGATCATCCTGCTGACCGAGACGAGCGCCAGCGCATGGGCGTCGTTCAGCGCGTGGCCCGCGGCGACGAAGCTGCGCGTCAACGTGTCGAGGGTCTGCTGGAACAGCGGGTTGTAGACGTTTGCCTGCTCGGCGAGGCGGGTCTGGTGCACCGCCTGCCGGTGCTGCTCGACGATGATGACCGATGCGGTGGCGAACGAGATCGTCAGCTGGCGGACGATGTTCTTCAGCCGATAGCCGTGCGTGTACTCGTCGATTGCGAATACGCGGAACGTGAGGTTCGCCACCGGCAGCACGATGAACAGCAACAGCAGGCCGCGCAGCAGCAACGGCACGATCAGTGCCGCCTCGCCGATGTCGGGCGCCATTCGGGTCATCCAGAGCGCGGCGAATGCCGCGAGCGCGAAGCCCGGCACGATGACCCACTTCTTGTGCGTGAGCAGCTTTGCGTAGCGCAGATAGACGAACAGCGCGCTGGCGGAAATCAACGACATCGTGCCGACCAGCCGTCCCGCGTTCTCGACCGGGAAACCCAGCCCCGATTCGAGGAAGCGCGAGATCAGATAGCTGAAGCCCGTGGTCTCGTAATAGTAGAACATGTAGAGCAGCAGCCCGACCCGGAACGTGCTTTCGCGGAACGCGTGCAGGCGCACCAGCGGCGACGGGTGATGCCACTGGTGATAGACGAACCACGCGAGGCCGCCCAGGCCGCCCGCCGTCAGCAGGATGAGTTGCGGAGAACCGGCGAACAGCTGATAGCGCACCTGCTGCATGACGATCTGCAGCGCGCCTTGAGCGAATGCGAAGATCACGTAAGGCCAGAAATGCGCGTTGCCGCGCGCTTCGAGCGGGGTGTTGCCCGAATTCGGCAGCGCGAGGAGCGCGAGGCCCGCGAACGCGATGCCGACCGGGACCGTGCACGCGAACAGGGCGCGCCAGGTGAAATGCGCGACCAGCAGGCCGCCGGCGATCGGCGCGAGCGCGCTGCCCAGCAGCAGCATGATGAGAAATGCGCGGGTTGCGGGAGGGCGTTGCTGCGGCGTGAAGCTGATCTGGATCAGGATCCGGCAGGCGCCCATCATCGGGCCGATGAAATAGCCCTGGAAACCTCGCGCGAATGCAAGTTGCAGCGAGGTGTCGGCCAATGCCGCGCCGGCGGCGCCGAGCGAGAACATCAGCATGCATCCGGCGATATAGCGGCGATGGCCGAGCCGGTCGACCCACCATTGCTGCTGCAGGATCCCCAGCACGGCGGCGACCGCATACGCGCTTGACGACCAGACGAGTTCGTCCGGCGAAGCGTTGATTCCGCCCGCGATGTAGCTCGCAAAGAACGAAAAAACCGCGTTGTCGAAATAATCGAGGCCCGTGACGAGCGCGAGTACCCATGGAAAGACGTCGCCGCGCAGGCTGGCGGTGCTCCACACCGGCTGTCGGCTCGGCGTTGCGCTCATGCCTTGCTCTGGCGGGCCTTGCGGCCGGCCGCCGCCTGCCGCTGCGCGATCAGCGCTTCGCGGTTTTCGCCCGCGAGCCGCCGCTCGATGTAATCGATGTCGTGCTGCAGTTCCTTCTTGAGCGTCCGGACCTCTTTCAATTCGCGCTGCGCGGCCGCGATCCGGGTATCGAGGGTGGCGATCTGCCGGGCGAGATCAGCATGAATGCCCTGCAGCGAAGCGTCCGAATAGCGGCGCTGCCCGTCGCCTGTCGCTTCGAGCGGGCGCTTGAGCATTTCGGTGATGCCGTGCAGCGAGAAGCCGATCGCCCGCAGCCGCAGGATGCGGCCGAAGCGCTCGAGATCGCTTGCGTCGTAGAGGCGGTAGCGGCCTTCGCTGCGGCTTGGCGTCACGAGGCCGCGTTCTTCGTAATACTTGAGCGTGCGCGGCGTGACGCCAAGCTGCTCGGCGGCATCGCGCACGGTCAGCAGGAGGGTGGAGGTTTCAAGGCTCATGGTACGGAACACCCGGAGCGGGATTCGATGAGCCGGATTATAGATCAACGTGAACGTTCACGTACAGGTTGGCGCGCAAAAAAACCGCCCGGAATGCGGGCGGCTCCTGGCGACGCAACTGCGGGGATCAGCCGCCGCGGCGCATCAGATCGAAGAATTCGGAATTGCTCTTGGTCTGACGAATCTTGTCGAGCAGGAATTCCATCGCCTCGACCTCGTCCATGTCGTGGATGAACTTGCGCAGCACCCAGATCTTTTGCAGGATCTCGGGCTTGATCAGCATTTCTTCGCGGCGCGTGCCCGACTTGTTGAGGTTGATCGACGGATACACGCGCTTCTCGGCGAGGCGGCGCTCCAGGTGCACTTCCATGTTGCCGGTGCCCTTGAATTCCTCGTAGATCACGTCGTCCATGCGGCTGCCGGTTTCGATCAGCGCCGTGCCGATGATGGTCAGCGAACCGCCTTCCTCGATATTGCGCGCGGCGCCGAAGAAGCGCTTCGGGCGCTGCAGCGCGTTTGCGTCGACACCGCCCGTCAGCACCTTGCCCGACGCCGGGATCACGGTGTTGTACGCGCGGGCGAGGCGGGTGATCGAGTCGAGCAGAATCACGACGTCGTGCTTCATTTCAACCAGGCGCTTGGCCTTTTCGATCACCATTTCGGCGACTTGCACGTGACGCGTGGCCGGCTCGTCGAAGGTCGACGCGATCACTTCGCCCGCAACGGAGCGCTGCATTTCGGTCACTTCTTCGGGGCGCTCGTCGATCAGCAGCACGAACAGGATCACGTCCGGGTGGTTCTGCTTGATCGCATGCGCGATGTGCTGAAGCATCACGGTCTTGCCGGACTTCGGCGACGCGACGAGCAGACCGCGCTGGCCCTTGCCGATCGGCGCGATCATGTCGATGATGCGGCCCGTGACGTTTTCCTCGCCGCGCATTTCGCGCTCGAGCGACAGCGGCTTGTTCGGATGCAGCGGCGTGAGGTTCTCGAACATGATCTTGTGTTTCGAGGCCTCGGGCGGCTGCCCGTTGACTTTGTCGACCTTGACCAGCGCGAAATAGCGCTCGCCGTCCTTCGGCGTGCGCACTTCCCCTTCGATCGTGTCGCCGGTGTGCAGGTTGAAGCGGCGGATCTGCGACGGGCTGATGTAAATGTCGTCGGTGCTCGCGAGATAGGACATCTCGGGCGAGCGGAGGAAGCCGAAACCGTCCGGCAGCACTTCGAGCGTGCCGTCGCCGAAGATCGTTTCTCCCGTCTTGGCGCGCTTTTTGAGAATGGCGAACATCAACTCCTGCTTGCGCAGGCGGTTCGCGTTTTCGATCTCCAGGCCATTGGCCATTTCGATCAATTCGGAGACGTGCAGAGACTTAAGCTCGGATAAATGCATACGGAGATCCCGCCAGGGAGGAGAAGATGCGACGAAAGAAATAGGGAGGAGGGCGAGCGGAAGCGCTCAGAGACTTAAATGCGTCTTGTCGACGTTTTTAATTCTAGCATAGGCCGATTCGGGCCTGAGTGGCCGATCGGCGGGTTCGCGGCGTACGTGTTGTCGGCTGACAACACGTACGGGCGGTGCTTCTAATTAAAGATGGCTGTCGAGGAACGCGGTCAGTTGCGATTTCGACAGGGCGCCGACCTTCTGGGCGGCCGCTGCGCCGTTCTTGAACAGGATCAGGGTCGGGATGCCGCGCACGCCGAACTTGGCCGGCGTCGCCTGATTGTCGTCGACGTTGATCTTGGCGATCTGCAGCTTGTCGCCGTAATCCTTCGCGACTTCGTCGAGGATCGGGGCGATCATTTTGCACGGGCCGCACCATTCGGCCCAGAAGTCCAACAGCACGGGCTTGTCGGATTTGACGACGTCCTGTTCGAACGATGCGTCGCTGATGTGTTTGATCTGTTCGCTCATTGGGTCAATACCTCTTTCGGTTCGGGGACTGCCTGCAGGCGCCAATGCTGGCGCGCCGGTCGCCGCCGGGCGGCCGGCCGCTGGGGCAGGCGCTCCGCTCTCTCGAGGGAGAAGGGCCGAGCGCTGCGTACCGCGGCTCGCGGGTCATTCGGGCGTCATATTAGCCTAAATTGCTATCCGCTGTGGACGGCGATAGTAGCCGTTCCGCGAGTAGGGGTGTGACGCCCATCCTGATCCGCTGCGATGTGACAGTTGGAGGTGTTCGCGGTAAACACAAGAGCCGGCTTCGATGAAAACGCCGGGAGGAAGCCGAGATAAGGGTCGCGTCGGGCATCAAGCGGTGATAGAATGTGACGTGACGGGCCTCCTCGCATGGAGGGATGGTCAACCTGGTCAGGTCGGGAACGAAGCAGCCACAGCCGTTTTCCACCAGTGCCGAGGGTCAGGCTCGTCACCCTCCTTTCTGTTTTACCCATCCCCTTGTCGATTCTCCTGCTCGCGCGCGCGAATGCGCATCCGGCGGTGTTCAAGCTGTCGGCGCGATGCATCGTTGCTGATACAATTTCGCGATGACCTATCAAGTTCTCGCACGCAAGTGGCGTCCGAAGGATTTCGCTTCGCTCGTCGGCCAGGAGCACGTCGTCAGGGCGCTTACGCACGCGCTCGACGGCGGGCGTTTGCATCACGCCTATCTGTTCACGGGCACCCGCGGCGTCGGCAAGACCACGCTGTCGCGCATTTTCGCGAAAGCGCTCAATTGCGAGACGGGCGTTACATCGCAGCCGTGCGGCGTCTGCCGCGCATGCCGCGAAATCGACGAGGGGCGTTTCGTCGATTACGTCGAAATGGATGCGGCGAGCAATCGCGGCGTCGACGAAATGGCGGCGCTGCTCGAACGCGCCGTGTACGCGCCCGTGGATGCGCGCTTCAAGGTCTACATGATCGACGAAGTGCACATGCTGACGAATCACGCGTTCAACGCGATGCTGAAGACGCTCGAGGAGCCGCCGCCGCACGTCAAGTTCATTCTTGCCACCACCGATCCGCAGAAAATCCCCGTCACGGTGCTGTCGCGCTGTCTGCAATTCAATCTGAAGCAGATGCCGGCGGGCCACATCGTGTCGCATCTCGAGCGGATTCTCGGCGAGGAACGGATCGAGTTCGAATCGCAGGCGCTGCGGTTGCTGGCGCGGGCGGCGCAGGGCAGCATGCGCGACGCGTTGTCGCTGACCGACCAGGCGATCGCCTATTCCGCGAACCAGGTGACGGAAGCCGCGGTGTCCGGCATGCTGGGGGCGCTCGATCAGACTTACATGGTGCGTCTGCTGGATGCGCTGGCCGCCGCCGATGGTCCCGCGATCCTGGCGATCGCCGACGAGATGTCGCTGCGCAGCTTGTCGTTTTCGACGGCGCTGCAGGATCTCGCCGGATTGCTGCACCGGATCGCCTGGGCGCAGTTCGCGCCGGCGTCGGTGCTCGACGAATGGCCGGAGGCGGGCGATCTGCGCCGCTTCGCCGAACTGCTGAACGCGGAGCAGGTCCAGCTCTACTACCAGATTGCGACAGTAGGTCGGAGCGAACTCGGCTTGGCGCCCGACGAGTATGCGGGCTTCACGATGACGCTGCTGCGGATGCTCGCGTTCGAACCGGCCGCTTCAGCGGGCGGGCATGCGCCCGGCGGACTGTCGGCGACGGCCGGCACGGCGTCGAACGCGCGCGCGGCCGCCGTGCCGGTGGCCCGGTCGGCGAAACCTGCGCCCGCGCCGCGGGCCGCGAGCGAGCCCGTTGTCGAAGCGGCTGAGCCGCCTTCGCGATCCGTGCCCGCCGCTGTTGCTGCGCCGGCTGCCGTACCGCCGATCGAATTACCCCAATCCGGTGCCGAGCCGGCTGTTTCACCGGTGGCCGAAGTGCCGCTGCAGGCGGTTGCGCCAGCCGCGCCGCCCGTGGCGGAGCGGGCCGCACGGGCGCCCGAAGCCGCCGCGCCGGTTGCGCCTCGCAGTGTCGAAACATCGACTCGCGCCGGCGGTGCGGCTGCCGCGCTCGACGTGTTGCGCAACGCCGGCATGCGCGTGTCGACGGATCGCGACCGTGCAAGTGCCAACGGCGCCGCGAAATCGGCGGTGCCGGCGGCCGCGCCTGCACCCGCTGCAAAGCCCGCGCCGCGGGTGAACGTTCCGGAGCCGCGCGCTGCGGCACGCGCGCCGCAAGCGCCGGCCGAATCGCGCGATGCGCCGCCGTGGGAAGAAATCCCGCCGGACGATTACGTGCCGCTGTCGGCGGACGAAATGTTCGGCGCGCCGCTCGACGACGGCTTCGTGCCGGCGTTCGGCAGCGGCCCCGACGACGTCCGGGTGGCACCGAAGCCGGCGCTGTCCGCGCCGGTCGACGCGCGGCCGCTGCCGGCCGCCATCGCGCTCGATGCGATCGGCTACGACGGCGAATGGCCTGCGCTTGCCGCGACGCTGCCGCTCAAGGGCGTCGCGTACCAGCTCGCGTTCAACAGCGAACTGACGGCGGTGGAAGGCGGTACGTTGAAGCTGTCCGTGCCGGTGCCGCAATACGCGGACGGTGCGCAGGTCGCGAAGCTGAAGGCGGCGCTGGCCGAGACCCTCGGCAAGCCGGTGGAGGTCGCGGTCGAGGTCGGTCCGGCACGCCGGACGGCGGCGGCGCTTGACGCCGCGGCGCGGGCGCAGCGCCAGCGCGAGGCCGAACAGGAGATCGGCGCCGATCCGTTCGTCCAGCAGTTGATTCGCGAGTTCGGCGCGCGGATCGTCGACGGTTCGGTGCGTCCGGTCGCGCCCGAAGCGGGCCAGGCGGCGGACGGCGCCGCGCCGACCCTGCACTGATCTGTCGAGGCGGCGCGCCGCGCCCCCATTCCCTAATCCCGGATCCGGCGCTAAGATCGCGCCGGTTTTCAAACGATCACGAAGGAGCACGTCCATGATGAAAGGCCAACTCGCGGGGCTGATGAAGCAAGCCCAGCAGATGCAGGAAAATATGAAGAAGATGCAGGAGCAGCTGGCTCTCATCGAAGTGGAAGGGCAGTCGGGCGCCGGTCTCGTCAAGGTCACGATGACCTGCAAGAACGAGGTACGCCGCGTGACGATCGACCCGAGCCTGCTCGCCGACGACAAGGACATGCTGGAAGATCTCGTTGCCGCTGCGTTCAACGACGCTGCCCGCAAGGCCGAAGCGACGTCGCAGGAAAAGATGAGCGGCATGACGTCCGGCCTGCCGCTGCCCCCGGGCTTCAAGCTGCCGTTCTGACGGCTGCTTCGACCGGCGCCGCCTCGCATGAAACAGCCTTCCGCCCTGTCCGCGCTCGTCGAGGCGCTGCGCGCGCTGCCCGGCGTCGGTCCGAAATCGGCGCAACGCATCGCGTATCACCTGATGCAGCACGACCGGGAAGGGGCGGAGCGGCTCGGCCGGTCGCTGTTGTTCGCGACCGAGCACCTGCAGCACTGCGAGAAATGCAACACGTTCACGGAGGCGCAGATCTGCGAGGTCTGCACCGATTCGGAGCGTGATCCCACGCTGCTGTGCGTGGTGGAGACCCCGGCCGACCAGATCATGCTCGAACAGACCATGACCTACCGGGGGCTCTATTTCGTGCTGATGGGCCGTCTCAGCCCGCTCGACGGCATCGGCCCGAAGGAAATCCACTTCGACCGGCTGGTGCGGCGCGCATCGGACGGCATCGTCAAGGAAGTCGTCCTGGCGACCAATTTCACTAACGAAGGCGAAGCGACCGCGCATTACCTGGGGCAGACGCTCAAGGCGCGCGGGCTGGCCGTCACGCGGCTCGCGCGGGGTGTGCCCGTGGGCGGCGAGCTGGAGTATGTCGACGCCGGCACGATCGCGCGCGCGATGCTCGACCGCCGCACCATGTAGGCCCATGCGGCGCGGCCGAGGCCTTCGTCTCAACGTTCGAGGAGTGACATGAGCACAACCCCGGGCCCGCTCGCGGGCGTCAAGGTGCTCGAGTTCGGCACGCTGATCGCGGGACCGTTCGCCGCGCGGCTGTGCGCCGAATTCGGCGCGGAGGTCATCAAGATCGAGGATCCGAACGGCGGCGATCCGCTGCGCAAGTGGCGCAAGCTGTATCCGGAGGCGGGCGGTACGTCGCTCTGGTGGTCCGTTCAGGCACGCAACAAGAAGTCGGTGACGGTCAACCTCAAGTCCGGGGAGGGCAAGGAGATCGTGCGCCGCCTCGCGCGCGAAGCCGACATCGTCATCGAAAATTTCCGCCCGGGACTGCTCGAAAAGCTCGGGCTCGGCTACGACGTCCTGTCCGCCGAGAATCCCGGCCTCATCATGGTGCGCTTGTCCGGGTACGGGCAGACCGGTCCGTATCGCGACCGACCCGGTTTCGGTGCGATAGCGGAGTCGATGGGCGGGTTACGCCACATTACCGGTTACCCGGAGCTGCCGCCCCCCCGCATCGGCATCTCGATCGGCGATTCCATCGCGGCGCTGCATGGCGTGATCGGTGCGCTGATGGCGCTGCATCACCGCAATACGAACGGCGGCGCGGGGCAGGTGGTCGATGTCGCGCTCTACGAGGCGGTGTTCAACATGATGGAGAGCGTCGTGCCGGAGTACGGCGTGTACGGGCTTGTGCGGGAGCGCACGGGAGCATCGCTGCCCGGCATCGTTCCGTCGAATACCTATCCGTGCCGCGACGGCAGTGTCGTGATCGGCGGCAACAGCGACCCGATCTTCAAACGCCTGATGAAAGCGATCGACCGGGACGACCTGGCCGACGACCCCGCGCTTGCGCACAACGACGGCCGGGTGCCGCGTACACGGGAAATCGACGACGCGATCGCCGCGTGGCTCGCGCCGCGCACCATCGACGAAGCGCTGACCGTGCTGAACGCGGCCGATGTGCCGGCGGGTCGGATCTACAGTGCCGCCGACATGTTCGCCGATCCGCAATTCGCCGCGCGTGAGATGATCCAGCGTTTCAAACTGGGCGACGGCGCGGAGATCGCGCTGCCCGGCGTGACGCCCAAGTTGTCGGGTACGCCGGGCGATACGCGCTGGCTCGGGCCGGAGCTGGGCGAACACACGGACGAGGTGCTGCGCACGCTCGGCTACGACACGGCGGCGATCGACGCATTGCGCGAAAAGCGCGTGATCTGAGTCGGCCGGCTCGTCCCAGGGCCCGTCATGCGGCGCTCGGCGGGCCGCGAGCGGGCCCCGCCCGACTGTCGCTCGCGCGCAATCTTTCCTCGGTTACAATCGCCGGATGCGAATCCTACTCAGCAACGACGACGGCTATCTCGCGCCCGGTCTCGCCGCGCTTCATGAAGCGCTGCTGCCGCTTGCCGAGGTCACGGTGATCGCGCCCGAGCAAAACTGCAGCGGCGCATCAAATTCCCTCACTCTGTCGCGGCCACTGTCGCTGCAGCGTTCGGCGAGCACCGGCTTCCATTACGTGAACGGCACGCCGACCGATTCGGTGCATCTCGCGCTGACCGGCATGCTCGACGAAAAGCCCGATCTCGTCGTGTCGGGGATCAACAACGGCCAGAACATGGGCGAGGATACCCTCTACTCGGGCACGGTTGCGGCCGCGACCGAAGGCATCATGTTCGGCGTGCCGGCGATCGCGTTTTCGCTGGTCGACAAGGACTGGGGGCATCTCGACGCCGCCGCGCGCGTGGCGGCCGAGATCGTCCGGCATTACCTCGACCATCCGCTGGCCGGCCAGCCGCTGCTGAACGTTAACATTCCGAATCGTCCTTACGACGCGCTGCGGGGCTGGGCGGTCACTCGGCTCGGCAAGCGTCATCCGTCGCAGCCGGTGATCCGTCAGACCAACCCGCGCGGCGAAGCTATTTATTGGATCGGACCTTCGGGCGCGGCGCTGGATGCGAGCGAGGGCACCGATTTCCACGCGGTCGCGAACGGCCAGGTGTCGATTACACCGTTGCAGCTCGATTTGACCCATACGCAGATGTTGTCCGCGACGCGCGACTGGGCGCGCGCCGGGAGCGGCGCCTCATGAGCGGCGAGCGCGCAAAGCGGTTTCCGCTTGCGCTCGAGGATCTCAAGCGTGAACCGCGCAAGCCGGAAGGCCGCGCGGGCGAGCGCCATGCAGCCGGTGATGCCGCGCGCCAGCGGCTCAGCTCGGCCGCCGCCGTCGTCAAGCCAGTCCGTCCGCCGCAGCAGGACCCGCGCCCGACCCGGGCGACGAAGCCCGCGCCGGGCGGGCCGGCCGACAAGAATCCGGCGCCGAACGTCGCACTGAACAGTACGCTCGCATTGACCTCGGAACGGGTTCGCGAACGGATGGTCGAACGGCTGCGTGCGAACGGCGTGACCGATCCGCGCGTGCTGAACGCGATGTCGGTCGTGCCGCGCCACATGTTCGTGGATCCGGGGCTGGCGGCTCAGGCTTACGAGGATTCGGCGCTACCGATCGGCCATCAGCAGACGATCTCGAAGCCTGCCGTCGTCGCTCGGATGATCGAACTCGCTTCGGCGGGCCGGCCGCTCGAGCGGGTGCTCGAAATCGGCACGGGCTGCGGCTATCAGGCGGCGGTGTTGAGTCAGGTGGCGCGCGACGTGTATTCGATCGAGCGCATCAAACCGCTCTACGAGCGCGCAAAACTGAATTTGCGTCCGCTGCGTGTGCCGAATATCCGATTGCACTATGGCGACGGACGCGTGGGTCTGCCGTCGGCGGCGCCGTTCGACGCGATCGTGATCGCGGCGGCCGGCCTCGACGTGCCGCAGGCCCTGCTTGAACAACTGGCGATCGGCGGGCGGCTCGTTGCCCCGGTCGGTGCGCAGAGCGGCCAGCCCCAGGTGCTGACGCTCGTCGAGCGCGTCGCACCCGCGCAATGGCGTGAGTCGCGGCTTGATCGCGTTTTCTTTGTCCCTTTAAAATCCGGAGTGATTTGACACCGATGAGTATGTTGCGCGCGATGCAAAACAATCGTTCGAAGAGTCCGCTCTCGCTCGCCCAGCGCGCGATCTGTGTGGCTGCGTTCACTGCACTGGGCGCGTGTGCGACACGGCTCGACCAGGCGCCCGTCGTCGACCGGTCCGGCTCGCTCGGCACGACGGCGGCGGCCCAGCCCGCCGTGCCGCTCGGCCCGCCGCCGCCCGGGTTTTACCGGGTGAAGCCGGGCGATACGCTGTATCGCATTGCCCTCGAGAACGGCCAGAATTACCGCGATATCGCTACGTGGAATAACCTCACGAATCCGAATCAGATCGAGGTCGATCAACTGCTGCGCGTCGCGCCGCCGGGCGCGAATGCGACGGCCGGCGCCGCAGGCGTCGCGACGGCGCCGATCGCGGGGGCCGCGGTGCAGACCGCGCCGCTGTCGAGCGGTCCGGCAGTGCCGCCGATATATGGGTCCGGTTCCAGCGCGACGTCGGCTCCGCCGGCTGCCGCGGCGAGCGATACCGGCGCGGCGGCGGGCGGCGCGGTGTCGTTTGCGTGGCCGGTGCGCGGCCCGTTGCTTAACACTTTCGACGATGCCAAAAACAAAGGTGTCAACATCGGCGGCGCGGCGGGCGATCCGGTGAAGGCGGCCGCCGACGGCCGGGTGGTCTACGCGGGCAACGGCCTGCGCGGCTACGGCAACCTCATTATCGTCAAGCACGACGCGACTTATCTCACGGCGTATGCACACAACCGCGCTTTGATGGTAAAAGAGGGGGATGCAGTGACGAAGGGACAGAAAATCGCGGAGATGGGAAATAGCGATTCAGACCGCGTGATGCTGCATTTCGAGGTTCGCCGGCAGGGTAAACCTGTCGATCCGCTGAAGTATTTGCCGCCTCAATAGACGAGACGACCATGCCGAAATCGAAGCGCCACGAGCCGCAAGCCGAGTCTGAGAAGATCAGTCGTGCCACGCAAGCATCGGTGGAGCGCACGGGTGCTTCGACAGGCGAGGACGACGACTCGGCGGATACCGAACGTGAATACGAAGCACGCGACGCCGAATCGGACGACGCAGCCGACGGGCGTGAAAGTCCGAGCGAGGCCGCGCCCGAGCTCGACGATTTCCGTGCGCTGCTGCAGGCGGAACTGACCGCCGACACGATCCAGCACTACCTGAACCGCATCAGCGTGAAGCCGCTGCTGACGGTCGAGGAAGAACAGCGTTATTCGCGTCTTGCGAAGGCGGGCGAGTTCGAGGCGCGTCAGGTGATGATCGAGCGCAATCTGCGGTTGGTCGTCAGCATCGCGAAAGGCTATCTGAACCGCGGCGTGCCGTTGCTGGACCTGATCGAGGAGGGCAACCTCGGGCTGATGCACGCGATCGAGAAATTCGATCCGACGCGCGGTTTCCGGTTTTCGACCTATGCAACCTGGTGGATTCGTCAGAGCATCGAGCGCGCGATCATGAATCAGGCGCGCACGGTGCGCTTGCCGGTGCATGTGATTCGCGAGCTGAACCAGGTGCTGCGCGCGAAACGTCATCTGGAGAAGAATTCGATGTCGACGGGCGAGGCGGCGGAGCGCCGTGAGGCCAGCATCGACGACATTGCGTACCTGACCGGCAAGACCGCCGAGGAAGTCACCGACATCCTCGCGCTGAACGAACATACCGCGTCGCTCGATGCGCCGCTCGATCTCGATCCCGCCAGCAGTCTGCTCGATCTGCTGCCCGACGATCAGAGCCAGTCGCCCGACGCCGAGGTGCAGCACCGCGAGCTCGAGACGCTGACACGCGCGTGGCTGTCGCGCCTTTCCGATAAACACCGCCATGTGATCGAGCGCCGCTTCGGCCTCAATCACATCGAGCCCGCCACGCTCGAGGAACTGGCCGACGAAATGGGCTTGACCCGCGAACGGGTCCGCCAGATTCAACAAGAGGCGCTGGTGCGGCTCAAGCGGTTCTTTGCCTCCAACGGCGTACGCAAGGACGCCGTTCTGTAACTGATGACACCCATTCTGGTTTTTGACATCGAGACGATTCCCGATGTCGACGGCATTCGCCGTCTCGAGGATTTGCCCGCCGATCTGAGCGACGCCGAAGTGGCCGAGCATGCTTTTGCCGCCCGGCGCGAGAAGACCGGCGGCGATTTCCTGCCGCACCATTTACAACGGATCGCGGCGATTTCCTGTGTGTTCCGCGACAACGCCGGTTTTCGCGTGCGCTCGCTGGGCACGCCCGAGGATCCCGAAATCACGCTGATCCAGTCGTTCTACCGCGTGATCGAGAAATACACGCCGCAACTCGTGTCGTGGAATGGCGGCGGCTTCGACCTGCCGGTGCTCCATTACCGGGGTCTGGTGCATGGCGTCGCCGCGCCGCGCTACTGGGACATGGGCGAGGACGATCGCGAATTCAAGTGGAACAACTACCTGTCGCGTTACCACACCCGTCATACGGACCTGATGGACTTGCTCGCGCTGTATCAGCCGCGCGCAAGCGCGCCGCTCGATGCGCTCGCGAAGCTGTGCGGCTTCCCGGGCAAGCTCGGGATGGACGGCAGTCAAGTCTGGACAGCGTTCCAGGCGGGGCATCTCGATGAAATCCGGAATTACTGCGAAACCGACGTGGTGAATACCTATCTGCTGTATTGCCGGTTTCAGCAGATGCGCGGCGGACTCAGCCCTAGCGAGTACACCGACGAGATCGCCCTCGTGAAGAATGCGCTGCTGCAGGAGCCGGCGCCGCATTGGGCGGAATACCTCGCGGCTTTCGACGCCTGACGCAGCCGGTGCCGGCCGGGGGGCTGCTCCGCGTGGGGGTGGCCGTGCTCGGGCGGTAGCCGGGCATCGGCTTGATGCTGACGAGGCCGGGCACCGTGATCCCATGAGCGCGTTGACGAGTCTCATCGTCGAATCTCCGATGGCGGGCGGGCATTCGTCTACAATCTCGCCTTCCCACAATAGTTCGTCAGGAAAAGCTGGTGTCAGAAGCCGTCCCCACCCCTGCGCGCCCATCGAAACGCGCGCCCGCCGTTCCCGTTAGCGCCCCGATTCTCGATATCGAATCGCTCGACATGGAGGCGCGCGGCGTCGGCCGCGTCGTCGCCGAGGACGGCACGCCCGGCAAGGTGATTTTCGTCGAAGGCGCGTTGCCCGGCGAGCGTGTGACGTATGCGAGCTACCGCCGCAAGCCGAGCTACGAGCAGGCGCTGGTGGTCGATATCCTGCGATCGAGCGTCATGCGCGTGCAGCCCAAGTGCGCGTTCTTCGGCACCTGCGGCGGCTGTTCGATGCAGCACCTCGACATGCGTGCCCAGGTCGCGATCAAGCAGCGGGTGCTGGAAGACAATCTCTGGCATCTCGCGAAGCTGCGGGCGGAGACGATCTTCGCGCCGATTCATGGCCCGTCGTGGGGATACCGGTACCGGGCACGGCTGACCGTGCGCAACGTCGTCAAGAAGGGCGGCGTGCTGGTCGGTTTCCACGAGAAAAAGAGCAGCTACGTTGCAGACATGTCGAGTTGCGAGGTGCTGCCGCCGCATGTGTCCGCGATGCTGGTGCCGCTGCGCCGGCTGGTGGAAGGGCTGTCGATTCGCGAGCGCATGCCGCAGATCGAGTTGGCCGTCGGGTCCCAGGTCACGGCGCTGGTGCTGCGGGTGCTCGAGCCGATCAATGCCGCCGACGAAGTGCTGCTGCGCGAGTTCGCGGATACTCACGGCGTCCAGTTCTGGCTGCAGCCGAAGGGCCCGGATACGGTCACGCCGTTCTATCCGCTCGATGTTCAGCTCGACTACACGCTGCCTGAATTCGGCATTCGCATGCCGTTCAAGCCGACCGATTTCACGCAGGTGAACCATCAGATCAACCGTGTGCTGGTCGGCCGCGCGTTGCGCCTGCTGGCCCCCCGGCGCGACGATCGGGTGCTGGATCTGTTCTGCGGGATCGGCAACTTCACACTGCCGCTCGCGCGGCTGTCGCGCGAGGTCGTGGGCATCGAAGGCAGTGAGGCGCTGACGACGCGCGCGCTCGCGAATGCACGCGAGAATGGCGTCGAGGGCCACACGTCGTTCGCGTGCCGCAACCTGTTCGAGGTGACGGCGGACGACTTGCGCGCGCTTGGCGCGTTCGACAAGTTTCTCGTCGACCCGCCGCGCGAAGGGGCGCTGGCCGTCTCGAAGGCGCTCGCCGAGATTGCGCAGAGCGGCGGGGGGCCGTTGCCGCAGCGGATCGTCTACGTGTCCTGCAACCCGGCGACGCTGGCACGCGATGCCGGCCTGCTGGTTCACGAAGCGGGTTATCGGATGAAGGGTGCGGGCGTGGTGAACATGTTCCCGAATACGTCGCACGTCGAATCGATCGCGGTGTTCGAGCGCGATTGAATGCGCGGGCAATGAGCAGGCGTAAAAAAACCGGCCCGAAGGCCGGTTTTTTTATCGAGGTCTGCGCAAGCGGTCAGTTTCGATTGCCGCCGAAGATGCCAAGCAGCGCGAGCAGGTTCGTGAACACGTTGTAGAGATCGAGGTAGATCGCCAGCGTGGCCGAAATGTAGTTGGTCTCGCCGCCGTTCACGACGCGCTGGACGTCGAACAGCATGTAGGCCGAGAAGATCACGATCGCGAGCACCGAGACCGTCAGCATCAGCGCCGGCAGCTTCAGGAACATGTTGGCGACCATCGCGAGCAGCAGTACGAGCACGCCCATGAACAGCCACTTGCCGAGGCCCGAGAAGTCGCGTTTGCTGACGGTGGCGATCGTCGCCATCGCGGCGAAAATGATGCCGGTGCCGCCGAACGCCATCATGATCAGCGACGGTCCGTTCGAGAAACCGAGGATGAAGCTCAGCAGGCGCGACAGCATCAGACCCATGAAGAACGTGAAGCCGAGCAGCACGAACACGCCCACGCTGCTGTTCTTCGTGCGCTCGATCGCGAACATGAAGCCGAAGGCGATCGCGAAGAACGCGAGCAGGCTCATCGCCGGGCTTGTGGCGGCGAACAGCGAGAAACCGGTGGCGACGCCGACCCAGGCACCCAGCACGGTGGGCACCATCGACAGCGCGAGCAGCCAGTAGGTATTCCGCAACACACGGTTGCGGGTCTCGACCGTGCTGACGGTGCCGCCGCGGCCGAAGTTGTACGGATAGTCGTTCATGGTTTCTCCTAACATTGAACGTGTGAACGTTCGAATTGCGGGTATGCGGGCGCGATGTGCGCTGCAGCAATCCGCGACGCTGCTACACCTAAGATAGGTTTCGAGGCCTTAGGTTTCAATGGCTTGGGCGACGAAACACATGGATCTGGAACCTTTCGTCTATGTAAGGGTTCAATCGCAATGATACACGGGATCGTGTTACAATAGCGGATTCATTTGAAACTGTAACTTCTTAATTTTTTGGAGTTTTTATGGCAATCGAGCGCACCCTGTCGATCATCAAGCCGGACGCTGTGGCAAAGAACGTGATCGGTCAGATCTACAGCCGTTTCGAAGGCGCGGGCCTGAAGGTCATCGCGTCGCGCATGGCGCACCTGTCGCGCGCCGATGCGGAGAAATTCTACGCTGTGCATGCCGCGCGTCCGTTCTTCAAGGACCTCGTCGATTTCATGATCTCGGGCCCGGTGATGATCCAGGTTCTGGAAGGCGAAGGCGCGATCCTGAAGAATCGCGACCTGATGGGTGCGACGGACCCGAAGAAGGCTGAAAAGGGTACGATCCGTGCGGATTTCGCCGACAGCATCGACGCGAACGCGGTGCACGGTTCGGACGCGGCTGAAACGGCAAGCGTCGAAATCGCGTTCTTCTTCCCGGCAATGAACGTCTACTCGCGCTAAGCGGGTAGAGGGATCCGGCGCGAGCGGCAAGGTAGGACATCATGACGAGCGACTCTTCCGTCAATCTTCTCGACTTCGACGCCGAGGGTCTTGTCGCGTACTGCGGCAGCCTCGGCGAGAAGCCGTTTCGCGCCAAGCAATTGCAGCGCTGGATCCATCAGTACAACGCCGCCGATTTCGACGGCATGACCGATCTCGCCAAGTCCCTGCGCGAAAAGCTCAAGGGGCGGGCCGAGATTCGCATGCCCGAGATCGCGAGCGATCACGTTTCCGCCGACGGCACGCGCAAGTGGCTGATCGATGTCGGCAACGGCAATGCGGTTGAAACCGTCTACATCCCCGAAGAGACGCGCGGCACCCTGTGCGTGTCGTCGCAGGCGGGGTGCGCGGTCAACTGCCGGTTTTGCTCGACGGGCAAACAAGGTTTTTCCCGCAATCTGTCGACGGCCGAGATCGTCGGGCAGTTGCGGATGGCGGAGTTCGCGCTCAGAGCGTCGCTCGGGCGCGCGCCCGGCCCGAACGGCAAGGCCGAGCGGGTGATCACCAACGTGGTGATGATGGGCATGGGCGAGCCGCTCCTGAATTACGGTGCGGTCGTGCCTGCAATGCGGCTGATGCTCGACGACAACGCGTACGGGCTGTCGCGCCGCCGTGTCACGCTGTCGACGTCGGGCGTGGTGCCGATGATGGACAAGCTGGGCGCGGAATTGCCGGTGGCGCTGGCTGTTTCGCTGCACGCACCCAACGATCCGTTGCGCGACATGCTGGTGCCGCTCAACAAGAAGCACCCGCTGCGCGAGCTGATGGCGGCCTGCCAGCGCTATTTGAAGGTCGCACCGCGCGATTTCATTACGTTCGAATACTGCATGCTGGACGGTGTCAACGACACCGAAGCGCATGCCCGCGAGCTCCTCGCGCTGACGCGCGACGTGCCGTGCAAATTCAATCTGATACCGTTCAATCCGTTCCCCGAGTCGGGCCTGCTGCGCTCGAAATCGGAACAGATCAAGCGTTTCGCGCAGATCCTGATCGATGCGGGCGTGGTGACGACGGTACGCAAGACCCGCGGCGACGATATCGACGCCGCGTGCGGTCAACTGGCAGGTGCGGTGAAGGATCGGACGCGCCTGGCCGAGCGGACCGGGGCAGGAAAGATCATCGAGGTCCGGGCGGTTTGACGGGGATGTCCGGACTTCAGCGGTAAATACGCGAACAGCGATCGGATGCGGCGCAGCTTGCGTCGCGCATTTTGTTATAACGGTTGCGCTTTCTGGCCCGGCAGCGCCGGCGGTATCGCGCAAGTGAAGAAGAATCGACGCGAGGAATAGGATGAGCGAGCCGCAGCCGTCAAAGGGCGCAGAGACAAACGCCGGGCAGAAGCCGGCGCCGGCGGGTTTTGAGTCGCTGGCGGCGGTAGGGGCCCGGTTGGCGCAGCTTCGAGAGGCGAAAGGCTGGTCGGTCGACGACGTGTCGGCGCGGCTCAAGGTGGCGCCGCCGAAACTGCGCGCGCTCGAGGCGGGCGATATCAGCCATCTGCCGGGCGCGACGTTCGCGTTGGGGGTGGTGCGAAGCTACGCCAAGATGCTTGGCGTCGATCCGGAACCGTTCGCGCAGGCGCTGCGCCGCGAGAAGGGCGTGCCCGAGGTCGACCTGTCGATGCCTGCATCGGCCGGCACCGATCTGCCGCGCGGCCGGGTATCGATTCCGCTGGGTGGCTCGTCATCGCGCCATCGGTCGTGGCTATGGGCCGCCGCCGCCGCAGTGCTGGCGGTGATCGCAGCAGCGATGTGGCACACGGGCGGCGAATCGTCGAACTGGTTGGCGCGCTTCAAATCCGGTGGTACGGAGGGTGCGTCCGCCGTACAGGCGCAGCCGGAGGCCGCCGCGTCGGATGCCTCCGCCAGCGACGCGATCGGCGGTGCAGCGTCGGGTGTCACGGCGGTGTCCGCGCAGGATGCGTCGGCCGCCGCGGTGGCCAGCGTGCCGGCGTCGGCTGTTCCGGCGGCGGTTTCCGCGCCTGCGTCCGCGGTTGCCTCGGTACCGGTTGCGTCCGCGCCTGTCGTCGTGGGCACGGCGGCTTCTTCTGCCGATGCGGCGAGCGTGGCCGTGGCCGCCGGCCAGTCGGTCGTCGAGCTGAAGGTTACGCAGGATTGCTGGTTCAGCGTGCGCGACAAGAACGGCAAGGAAGTGTTTTCCGCGCTGGTGCGCGCGGGTGAGGTGAAACAGGTGGCGGGTGATGCGCCGCTCAAGGTCACGATCGGCAACAAGGCCGGGCTCGATGCGATATCGTTCGACGGAAAATCCGTTGATCCGGCAAAATATTCGACGGCTCGGGGCAACGTCGCGCGGTTCACGTTGCCCTGACGGTAAGCGCCGTGGCTGACCGGGCACGGCGCTTTTTCAATTCGCGCGCTGCCACGGAGGCGGCGCGTCCGGCGTAAATGGATCTATCGATGCAATCCGAAGCTCAATCCCCACGCAGCAGTCAGATTTGTTCAACCGAACCGGTGTTCGGCGGGCACGCGCCGCGGCGCGTGTCGCATGCGGTGGATGTCCGTTGGGGCGGGCAGCTCGTCACGATCGGCGGCAATGCGCCGGTCCGCGTGCAGTCGATGACGAATACCGATACCGCCGACGCGATCGGTACCGCGATCCAGATCAAGGAACTGGCCAATGCCGGCTCCGAACTGGTGCGGATCACGGTGAACACGCCCGAAGCCGCCGCCGCGGTGCCCGCGGTGCGCGAGCAGCTCGACAGGATGGGTGTGACGGTGCCGCTCGTCGGCGATTTTCACTACAACGGGCATTTGCTGTTGCGCGATTACCCCGCCTGCGCGGAAGCGCTGTCGAAGTACCGGATCAATCCGGGCAACGTCGGCCAGGGCGCGAAGCGCGACACGCAGTTCGCGCAGATGATCGAGGCGGCGGCCCGTTACGACAAACCGGTGCGGATCGGCGTGAACTGGGGCAGTCTCGACCAGGATCTGCTGGCGCGCATGATGGACGAGAACGGCGCGCGCGCGCAGCCGTGGGGTGCGCAGAGCGTGATGTACGAAGCGCTGATCCAATCGGCGATCGGTTCGGCCGAGCGGGCGGTCGAACTGGGTCTCGGACGCGACCGGATCATCCTGTCGTGCAAGGTCAGCGGCGTGCAGGATCTGATCGCCGTTTATCGCGAGCTGGCGCGTCGCTGCGGCTTCGCGCTGCATCTGGGGTTGACCGAGGCCGGGATGGGCTCGAAGGGCATCGTGGCATCGACGGCCGCGCTCGGCGTGCTGCTGCAGGAAGGGATCGGCGACACGATCCGTATTTCGCTGACGCCGGAGCCGGGTGCGCCGCGCACGGGCGAGGTGGTGGTCGGCCAGGAAATCCTGCAGACGATGGGCCTGCGCGCATTCGCGCCGATGGTGATCGCGTGCCCGGGCTGCGGCCGTACCACGAGCACGCTGTTCCAGGAACTGGCGATGCAGATCCAGACCTACCTGCGCGAGCAGATGCCGATGTGGCGCAAGGCGTATCCGGGCGTCGAGAAGATGAACGTCGCGGTGATGGGCTGTATCGTGAACGGCCCGGGCGAATCGAAGCACGCGAACATCGGCATCAGCCTGCCGGGTTCGGGGGAGAACCCCGCCGCGCCGGTGTTCATCGACGGCGAGAAGGTCAAGACGCTGCGCGGCGAGCATATCGCGGAAGAGTTCCAGCAGATCGTCAGCGACTACGTCGAGCGTAACTATGGCCGCGCCGCGGCCTTGAATTGAATCGTCAACCGAACAGATGACAGAACAAAAGCGAAAGATCGAGAAGCTGGCCGGCGTCAAGGGCATGAACGACATCCTGCCGCAGGATGCCGGGCTGTGGGAGTTCTTCGAGGCGACCGTCAAGTCGCTGCTGCGTGCGTACGGCTATCAGAATATCCGCACGCCGATCGTGGAGCATACGCAGCTTTTCACGCGCGGTATCGGTGAAGTGACCGATATCGTGGAAAAGGAGATGTACAGCTTCACCGATGCGCTGAACGGCGAAAACCTGACGATGCGTCCGGAAAACACCGCCGCCGTCGTGCGCGCGTCGATCGAGCACAACCTGCTGTACGACGGCCCGAAGCGGCTGTGGTACATCGGGCCGATGTTCCGTCACGAGCGCCCGCAGCGCGGCCGCTATCGGCAGTTCCATCAGGTCGGCGTCGAGGCGCTCGGCTTCGCGGGCCCGGATGCGGACGCGGAAATCATCATGATGTGCCAGCGCCTGTGGGACGACCTCGGGCTGACCGGCATCAAGCTCGAAATCAATTCGCTGGGCCTTGCCGAAGAACGCGCCGCGCATCGCGTCGAACTGATCAAGTACCTCGAGCAGCATGCCGGCAAGCTGGACGAGGAAGCGAAGCGCCGTCTGTATACGAATCCGCTGCGCGTGCTCGACACGAAGAATCCGGCGCTGCAGGACGTCGCGCAGAATGCGCCGAAGCTGATCGACTTCCTCGGCGACGAATCGCGCGCGCATTTCGAGGGTCTGCAGCGGCTGCTGAAGGCGAACAACATTCCGTTTACGGTCAATCCGCGGCTGGTACGCGGGCTCGACTACTACAACCTGACGGTGTTCGAATGGGTGACCGACAAGCTCGGCGCGCAGGGCACGGTCGCCGCCGGCGGCCGTTACGACCCGCTGATCGAGCAGCTCGGCGGCAAGCCGACCGCCGCATGCGGCTGGGCGATGGGCGTGGAGCGTATCCTTGAACTGTTGAAGGAAGACGATCTGGTGCCGGAGCAGGACGGCGTCGACGTCTACGTCGTTCATCAGGGCGATGCGGCGCGCGAGCAGGCGTTCATCGTCGCGGAGCGGCTGCGGGATACGGGCCTCGACGTCATCTTTCATTGCAGCGCGGACGGCGCGTCGTCGAGCTTCAAGTCGCAGATGAAGCGCGCGGACGCGAGCGGAGCGGCGTTCGCGGTGATCTTCGGCGAAGACGAGATCCAAAACGGCACCGCCGGCGTGAAAGCGTTGCGGGGTGCGGGTGTGGACGGTGAAAAGAACGTTCAAGAGTCCGTGCCGGTCGAAGGCTTGACCGAATTTCTAATCAATGCGATGGTTGCATCCGCCGAAGACGGCGACGACTGATCGTGGCGCGTCCGGTCAATAAAAAGCGTGTACAGGAAGGAATCGCTGAGCGATGAGTTATCACGACGAACAAGAATCGATTGAAAGCCTGAAAGCATGGTGGGCCCAGTGGGGCAATCTCACGACGTGGATCGCGATCGCCGCGCTCGTCGTGGCGGCCGGCTGGAACGGCTGGAACTACTGGCAGCGCCGTCAGGCGGCGGAAGCCTCGGTGTTGTACGAGCAGGTGCAGCAGGCCGTCGCGTCGAACGACAAGGCGAAGGTTGCGCGGGTTGCGTCCGACATGGAAGACAAGTTCGGCCGCACCGCCTATGCCGAAATGACGGCGCTCGCCGCGGCGAAGTCGCTGTACGGCTCGGGTGACCTGGCGGCTGCGAAGGCACAGCTGCAATGGGCGATCGACCACGCGACCGACGACGACTACAAGCAGATCGCGAAATTGCGGCTGGCGACGCTGCTGCTGGACGAGAAAGCGTACGACACGGGTCTCGCGCTGCTGTCCGGCACGCCGCCCGAGGCGTTCAAGGCGCTCGTCGCGGATCGCCGCGGCGATCTGCTGGCCGCTCAGGGCAAGAGCGACGACGCCAGGACGGCGTACAAGCTTGCACTCGACACGCTGCCGAAGCAGGACGACTCCGCTCGCCAACTGGTGCAATTCAAGCTGGACGCGCTCGGCGGCTGAGCGCCCCCGCTCCGTTTTAACAACCTAACTTTGCTTCGCTCACCGATGAATTTGCTGAAACGTTACGCTGCACCCGTTGCCTGCGCGGCGGCCGTCCTGGTTCTGGCGGCCTGCTCGTCATCGAAGGACGCGCGCCGCGTGCCGACGCCGCTCACCGAGATCAAACCCGTGCTCGACGTTCAGCAGGTATGGAAGGCGAGTGTCAGCAAGGGCGGCCGCTATGCGTTCTCTCCGGTCGCCGTGGGCGATGCGGTGTATGTCGCCGGCGCGAACGGTTCGGTCGAGAAGATCGACGCGAAAACGGGCCAGGAAGTCTGGCGCACGAAGCTGAGTTCCGATCTGTCCGCCGGTGTCGGCAGCGACGGCAATCTGACGGCGGTCGGCGCGTTGAAGGGCGGCGTGTTCGTGCTGGGCCCCGATGGCAAGCTGCTGTGGAAGACCACGGTACAGGGCGAGATTTTCTCGCCGCCGCTCGTCGGCAACGGTCTCGTGGTGGTCCGCACGATCGACGGCCAGGTGATCGCATTTTCCGCACAGACGGGCGAGCAGAAGTGGAATTACCGGAACCGCGCGGTACCGCTCAACCTGCGGGTGTCGTCGGGCATGACGTTCGCGGGCGACGCGGCCGTGCTGGCCGGGTTCCCGGGCGGCGGGCTGGTGGCGATCAACCTGCAGACGGGCGACCCGTTCTGGCAGACCCCGGTCTCGTTTCCGAAGGGGGTGACGGAAGTCGAACGGATCAACGACGTGAGCGGCCCGCCGACGCTGGTGGGTGCGGAAACCTGCGCGGTGACGTTCCAAGGGCAGCTCGGCTGTTTCGATGCGAATTCGGGCCGTCCGCAGTGGGAAAAGCCGTTCTCGAGCCGCAGCGGCATCGCGCAGGATGATTCGGTCGTGGCGGGCGGCGACGATTGGTCGGTGGTGACCGCGTACGATTCGTCGTCGGGCAACCAGCTGTGGCGCAACGACAAGCTGAAGAGCCGCGACGTGGGCGTGCCGTACGTGCTCGGCCGGGCCGTGGTGCTGGGCGATTACCAGGGTTATGTGCATTTCCTGTCCCGTGACGACGGCACCTTCATCGCCCGCATGAAGACGGACGGCAGCCCGATCACGGCTGCGCCTGTGCTGGCGGGCAACACGCTGGTGATCCAGACCCAGGACGGCGGCATCTACGGCTTCCGCCCGCGCTGAGCGCGGCGGGTGTAGTATCTGCGCGGCTCCGCCAGGGTGCGGGCCGCGCGTTGTTTTTGCGCAGACGATTGACGACGGCGGGACGCCCCGGCTACGCGAGCTCGGTCCGTCGTCGGATGCGACAGCCGTTCGAGAAGGAACGCCGGCGCCGGACGTGCGCCGCGGCGCCGCTCCCGAAGCGGCGCCAATTCGTGCTAATTTTCATTAAACGCAGCCGCCCGCCGCAGCGGGCCTCCCTCTGCTGCGTTTCACCGTAGACGACATCAGATGAAACCGGTCATTGCCCTCGTTGGGCGCCCCAATGTGGGGAAATCCACGCTGTTCAACCGGCTCACGCGCTCGCGCGATGCGCTGGTCGCCGATTTGCCCGGCCTGACGCGCGATCGCCATTACGGCGAAGGGCGGGTCGGCGAGCGGCCCTATCTGGTGGTCGATACGGGCGGCTTCGAGCCCGTCGCGAAGGACGGCATCCTGCATGAAATGGCACGCCAGACGCGCCAGGCCGTCGAGGAAGCCGACGTCGTCGTGTTCATCGTCGACGGCCGCAACGGCCTCGCGCCGCAGGACAAATCGATCGCCGACTATCTGCGCAAGACCGGCCGGCCGATCTTCCTGGTCGTCAACAAGGCGGAAGGGATGAAGTACACCGCGGTCGCGACGGATTTCTACGAGCTCGGGCTCGGCGATCCGCGCGCGATCTCGGCCGCGCACGGCGACGGCGTCACGGAGATGATCAACGAGGCGCTCGGCGTCGCCTATGCGGGCCAGCCGGAGGAAGAGGACGCGGATGCGGCGACGCGCGGCATCAAGATCGCGATCGTCGGGCGGCCGAACGTCGGCAAATCGACGCTCGTCAACACGCTGATCGGCGAGGATCGCGTGATTGCGTTCGACATGCCGGGCACGACGCGCGATTCGATTTACGTCGACTTCGAGCGCAACGGCAAGCCGTATACGCTGATCGATACGGCGGGCCTGCGCCGGCGCGGCAAGGTGTTCGAGGCGATCGAAAAATTCTCGGTGGTGAAAACGCTGCAGTCGATTGCCGACGCGAACGTCGTCATTCTTCTGCTGGATGCGCGCCAGGACATCTCCGATCAGGACGCGCACATCGCGGGCTTCGTGGTCGAACAGGGACGTGCGCTGGTGGTGGGCGTGAACAAGTGGGATGGTCTCGATGCGCACGTGCGCGATCGTACCAAGGCGGATCTGACGCGCAAGCTCAAGTTCCTCGAGTTCGCCAAGTTTCACTTCATTTCGGCGGCGGAGAAGACCGGCATCGGTCCGTTGCTGCGCTCGGTCGACGAAGCGTACGCGGCCGCGATGGCCAAGCTGCCGACCCCGAAACTCACGCGCGCGCTGATGGAAGCGGTCGAATTCCAGCAGCCGCGCCGTCGCGGGCCGGTGCGTCCGAAGCTGCGCTACGCGCACCAGGGCGGGCAGAATCCGCCCATCATCGTAATCCACGGTAACGCGCTCGATGCTGTCACCGAGACGTATAAGCGGTACCTTGAAAACCGCTTCCGAGAAACTTTCTCGCTGACGGGGACTCCATTGCGAATAGAGTTCCGCTCGTCACACAACCCGTACGCGGACAAAGGCTGAATTCCCCCGCCCGGCAAGGGATCGGCCGAACGGCCGTGGTCGGGCCGGGTGAGGAAAATCGGCTATAGTGTAGCGATTGACGGCGGATCTCTTTTTCTTCGCCGCCAATCTAGATCAACCTGCAAAAAAAGATGGAGTACGCCATGAGCAACAAAGGGCAATTGTTACAAGACCCGTTTTTGAACGCACTGCGCAAAGAGCATGTGCCGGTTTCGATCTATCTGGTCAACGGCATCAAGCTTCAAGGGAACATCGAATCGTTCGACCAGTACGTTGTGTTGCTCCGTAACACCGTGACCCAGATGGTCTACAAGCACGCCATTTCAACGGTCGTGCCGGCCCGGCCGGTGAATTTCCACCCGGACGCGGAAGCGACGTCCTAACCCATTGCCGCGGCTGGCATCAGGTCGCCGTCGGCGATACATGCCAGCCGCTCTATTTTGATATCCGACAATTTGATCAATGCAGCGTTAGTCGGCATCGATTTCGGTAAAACCGATTTCGAAGCCAGTCTCGAAGAACTCAGCCTGCTCGCCTCCAGCGCGGGCGCCCATCCCGCCGTCACCCTGACGGGGCGCCGTGCCAGCCCCGATGCCGCGATGTTCGTCGGCAGCGGCAAAGCCGAAGAACTGCGGCTCGCCTGCGAAGCGAACGACGTCGAAGTCGTCATCTTCAATCATGCGCTGGCGCCTGCCCAGCAACGCAATCTGGAGCGTGCGCTTAACCGGCGCGTGATCGACCGCACCAGTCTCATTCTCGACATCTTCGCGCAGCGCGCCCGCAGCCACGAAGGCAAGCTGCAGGTCGAACTTGCCCAGCTCCAGTACCTGGCCACCCGGCTGATTCGCGCGTGGACCCACCTGGAACGTCAAAAGGGCGGTATCGGCTTGCGCGGTCCCGGCGAAACGCAGCTCGAAACAGACCGCCGCCTGATCGGCGACCGGATCAAGATGCTGAAATCGCGGCTCGAGAAGCTGCGCCGGCAGCATCACACGCAGCGCCGCCAGCGCGAACGCAACCGGACCATGTCGGTGTCGCTCGTCGGCTATACGAACGCGGGCAAATCGACGCTGTTCAATGCACTGACGAAAGCGCAGGCCTATGCGGCGGACCAGCTGTTCGCGACGCTCGATACCACGTCGCGGCGCGTGTACCTGGGCGACGAGGTCGGTCAGATCGTCGTGTCCGATACGGTCGGCTTCATTCGCGAGCTGCCTCACCAACTGGTGGCGGCGTTCCGGGCGACCCTCGAGGAAACGATTCACGCCGACCTGCTGTTGCACGTGGTGGACGCATCGAGCGCGGTGAGGCTCGAACAGATCGAGCAGGTCAACGAGGTGCTGCACGAAATTGGGGCGGATTCGATCCGGCAGATCCTGGTGTTCAACAAGATCGATGCGGTCCCCGAGCTGGCAGCCCGAGGGGGCACGGTTGAGCGGGATGAGTATGGTAATATTTCGCGCGTCTTTTTGAGCGCGCGCACGGGCCAGGGTCTGGACGCGTTGCGTGCCGCCATCGCCGAGATCGCTACCGCGGAACATCTTTCCGGCGCCGAGCCGCTTGACGGCCCGCCGGCAGAACCACACGAAGACCACACGGTTTCCGAACACGGGGGCTAACCGGCCCCCGCCGGCTCGCCGGCGCCTTATCTGGTGAACAAACTCAGGTGAACGATTACAACGAGCGGAGTACCTGGCTGCGCAAGCGCGCCATGCTATCGATCAACGATCCCCGCTGGGGACGCGGAGACAGCAACGGCGACAAACCGCGCGCCAACGAACCGAAGCGTCCGGAAGGCCGCGACGGCGACGGCCCACCCGATCTCGACGAGATGTGGCGGAATTTCAATCGCCGCCTGAGCGGGCTGTTCGGCGGCAAAGGCAAGGGCGGCGGCAACAACGGCTTCCGTCCGGACAACGGCCGCACCGCGCGGATCGGCGTCGGCATCATTGCGGGCGTGGTGATCGCCGTCTATCTCGGCAGCGGCATTTTCGTCGTTCAGGATGGGCAGACGGGCGTCGTGCTGCAACTCGGCCAGTACAAGGACACCGTGGCGCAGGGCGTGCACTGGCGCATGCCGTATCCGTTCGAATCGCATGAAATCGTCGATACCGCACAGACGCGCTCGATCGAAGTCGGCCGCAACAACGTGGTGCGGCTCGCGAACGTGAAGGATGCGTCGATGCTGACGCGCGACGCCGATATCGTCGATGTGCGCTTCGCGGTCCAGTACAAGATCAAGTCGGCCACCGACTACCTGTTTCGCGCGGTCGATCCCGAGCGTAGCGTGTCGCAGGCCGCGCAGGCGGCGGTGCGGAACATCGTCGGGGCGCGCAGCGCCGACGATGTGCTCAATCAGGATCGCGACGCGTTGCGCGATCAGCTCACGAAGGCGATCCAGACCGATCTCGACCGCTATCAGTCCGGTCTCGTCGTCACGGGGGTGACGGTGCAGGGCATCCAGCCGCCGGAGCAAGTGCAGGCGGCTGTCGACGGAGTCGCGAAAGCGCGCCAGGACAACGAGGCCGCGAAGACCGCGGCGCAAGCCTATGCGAACGAACTGCTGCCGCGCGCGCAGGGCGACGCGGCCAAGATGACCGATGAAGCGAAGGCCTACGCCGACCGCGTGGTCGCGCAGGCGGAGGGCGATGCCGAGCGCTTCAAGCAGGTCTATGCGCAGTATTCGAAGGCGCCGGCGGTGATCCGCGAGCGCATGTACCTCGAGACGATGCAGGAGATCTATTCCAACACCACGAAAGTGTATGTCGGCAACAAGGCGGGCAACAGCATGCTGTATCTGCCGCTCGACAAGATCGTCGAGCAGGGCCGCCAGCGCGCCGGCGATGCACCCGCGGACAATGCGGCGGCAGCCCCGGCGCCCGCGAGCGGCGCGGCCGCCGGCGCGCCGGTCGCCTCTTCCAGCGCCACGGCCGCGGCGAGTGCCGCGAGCCAGGCGTCCGGCAGCGATGCGCTGCGTTCGCGCGAGGCTTTCCGAAGCCGTACGCGCGAAGACGAACTGCAGTAACCAGGAGCGCATGTCATGAATCGAATCATTGCGCTCGTCGTAGCGATCGTGGTTATCGCGTTCGTCGCGTCGTCGACGGTGTTCGTCGTCGATCCGCGTCACGCGGTGGTATTGTCCGCGCGCGATGGCGCGGCACCGACGCTGGTCGGCCCCGGTCTGCACTTCAAGTTGCCGCCGCCGCTGCAGACGGCGACCGCCGTCGACGTCCGGATCCAGACGCTCGATGCCGCCGATCCGCAGAGTTATTCGACCTCGGATAAGAACGACGTTCTCGTGAGCCCGGTCGTCAAGTACCGGATCGCCGACGTACTCAAGTACTACAGTGAAACGACCGGCGCGCCGCGCGGCGCGGCCGATCGCCTCGCCACCGCGCTCAAGGGCGCGCTGGGCGGCGCGATCGCGAAGCGCACGCTCGGCGACACGATCGGCGGCCAGCAGGCGATCGCCGACGAGACGAAGGGTGCGCTGCAGGCGGACGCGACGCGCTTCGGCGTCGACATCGTCGACGTGCAGCTGACCCGCGTCGATCTGCCCGCGGCGATGGCGGACAGCGCCTACCAGCGCATGACGGCCGCGCAGCAACAGTTGGCGAACCAGGTGAGCGCGGAAGGCGCGGCGCAGGCCGAGCAGATCAGGGCGGATGCCGGGCGCGAGCAGCAGGCGGTTCTCGCGAATGCGTACAAGTCGGCGCAGACGATCAAGGGCGAGGGCGATGCGAAGGCGGCCGCGATTGCGGCGGACGCGTTCGGCCGCGATCCGCAGTTCTATCAGTTCTACGCGAGCCTGCAGGCGTACCGGAACAGCTTCAAGCCGCACGACATCATCGTCGTCGATCCCGACAGCGAGTTCTTCCGCTTCATGCGCAGCCCGACGGGCGGCGCCGCGACGCCGGCAGCCGCTCCCCGCAAACATTGACGCACAAGGGGCGCCGCGTCGCGCGGCGCTGTCGATTGCATGGATCTGGCCGGCTCGTTACTGCTTGCGCTTGCGCTGATGCTGATTATCGAAGGGATCTTTCCCTTCGTGTTTCCGGTCGCCTGGCGCGACACGTTTCGTAGAATAGCGGAACGGCCCCCGCATCACATTCGGATCGGCGGGCTGATCGTCATGGTGATCGGGCTGGCGCTGCTGCTGCTCGCCACCTGATCCGGGCGGCCGCGCCGTTCGTCGGTGGTTTCCCTGTTTCGCTTCCCGGATCCGTGAGTCCGGGTCGCCCGTTTTTCCGAGTCAATCCGAGGCGCGCCGCCGCGCGCCGTGTTTCCCGTCGTAGGACCGCAACGATGTCGACCTGGTTACTTCCCGAGAATATCGCCGATGTATTGCCGTCGGAAGCGCGCAAGATCGAGGAACTGCGCCGCAGGCTGCTCGACCGCTTCCGCGCATATGGCTATGAAATGGTCATGCCGCCGCTGCTCGAGTATCTCGAGTCGCTGCTGACGAGCGGCGGTGCCGATTTGCGGCTGCGTACCTTCAAGCTCGTCGACCAGTTGTCGGGCCGCACGCTCGGCCTGCGTGCCGACATCACGCCGCAGGTTGCACGCATCGACGCGCATCTGCTGAACCGCCAGGGCGTGACCCGCCTGTGCTATGCCGGCAACGTGCTGCATACCCGTCCGCGCGGTCTGCACGCGACGCGCGAACAGATCCAGATCGGCGCCGAAATCTACGGCCACGCGGGCCTCGAGGCAGATCTCGAAATCCAGCAGCTGATGCTCGATGCGCTGCATCTCGCTGGTCTGACGAAAATCCGCCTCGACCTGTGCCACGCCGGCGTACTGGGCGCGCTGTTCTCGCGCGACGCGGCCGCGGCCGCGCGCGGCGAGGCGCTGTACGATGCGCTCGCGGGCAAGGACGTGCCGCTGCTGAACGAACTGACCGACGATCTGAGCCCGGATACCCGCGCGGCGCTGCGGGCGCTGCCGCGTCTCTACGGCGATGCGTCGGTGCTCGACGATGCGCGCCGGCTGCTGCCGGCGCTGCCGGAAATCACCCGGGCGCTCGACGACCTCGCGCAGCTCGCCGCGCAGGTGACGAACGCCGAAGTGGCGATCGACCTCGCGGATCTGCGCGGTTACGCGTACCACAGCGGCGCGATGTTCTCGGCCTACGTCGATGGCGTGCCGAACGCGGTCGCGCGCGGCGGCCGCTACGATCACGTCGGCCAGGCCTACGGTCGGGCTCGCCCGGCGACCGGCTTCTCGCTGGATCTGCGCGAAATCGCGCGGATCTCGCCGATCGAGGCGCGCGGCGCCGCGATCCTCGCGCCGTGGAAGCAGGACGACGCGCTGCGCGCGGCGGTCGCCGCATTGCGCGATGCGGGCGAGGTGGTGATCCAGGCCCTCCCGGGGCACGATCATGTCCTCGACGAGTTCGCGTGCGATCGCGCGCTGGTCGAACAGGCCGGCGCCTGGGTCGTCGAACCCCGCTGACGCGAGGCTCCGCCGGTCTTTTAGCGTTCCACATCGTTGAAGCGAAACGGAAAAATTCGGAACCGGCGGCGAACATAGGTAGAATACGTTTTTAACCAGCTATCAAATCAACATGTCTGCCAGCGCAGTGAACGTGACTCCCGGGCGCAACGTCGTCGTCGTGGGTACTCAATGGGGTGATGAAGGCAAGGGCAAGATCGTCGACTGGCTGACGGACCACGCTCAAGGCGTTGTGCGTTTCCAAGGCGGTCACAACGCCGGCCACACCCTCATCATCGGCGGCAAGAAAACCATCTTGCGCCTCATCCCGTCGGGCATCATGCGTGAAGGCGTCGCCTGCTACATCGGCAACGGTGTGGTGCTGTCGCCGGAGGCGCTGTTCAAGGAAATCGGCGAACTGGAAGACGCGGGCCTCAAGGTCCAGGATCGCCTGTTCATCTCCGAAGCCGCCACGCTGATCCTCCCGTATCACATCGCGATCGACCAGGCGCGCGAAGCGCGCCGCGGCGCGGGCAAGATCGGCACGACGGGCCGCGGCATCGGTCCGGCCTACGAAGACAAGGTCGGCCGCCGTGCGCTGCGCGTGCAGGATCTGTTCGATGCGAAGACCTTCGCCGACCGCCTGCGCGACAACCTCGATTTCCACAATTTCGTGCTGACCCAGTACCTCGGCGGCGCGGCGGTCGATTTCCAGGCCACGCTCGATACGATGCTCGGCTATGCCGACCGTCTGAAGCCGATGGTAACGGACGTGTCGCGCCGCCTGTACGACGTGAACAATGCAGGCAACAACCTGCTGTTCGAAGGCGCGCAGGGCACGCTGCTCGATATCGATCACGGTACCTATCCGTTCGTCACGTCGAGCAACTGCGTGGCGGGCGCGGCATCGGCGGGCGCGGGCGTCGGTCCGCAGAAGCTCAACTACATCCTCGGCATCACGAAGGCGTATTGCACGCGCGTCGGCGCGGGTCCGTTCCCGAGCGAGCTGTACGATGCGGACAACCCCAAGCGTCAGGATCAGGTTGGCGTCACGCTGGCGAACGTCGGCAAGGAATTCGGCTCGGTCACGGGCCGTCCGCGCCGTACCGGCTGGCTCGACGCGGCCGCACTGCGCCGCTCGATCCAGATCAACGGCGTGTCGGGTCTCTGCATGACGAAGCTCGACGTGCTCGACGGCCTCGACGAAGTGAAGCTGTGCGTCGGCTACAAGATCGACGGCAAGGATCTCGACATCCTGCCGCGCGGCGCGGCCGAGGTGGCGCGTTGCGAGCCGGTCTACGAGACCTTCGGCGGCTGGAAGGAAAGCACGGTCGGCATCAAGTCGTGGGATGCGTTGCCCGCGAATGCGCGCGCTTACCTGACGCGTATCCAGGAAGTGGCCGGCGTGCCGGTCGATATGGTGTCCACGGGCCCGGATCGCGACGAAACGATCCTGCTGCGCCACCCGTTCAAGGTGTAAGGCTTCGATGACGCAAAACAACATCCCTGCGATCGTGATGTCCGATCCGCGTAACGACGAGAAGAACCTCTGGGTGGGCTGGGACGAATACCACCGCCTTATCGAGTTGCTGGCGCTCGCCGTGCACGACTCGGGCTGGAAGTTCGACAAGATCCTGTGCCTCGCCCGCGGCGGCCTGCGCGTCGGCGATCAGCTGTCGCGCATCTACGACCTGCCGCTCGCGATTCTCGCGACGAGTTCGTACCGCGAGGCTGCCGGCCACGAGCAGGGCGATCTCGACATCGCGCAATACATCACGATGACGCGCGGCGAACTGTCGGGCAACGTGCTGCTGGTCGACGATCTGGTCGATTCGGGCGTGACGCTCGCGCGCGTCCAGCAGCATCTGAAAGAGCGCTACCCGGCGATCACCGCCGTGCGCTCGGCTGTGCTCTGGTACAAGGGTTGCTCGAAGGTGAAGCCGGATTACCATGTCCAGTATCTGCCGACGAATCCGTGGATTCACCAGCCGTTCGAGGAATGGGATACGGTCCGGCCGCACAATCTCGGCGCGTGGATCAAGCGCGGCAACGCGCAGCGCGAAGACGGCGCGGGCAAGTAAGCCTCCCGTAAAGTCGACACGAAAAACGGCGTCTTTCAGGCGCCGTTTTTTTTCGGCTTTTTTACGGCGGCGCGCGGGGCGGAGCGAAACCGATAGGCACGTCATCGTTGCGCGGCTATCATGGCGCCCCAGAGCAGGGGTGTACCGGGGGGCCCATGCTACACTGGGCTTGCCGCCGCACGTGGTGCGTTGACAACACCGAAAGGCGGCATTTTTGCGTGCCCAGTTAGAATAGCGCTCGTTTTTTCCGACCCCAGAACGGATTTACTACGCTTTTATGACCGACACGAACCACTCGTCCACGCGCCAGCATTCTCTGCAATCGCTAGCGATAGCCGCAATCGGTGTGGTCTTCGGGGACATCGGCACCAGCCCGCTGTACTCCCTCAAAGAGGCGTTCAGCCCTTCCCACGGCATTCCTCTCACGCAAGGTTCGATTCTCGGGGTGATCTCGCTGCTGTTCTGGGCCATCATCCTCGTCGTCGGCGTCAAGTACGTGCTGTTCGTGATGCGCGCCGACAACAACGGCGAAGGCGGCGTGCTCGCGCTGATGGCGCTGGCGCTGCGGCCGCTCGATCCGAGAAAGCGCATGACGGGCTTCCTGATGGCGCTCGGCATCTTCGGCGCCTGCATGTTCTACGGCGACGCGGTGATCACGCCGGCCATTTCGGTGATGTCGGCGGTCGAAGGGCTCGAGATTGCGACGCCGCAGTTGTCGCATCTGGTTCTGCCGATCACGATCGTGATCCTGATCGCGCTGTTCTGGATCCAGCGTCACGGCACCGCGACGGTGGGCAAACTGTTCGGCCCGATCATGGTGCTGTGGTTCATCACGATCGCGGTGCTGGGCGTGTATCACATCGTGCGCGTGCCGACCATCATGGCCGCGATCAATCCGTACTACGCATTTTCATTCATGTCGGAGCACGTGCTGCAGGCGTACGTCGTGCTCGGCTCCGTCGTGCTCGTGCTGACGGGCGCGGAGGCGCTGTACGCGGACATGGGCCACTTCGGCGCGCGGCCGATCCGGCTCGCCGCCTACGTGCTCGTGATGCCTTCGCTCGTGCTGAACTATTTCGGCCAGGGCGCGCTGCTGATCCAGGATCCGAAAGCGATCGAGAATCCGTTCTACCTGCTCGCGCCGCAATGGGCGCTGCTGCCGCTCGTCGTACTGTCGACGGTAGCGACGGTGATCGCGTCGCAGGCGGTGATCTCCGGTGCCTATTCGCTTACGAGTCAGGCGATCCAGCTCGGCTACGTGCCGCGCATGAAGGTGCTGCATACGTCGGAGCTGGCGATCGGGCAGATCTACGTGCCGGTCGTGAACTGGCTGCTGCTGTTCGTGATCCTGTGCATCGTGATCGGCTTCAGGACGTCGGACAGCCTCGCGGCGGCCTACGGCATCGCGGTGACGGCGACGATGGTGATCACCACCGTGCTGGCCTGCGTCGTGATGGTGAAGGTCTGGAACTGGAACCGATTGCTGGTGGGGTTCATCATCGGCGTGTTCATGATCATCGATTTGGGCTTCTTCGGCGCGAACCTGCTGAAGGTCGCGCAGGGCGGCTGGCTGCCGCTCGGCATCGGCGCGCTGCTGTTCTTCCTGCTGATGACCTGGTACAAGGGGCGGCATATCGTCAAGGAGCGCACGGCTGCCGACGGTATTCCGCTGACGCCGTTCCTGCAGGGGCTGCTCGCGCATCCGCCGCATCGCGTGTCGGGCACGGCGATCTACCTGACGGGCAACGACAAGCTCGTGCCGGTCAGCCTGCTGCACAACCTGAAGCACAACAAGGTGCTGCACGAGCGGACGATCTTCCTCACGTTCGTGACGCGCGACATTCCCTATGTCCGGGACGAGGAGCGCCTCACCGTGCAGGAGGCGGGCGGCGGGCTCTACATCGCGAAGGCCGAATACGGTTTCAACGAGACGCCGGACGTGAAGGCGGTGCTCGAAGAAGTGGGCCGTACCTACGACATGACCTTCGAGCTGATGGACACGTCGTTTTTCCTGGCCCGCGAGACGGTGGTGCCGACGCATCTGCCCGGCATGTCGATCTGGCGCGAGCGCGTGTTTGCGTGGATGCACCAGAACGCCGCGAAGCCGACCGACTTCTTTGCCATCCCGGCCAATCGCGTCGTGGAACTGGGGACGAAGATCGAGATCTGAGCGCGGCGCGCTCGAAGGATCGACGCGAACGGGCGACGGCTCGTTCGCATGCTTGTCGGGCAGGGCGTTCGGCCTTGTCGAGTCGGCCGCCATCGGCCAGGTTCCGATATCGAGCGTCGAGCGCGCGGCGGTCTCCCGTCATCGAAGCAGCGGTGTACATACCGCTGCGACCTGTAAAAAAGCCCGCCGTGACGGCGGGCTTTTTCGTGGCGCGGGCGCTGACGGCCAGGCTCAGCGCTGCTTGAGCTTCGCGAACGCCGCGGCCATCGCGCCGGCCGCTTCCGGCTCGCGGGAACGTTGCGGGCGCGGGCTGCCGCCCCCGTTGCCGCGCATGCTGCCGCGATCCTGCGCGCCGCCGCTGCGGCCGCCTGGCGCCGCTTCGTCGTCGAGCCGCATCGTGAGCGCGATCCGCTGCCGCTTCACGTCGACCTCGAGCACCTTCACCTTGACCACCTGGCCCGCCTTCACGACTTCGTGCGGATCCTTGATGAACTTCGTCGACATGGCCGACACGTGGACGAGGCCGTCCTGGTGTACGCCGATGTCGACGAACGCGCCGAACGCCGCGACGTTGGTCACTACGCCTTCCAGCATCATGCCGGGTTCGAGATCCGACACTTTCTCGACGCCGTCGCGGAAAGTGGCCGTTTTGAACTCGGGACGGGGATCGCGACCCGGTTTTTCGAGTTCGGCGAGGATGTCGCGCACGGTCGGCAGGCCGAACCGCTCGTCGACGAATTCGGCGGGCGACAGGCCCGACAGCGCGTCACGGTTGCCGAGCACGTCGTCGATGCGCTTCTGGATCTTCGCGAGCATCCGCTCGACGACCGGATACGCCTCCGGGTGGACCGAGGAACGGTCGAGCGGGTTGTCGCCGCTATTGATCCGCAGGAAGCCGGCGGCCTGTTCGTAGGTCTTGTCGCCGAGGCGCGGCACCTTGCGCAGGTGGTCGCGCGACGGGAACGGGCCGTTCGCGTCGCGATAGTCGACGATGTTGCGCGCGAGCGTCGCGTTCAGGCCAGACACGCGCGCGAGCAGCGCCACCGACGCGGTGTTCGCGTCGACGCCGACCGCGTTCACGCAATCCTCGACGACCGCGTCGAGCGAGCGGGCCAACTCGCGCTGGTTCACGTCGTGCTGGTATTGGCCGACGCCGATCGCCTTCGGCTCGATCTTCACGAGTTCGGCGAGCGGATCCTGCAGACGGCGAGCGATCGAGACGGCGCCGCGCAGCGTTACGTCGAGATCCGGGAATTCCTTCGCGGCCATTTCGGACGCCGAGTACACCGATGCGCCGGCTTCCGACACGACGATCTTCTGCAGCTTGAGCTCGGGATGCTTCGCGATCAGCTCGCTCGCGAGCTTGTCGGTCTCGCGCGATGCGGTGCCGTTGCCGATGCTGATGAGCTCAGCCTGCGTCTGCGCGGCGATCCGGGCGAGCTTTGCGAGCGAGCCGTCCCAGTCGCGGCGCGGCTCGTGCGGATAGATCGTGTCGGTGGCGAGCACCTTGCCGGTGCGATCGACGACCGCGACCTTCACGCCGGTGCGCAGCCCCGGATCGAGGCCGATCACGGCCTTCGGGCCGGCCGGCGCGGCCAGCAGCAGATCCTTCAGGTTGCGGGCGAATACGCGGATCGCCTCATGCTCGGCGGTTTCGCGCAGCTGGGTGAGCAGCTCGGTCTCGATATGCGGCTGAATCTTCACGCGCCAGCACCAGCGGCAGACGTCGGAGAGCCATTTGTCGGCGGGTCGGTTCTGGTTCGCGATCCCGACTTGTCGGGCGATCATCGCTTCGCCCGGATGCGGAACCTGCGCGTCGAGCTCCTCGCCAAGCCCCAGCTTGACCGTCAGCACGCCGGCGTTGCGGCCGCGGAACAGGGCGAGCGCGCGGTGCGACGGCACGGTCTTGAGGGTTTCCGAATAGTCGTAGTAATCGCGGAATTTCTCGCCTTCCTCGGTTTCCTTGCCTTCCACGACGGCCGACGACACGATGCCCTGGTTGAACAGATAGTCGCGCAGCTTGCCGAGCAGGTCGGCCGTTTCGCCGAATTGTTCGGACAGGATGTCGCGCGCGCCGTCGAGCGCGGCCTTCACGTCGGCGACGCCCTTGTCGGCGTCGACGTAGGCGGCAGCCTCCGTCTGCGGATCGAGCAGCGGATTCGCGAGCAGCGCCTGTGCGAGCGGATCGAGCCCCGCTTCTCGGGCGATCTGAGCCCGGGTGCGGCGTTTGGGTTTGTAGGGCAGATACAGATCCTCGAGCACCTGCTTGCTGTCGGCGGCGTCGATGGCCGTGCGCAATTCGTCCGTCAGCTTACCTTGCTCGTCGATGCTGGCGAGGATCGTTGCGCGGCGGTCTTCGAGTTCGCGCAGGTACAGCAGGCGCTCTTCCAGGTGGCGCAGCTGCGTGTCGTCCAGATTGCCCGTCACTTCCTTCCGGTAGCGGGCGATGAACGGAACGGTGGAGCCTTCATCGAGGAGTTGCACCGCCGCGGCGACCTGGCGGGGTTGAACAGTCAGTTCGGTGGCGATGCGCTGGACGATCTTGAGTGCTACGGTTTCCGTCATGTCGTGATGTGCGTCTACGGCCTGCTGAAAGCGCCCGGGCCGGCTGTCTGGACCATCGAGCCGGATGGGGGCGGGTGAATGGAGCGGGGCATTTTGCCATAAATGCGAAAGCGCCCATCCGCGGGGTGATAGAATTTGACACATGTCCCGCAGCTTTCCTACGACGTTGCCAACTTCCCGCTTCCCCCTTGTCGCGCTTGCCGCCGCGCTTGCTGCTGCGTTGTCTCTTCCGGTCGTGACCGCCCGCGCGCAGGCGCCGGATGCCGCGCCGGCCTCGGGAGCGATCGCCGCGCCGGCCGACGACACGAATTTCGACACGCGTCAAAAAGTGCTCAATCAGCGCTCGGCAGAAAACGATTATCGTTATGCCGTGGCCCAGCACGATTGCTACAGCAAGTTCTTCGTCAACTATTGTCTGAACAAAGCCCGCGACACGATGCGCGACGAGCGCTCGAGCATCAGCGAGCAGCAGCTGGCGCTCGACGACGAGCAACGCGCGGTGCGCGCGCAGCAGCGTGACCAGCAGCTGGCGCTGAAGCAGGCGCAGCAGCAGGCGGATGCGCCGCAGCGCGCGGCGAACGAGGCGGCGAATTCGGCGGCCTACCAGGACAAGCAGCAGCAAAATGCGCTGAAGCGCGCGGAGCGCGACGCCGAGGGGCCGCAGCGGGCAGCGAACCAGCAGGCATACGGCCAGAAGCAGGCCGACTTCCAGCGCAAGCTGGACGATGCGCGCGCGCAGGGTGCGCAGAAGGCGCAGGAACGGGCGGACAATGCCCAGCGCTATGACCAGAAGCAGCAGGCCGCCGCGCAGCACAAGGCGGACGTCGAGGAGCGGCAGCGGCAGGCCGCCGAGAAGGCACAGCAAAAGCAGCAGCAGGGGCAGTAACGCGCACGCGTGGGTGGTCGATTCGGAAAGCAGTCTCAGGCGCACGGCCGTCGCGGGCGTGCGCTGTCTTAGTGAGGAGGCGAGTATGCAAACCCGTTATGCGGACACGCAACAAGAGTTGCACAATCGGTTGGTCTCGTTGCAGGAGCTGCACAGTCAGCTCGCCCGCGAAATCGAGCTGAAGGAAGGCCGTTCCGACATTGACGACCTGGCGCTGCACCGGCTGAAAAAAGAAAAGCTGCTGGCCAAAGACAAAATCATCATGCTGCAATCGCAGCTCCAACCGGATAAGCGCGCCTGAGCGCGGCCTGGCAAGCGCCGGTGCCGCGGCGGGCACCGGACACCTAGGAACCGCTTGCCTTGAATTCACCGCTTGATGCCACTTCCGACGCGCAGCGCGACGATTCGTCCGCCGCGCGTTCACGCACGCCTGTCGACGGGGCGTATACGCCGAGCACGAAACGCATCAACGAACTCGACGCCATCTTTGGCGACGGGGGGCTGCTGGCGCGCGTGCTTGACGGCTATCGTCCGCGCGCGTCGCAGATCGACATGGCGCGCGCCGTCGCCGCCGCGATGGAGGCGTCGGGCAAGCTGATGCCCGAACCCGAGATGTTCGACACGCGCAAGCGTCCCGCGCGCCGCCTGCCGGGCGATGCCGCAGGCGGCAGCGATGCGTCGCCCGTCGCCGAAGCCGGCGACGAGCAGGCCGACAACACGCTGATCGTCGAGGCCGGCACGGGCACCGGCAAGACCTATGCGTATCTGGTGCCGGCGATGCTGTGGGGCGGCAAGGTGATCGTGTCGACCGGTACGAAGCACCTTCAGGATCAGCTGTTCCAGCGCGACATCCCGACGGTGCGCGACGCGCTCGCGGTGCCGGTGACGGTCGCGATGCTGAAGGGGCGCGCGAATTACCTGTGCCACTACTATCTGCAGCGAACGGCCGATAACGGCCGTCTGCCGTCCCGTCAGGACACCGCGTATCTGCAGGAAATCGTCCGTTTCGCGAAAATCACGCGCAGCGGCGACAAGGCCGAACTGGCGAGCGTGCCGGAAACGGCGCCGGTCTGGTCGATGGTTACCTCGACTCGCGACAACTGCCTCGGTCAGGAGTGCCCGCACTACAAGGAGTGCTTCGTGATGCAGGCGCGCCGCGACGCGCAGCAGGCGGACATCGTGGTCGTCAATCACCACCTGTTCTTCGCCGACATCATGCTGCGCGACACCGGTATGGCCGAGCTGCTGCCGAGCGCGAACACGGTCATTTTCGACGAAGCGCACCAGCTGCCCGAGACGGCCACGCTTTTTTTCGGCGAGACGCTGTCCACCACGCAGATCCTCGAACTGGCGCGCGATGCGGTGGCGGAAGGCCTGAGTCACGCACGCGATGCCGTCGAATGGGTGAAGCTCGGCGGTGCGCTGGAGCGTGCGACACGCGACGTGCGGCTCGCGTTCGGCGACGATGCCGTAGTGCGCGTGTCGCTCGGGCAATTGGCCGACGATCATCCGCTGTTCGGTGCGCTCGACGGACTCGAAGCCGCGCTCGATGCGCTCGCGGCGGCGCTGTCCGGGCAGGCGGAGCGGGCCGAATCGATCGGCGCGTGCCTGCGCCGCGCGCGCGAGCTGCAAGACCTGCTCGCGGGCTGGATCGCACCCGACGCGCAGCGGGAAGCCGCCGACGCCGAGGCCGCCCGGGATGCCGGCGGCGACGCGAAGCGCGCGGACGATCCCAATGAAAAAGTGCGTTGGGTCGAGGTGTTTTCGCACACGGTGCAGTTGCACGAGACCCCGCTGTCGGTCGCGCCGATTTTCGCGAAGCAGCGCGCGGGCGTGCCGCGCGCCTGGATCTTCACGTCCGCGACCCTCTCGGTGCGGGGCGATTTCACGCATTACGCGGCGCAGATGGGCCTCAATGCGCGCCGCTCGATGACACTGGCGAGCCCGTTCGACTATTCGACCCAGGGCCTGCTGTACGTGCCGCGCAATCTGCCGCAGCCGTCGTCGCCCGCGTTCACGGATGCGGTGTTCGAGGCGGCGTTGCCCGCGATCGAGGCGGCCGGAGGCGGGGTATTCATGCTGTGCACGACGCTGCGCGCGGTCGACCGGATCGCGAACAAGCTGCGCGACCTGATTGCGTCGCGCGGGTGGAATACGCCGCTGCTGGTGCAGGGCGATGCGAGCCGGACCGAACTGCTCGACCGGTTCCGCGCATACGGCAACGCGATCCTGGTCGGCAGCCAAAGCTTCTGGGAAGGTGTCGACGTGCGCGGCGACGCACTGTCGCTGGTCGTGATCGACAAGCTGCCGTTCGCGCCGCCCGACGATCCGGTGCTGGCGGCGCGGCTCGAAGCGTTGACGAAGAAAGGCCTGAGCCCGTTCGCGGCGCACCAGCTGCCGCAGGCGGTGATCACGCTGAAGCAGGGCGCGGGACGGTTGATCCGCGCGGAGACGGATCGCGGCGTGCTGATGATCTGCGATACGCGGCTCGTCGACAAGCCCTACGGCCGGCGCATCTGGCAGAGTCTTCCGCCGTTCAAGCGAACCCGCGAGATCGACGTGGTGCGCGAGTTCTTCGCCGAACGCCGGACGGCCGAGGCGGAGACCGAGGAAGTCTGAGCGGCGCGGGCAACGGCCAAAGCCTGCCGCCAATAAAAAAACCGGCCGCTACGGCCGGGTTTTTGTTTTTCAGTCGCCGGATGGGGCGCGGGTCAGAACTGCCACCACGATTTCTTCGCACCCGGGCGAGCGTGGCCCGTGACGTACGGGCTGTCGGGGAAGGTCGACGCGAGCACGCGCTTGGTGTCGTCGGCCAGCTGCGGCTGATTCAGCCTGTTGTACGACAGCATCATGATGTGCAGCGCATCCTCGATCGCGGGCGCGCTCTTGTATTCCTTGATTGCGAGCTGCGCGCGGTTGATGGCCGCTACATACGCGCCGCGACGATAGTAGTAGTCGGCCGCGTGCACTTCGTGCGACGCCAGCGCGTTGACGATGTAGCGCATCCGCGCGGCGGCGTCCGGCGCATACTTGCTCTTCGGATAACGATCGACCACGATCTTGAACGCGTCGTACGACTCGCGCAGCGCCTGCGGATCGCGCTCGCTCATGTCCTGGCCCGAGAAGCGGCCGAACAGGCCGAGATCGTCGTTGAAGTGGATCATGCCCTTCAGGTAGTACGCGTACGAGATGTCGGGATGATCCGGGTGCAGCTGAATGAAGCGGTCGACGGCCTGATCGGCGGCCGCCAGCTCATTATCCTTCCAGTTGCAGTACGCTACGTTGATCTGCGCTTGCTGCGCGAAATGACCGAACGGGTCGCGGCCCTGCAGCGATTCGAAGTACTTCGCGCACTTGCCCCAGTCGCCGCCCGACAACGCATCCTGAGCCTCTGAGTATAATTTGTTGTTCGCCCAGGTCGCCGTTTCATCGGTCTTCTGTGGCAGGCCGTGGCAGCCCGCTATCAGGGCGGCGGCCGAAGCCAGCGCAGCCCAGACGGCCACAGGTTTTGCCGTACGTTTGGTCGAATTCATCATGGTGAAGAGGGCTCGCATTCCTAGCTTTAAATCTCGGTGACCCAGTCTAAATGACCCGTTCAAGTTCGTTGAATGCCCAAGCGGGCACGTCAAATCGCGACGATTATAGCCCAAGCGCCAGCGCGTCCGACGCTCCTTCCAGTGATTCGCTCGACGACGATCTGACGAGCGATGCGCTGGATGCGCGTGCGGCGCGGCCGGCTGCCGATGCCGACGATGCGCCGCGCGTCGTCGAAGTGCCGCCCGCGCTCGCGGGGGAGCGGCTCGACAAGGCGCTCGCGCAACTTTTCCCCGAGTTTTCCCGTAGCCGCCTGCAGAGCTGGATCGACGCGCAGCGGGTGCGCATCGACGGCGAGCCCGCGAAGATCCGCCAGCCGGTGCCGCTCGGCGCGACGATCGAGCTGCTGCCCGATCTGCTACCCGAGCAACTCGCCTTTACCCCCGAGCCGGTGCCGCTGTCGATCCTCTACGAGGACGACGCGCTCGTCGTCATCAACAAGCCCGCCGGCATGGTCGTGCATCCGGCGGCGGGCAACTGGAGCGGCACGCTGCTCAACGGGCTGCTGCACCGCTACGGCGCGGCGGCCGCGGGCCTGCCGCGCGCCGGTATCGTGCACCGGCTCGACAAGGAAACCTCGGGACTGATGGTGGTCGCGCGCACGCTCGCCGCGCAAACCGATCTGGTGCGCCAGCTGCAGGCGCGCACGGTCAAGCGGCGCTACTTCGCGCTCGTGTGGGGGCAGATGTCCGAAGCGGGCACGATCGATGCGCCGATCGGCCGCGATCCGCGCGAGCGCACGCGCATGGCGGTCGTGACGGGCGCGTCGGGCAAACCCGCGCGCACGCACTTCCGCACGGTTGACACGACCTTGTGGCAACGTCAGCCGGTGTCGGCGATCCAGTGCGACCTCGAAACAGGCCGCACGCACCAGATCCGCGTGCATTGCGCGCACATTGGCCATCCGCTGCTCGGCGATCCGGTGTACGGCCGCGCACGCGGCAAGCGCTCCGTCGCGCCGCTGCCGGACGGCTTCGCGCGGCAGGCGCTGCACGCGTGGCGGCTCGGTCTCGTGCATCCGGTGACGGGGCGCACGATGCAATGGCGCTGTCCGCTGCCGGACGATATCGCCGCGCTGATCGAGGCGCTTGGCTTCGGTGGCGACGATGCGGAATTCGACGACGGGGACGCGGTCTATGACGATGAGTTCGGCGGCGCTTACGACGAGGGAATGCCGCTTTCCGATGACGACGAGGATTGACCGACCATGACGATGTTGCCCGCCCTCACGCAGGCCGACTGCCTGCAACCCGACTGGCGGGTTTCGCCGCGCGTGCGCGCGCTGATCTCGACGCGCAACGGCGGCGTCAGCGAGCCTCCGTATGGCCGCTGGCATGACGGAGCGGGGCAGGCGGGCGGCATGAATCTGGGCCGGCATACCGGCGACGATCCCGCGCATGTCGACGCGAACCGCGCGCGGCTGCTCGCGCTCACCGGGCAGCCGCAGGCCGCGTGGCTCGAACAGATCCACGGCAGCCGCATCGTGCAGGCCGACGAGGTAGTGGCGGCGCTGGCCGCCGACCCCGGCGCGCCGGCGACGCGCGCCGATGCGAGCGTCACGTGCGTGCCCGGCGCCGTGTGCGTGGTGATGGTGGCCGACTGCATGCCGGTCCTGCTGTGCGACGAGGCGGGCCGGGCGGTGGGGGCGGCGCACGCCGGTTGGCGCGGGCTCGCGTCGGGCATCGTCGAGCAGACGGCGCAGCGGGTGGCGTCGCTTGCCGGCGGGTCGGTCGACGGCCTGCACGCCTATCTCGGCCCCGCGATCGGCCCCGCGATGTTCGAGGTCGGGCCCGACGTGCGCGAGGCGTTTCTCGATGCGGCGCCGCTGGTCGACCATGTCGCGACGGCGCGCGCATTCCGAGAAAAGGCGGACGCGCCGGGCAAATACCTGGCGGATCTCTATGCGCTCGCACGCGTGCGTCTCGCGCGCATCGGCATCACGCGGATCGGCGGCGGGGATGCCTGCACGGTCACCGAGCCGGCACGCTTTTATTCGTACCGGCGCGACCGCGTGACGGGCCGGATGGCCGCGATGATCTGGCTGACCGACTGAAACGCGCTTCAATCCGGCGATTTTGTTGCGATTTTCAACAGGGTTTAAAGGATATTTTTGCTGCGCTGCCCAGTTCGATTTTCAGCGGCGTATCGCTTAAACTGCGGTCGTTAATCGATTTCCCGGAGACGTCCGTTCCGCCGGGCATTGCCTGTTTAGAGACGATTATCTTGCCACCCGGCGCGATCGCGGTTTGATGCGGCGCTTCACATGGGGAAAACGATAATGATAAAACTACCGCACTGCGGCAGAATCTGGAGGGAACACTCCAGAGCATGACGGCCCCGCTCATCGGGCCGCTTACAGGGTTGTTGACATTGCGCGGCTCGAGCAGGATTTTCAGGAACACCGCCCAGGTACCACCGGTAACGCAGGTATGACAGCACCGAAAACTTCGTCGACGTCCCCTCACACGGATACACCCCAGGGCCACTCGCCCGCCGGTACGGCAGCACAGCCGATGCAGCAGATGTTCGAGGCCTGGCTGGGCGCGTGGAGCCGCTTCGCGGATCCCGCGCGCGCGGCGGCGGGGCCCGCCGCCGCGCCGTCGCCGTTCGGAGCGGTGCCGTTTTCCGCGCCGTTTCCGTTCCAGATGCCGCAGTTGCCCGACTGGTCCGCCGCCGCGTCGCCGTTCGCGGGGCTGAAGCTGCCGGTCGCGGCGATTCCGCCCGAACGCCTCAAGCGCCTGCAGGCCGACTACTCGCGCGAATGCGTCGAACTGGTCCGGCAGGTGACGGCCGCGACACTCGAAGCGCCCGAACTGAAGGATCGCCGGTTCAGCGCGGACGCCTGGAAGGCGTCGCCCGCGCATGCGTTCACGGCCGCGTGGTATCTGCTGAACGCGCGCTATCTTCAGGAACTGGCCGATGCGCTCGAGACCGATCCGAAGACGCGCGAGCGGATTCGCTTCACGGTCCAGCAGTGGACCGCCGCTGCCGCGCCCAGCAACTTTCTGGCGCTGAATCCCGAAGCGCAGAAGAACCTGATCGAAACCCAGGGCGAGAGCCTGCGGCTCGGTCTGCTGAACCTGCTCGGCGATCTGCAGCGCGGCAAGATCTCGCAGACCGACGAATCGCAGTTCGTCGTCGGCAAGAATCTCGCGAGCACCGAGGGCGCGGTCGTCTACGAGAACGATCTGATCCAGCTGATCCAGTACAAGCCGTTGACGGCGACCGTCTACGAACGGCCGCTTCTCATCGTGCCGCCGTGCATCAACAAGTTCTATATCCTCGACCTGCAGCCCGAGAATTCGCTCGTCGCGCACGCGCTGTCGAGCGGCCATCAGGTCTATCTGGTGTCGTGGCGCAACGCCGATGCATCGGTCGCCCACAAGACCTGGGACGACTACATCGACGAGGGGCTGCTGGCGGCCATCGACACGGTCAGGCAGATCAGCGGTCGCGAGCAGATCAACACGCTCGGCTTCTGCGTCGGCGGCACGATGCTCGCCACCGCGCTCGCGGTCCTGGCCGCGCGCGGCGAACACCCGGCGGCATCGATGACGCTGCTCACCGCGATGCTCGACTTCACCGACACGGGCGTGCTCGACGTATTCGTGAACGAGGCACATGTGCAGATGCGCGAGCAGACCATCGGCGGCAAGAACGGCGGCAAGCCGGGGTTGATGCACGGGGTCGAGTTCGCCAACACGTTTTCGTTCCTGCGGCCGAACGATCTCGTATGGAACTACGTGGTCGACAACTATCTGAAGGGCCGCACGCCGGCGCCGTTCGACCTGCTGTACTGGAACGGCGACTCGACGAATCTGCCGGGGCCGATGTACGCGTGGTACCTGCGCCATACCTATCTCGAGAATCAGTTGCGCGAACCCGGCGCGCTGACGGTGTGCGGCGAGCCGGTGGACCTGTCGCGGATCGATGTGCCGACCTTCATCTACGGCTCGCGCGACGACCACATCGTGCCGTGGCAGACCGCGTATGCGTCCACGTCGCTGCTGACGGGGCCGCTCAGATTCGTGCTCGGCGCGTCCGGCCATATCGCGGGGGTGATCAATCCGCCCGCGAAGAAGAAGCGTAGCTACTGGAGCCACGGCGCCGACGCGAAATCGCTGTCCGCAACGGCCGGCGAGTGGTTCGACGGCGCAACCGAGCATCCGGGCAGCTGGTGGCCAGAGTGGACCGACTGGCTCGATGCGCATGGCGGCCGCAAGGTGAAGCCGCGCGCGCCCGGCTCCGCGGAATTCCCGGTGATCGAGCCGGCGCCGGGCCGTTATGTGTTGCAACGCGATTGACGAATCCCGGAAGGCGGCGCACGCTCTACGCCTCTCCGGTAGGGATTTTTAACAGGGCGGGTCGTGGCGCGTCGCGCCGCTCAAGCCCGGAGGATAGTGAAATGACTGACGTAGTGATCGTATCGGCCGCGCGCACCGCGGTCGGCAAATTCGGCGGTTCCCTCGCGAAGATCGCGGCGCCCGACCTCGGCGCGGCAGTGATCAAGGCCGTGCTCGAGCGCGGCGGCGTGAAGCCGGAACAGGTCAGTGAAGTGATCCTCGGCCAGGTACTGACGGCGGGCTCGGGTCAGAACCCGGCGCGTCAGGCGGTGATCAAGGCGGGTCTGCCGAGCGCGGTGCCCGGCATGACGATCAACAAGGTGTGCGGCTCCGGACTGAAAGCCGTGATGCTCGCCGCCAACGCCATCATTTCCGGCGATGCCGATATCGTGATCGCGGGCGGCCAGGAAAACATGAGCGCGGCGCCGCACGTGCTGCCGGGTTCGCGCGACGGATTCCGGATGGGCGACGCGAAGCTGATCGACAGCATGATCGTCGACGGCTTGTGGGACGTCTACAACCAGTACCACATGGGCATCACGGCGGAGAACGTCGCGAAGGAGTACGGCATCAGCCGCGAGGATCAGGACAAGTTCGCCGCGTTGTCGCAGAACAAGGCGGAAGCCGCGCAGAAGGCGGGCCGCTTCGACGACGAGATCGTGCCGATCGAGATTCCGCAGCGCAAGGGCGAACCGCTGCGCTTCGCAACCGACGAATTCGTGCGCCACGGCGTGACGGCGGAATCGCTGGCGGGCCTCAAGCCCGCGTTTGCGAAGGACGGCACGGTGACGGCCGCCAACGCGTCCGGTCTCAACGACGGCGCGGCCGCGGTGCTCGTGATGTCGGCGAAGAAGGCGGAAGCGCTCGGCCTCAAGCCGCTTGCGCGCATCAAGGCGTATGCGAACGCGGGGGTCGATCCGAGCGTGATGGGCATCGGTCCCGTGCCGGCATCGCGCCGCTGTCTCGAGCGGGCGGGTTGGACGCCGGGCGATCTCGACCTGATGGAAATCAACGAGGCGTTCGCCGCGCAGGCGCTCGCCGTGCACCAGCAGATGGGCTGGGATACGTCGAAGGTCAACGTGAACGGCGGCGCGATCGCGATCGGCCATCCGATCGGCGCATCCGGCTGCCGGATTCTCGTGACGCTGCTGTACGAAATGCAGAAGCGCGATGCGAAACGCGGTCTCGCGTCGCTGTGCATCGGCGGCGGAATGGGCGTCGCACTGGCCGTCGAACGCCCGTAACGCCGGTTCGGAGCGGGCCGCGCCCGGGCGGGTGCGGCCCGGCAGGAAGGCAGGCGAGGAAAGAGGTTGCCGCTCGGCGCTTCTCAAAACGATAATGGAGTGAGGTTTATGTCTCAGCGAATTGCTTACGTAACGGGCGGTATGGGCGGAATCGGCACCAGTATCTGCCAGCGCCTGCACAAGGACGGTTTCCGGGTGGTCGCGGGCTGCGGTCCGAATTCGCCGCGCCGGGTGAAGTGGCTCGAGGATCAGAAAGCGCTGGGCTACGACTTCGTCGCATCGGAAGGCAACGTCGGCGACTGGGAATCCACGAAACTGGCGTTCGAAAAGGTCAAGGCCGAACTCGGCGAGGTGGACGTGCTGGTCAACAATGCGGGCATCACGCGCGACGTCGTGTTTCGCAAGATGACGCACGAAGACTGGACCGCCGTGATCGACACCAACCTCACGAGCCTCTTCAACGTCACGAAGCAGGTGATCGACGGGATGGTCGAGCGCGGTTGGGGCCGAATCATCAACATCTCGTCGGTGAACGGCCAGAAGGGCCAGTTCGGCCAGACGAACTACTCGACCGCGAAGGCCGGCATCCATGGTTTCACGATGTCGCTCGCGCAGGAAGTGGCTACCAAGGGCGTGACGGTCAACACCGTGTCGCCGGGCTACATCGGCACGGACATGGTGAAAGCGATCCGTCCGGACGTGCTCGAGAAGATCGTCGCGACCATTCCGGTGCGCCGGCTCGGTTCGCCGGACGAAATCGGTTCGATCGTCGCGTGGCTCGCGTCGGACGAATCCGGTTTTTCGACCGGGGCGGATTTCTCGCTGAACGGCGGCCTGCATATGGGCTGAGCCACCTGGCCTGCCGGCGCGTGCCGGCAGGCCTCGTGGTTCGGATGGTTTCGGGTACGCGCCGGGGGCTGCATGGCTATGTCATGCGGGCCCCGGCGCGTTGTCACTGCGCTTCGCTGGCGCTCAAAGGCGTTACATGACTACTACAAAGAAGACTGCTGAACGGCTCATCAAGAAATATCCGAACCGCCGGCTGTACGACACGGAGACAAGCACGTACATCACGCTGACCGACGTCAAGCAGCTGGTGCTCGAACAGGAAGACTTCAAGGTGATCGATGCGAAGAGCAGCGAGGACCTGACCCGCAGCATCCTGTTGCAGATCATTCTCGAGGAAGAGAGCGGCGGTGTGCCGATGTTCTCGTCGTCGATGCTGTCGCAGATCATCCGTTTCTACGGTCATGCGATGCAGGGCATGATGGGCACGTACCTGGAAAAGAACATCCAGGCGTTCATCGATATCCAGAGCAAGCTCACGGATCAGTCGAAGAACCTGTACGACAACAATGCGATGAATCCGGAAGTCTGGTCGCAGTTCATGAACATGCAGGCGCCGATGATGCAAGGGATGATGACGAGCTACATCGAGCAGTCGAAGAACATGTTCGTGAAGATGCAGGAGCAGATGCAGGATCAGGCGAAGTCGATGTTCGGCACGTTCCCGTTCAAGCAGCCGAATCCGGGCGAGCCGGAGAAGAAGTAAGCGCGAGCCGGGCCCTCAGCCCGGCGGCGGCGCGCAGCGCACGCGCGCGACGAGTGGAGTCGTCCTGTCACGGTTCGAGTCGCTGCGTGAGCGGACCTCCTTCGACAGCGACGTGTCCAGTTTGCGTCCGAGCCGTCGGCGCGTGTTGAGATTTCCCGCGCGTGGCGCGCGGGTCCGCCCGATCGGCTCGTCCCTTGCCGCATGGCCGGCTCCTTTCGCTACGCGGTGCAGGTGCAGGTGCAGACGCGTGCCGGACATGCACCACGCGCCCTGTCAGCCGTCGCGAAAGAGGAAGCTGTACGCATTCAATGCCGGCACGCCGCCGAGATGCGCGTATAGCACGCGCGAACCCGGCGGAAATTCTCCACGGCGCACGCGGTCGATCATTCCCTGCATCGACTTTCCTTCATAGACCGGATCGGTCAGCATCCCTTCGAACCGCGCACACAGCCGGATCGCCTCCAGCGTGCCGTCGTTCGGCAAACCGTATGCAGGGCCCGCATAACGCCGGTCGAGAATCACGTCGTCGGGACCGAGATCCTGGTTCAGCTCGACGCGCTCCGCGGTGTGGCGGGCGATGCGCACGATCTGCTCGTGCGTGCGCTCCGGCGTTGCCGACGCATCGATGCCGATGACGCGGCGCGCGCGGCCGTCCGCCGCGAAGCCGACCACCATGCCCGCCTGAGTGCTGCCCGTCACCGAGCAGACGACGATGTAGTCGAACCGGAAGCCGAGTTCGGCCTCCTGCTGCCGGACTTCCTCAGCGAAGCCGACGAAGCCGAGCCCGCCGAGCGGATGCTCGGAGCAGCCGGCCGGAATCGCAAACGGCTTGCCGCCGGCGGCGCGCACGCTGTCCAGCGCTTCTTCCCAGCTGCGGCGAATGCCGATATCGAAACCGTCGGGGACGAGGCGCACGTCCGCGCCGAGGATCCGCGACATCTGGATATTGCCGACCCGGTCGTAGACCGCATCCGAGTAGTCGACCCAGTTCTCCTGGACCAACACGCATTTCATGCCGAGATGCGCGGCGACGGCGGCAACCTGACGCGTCTGGTTCGACTGGATTCCGCCGATCGACACCAGCGTGTCGCAACCTTGCGCAAGCGCTTCCGGAATCAGGTATTCGAGCTTGCGGGTCTTGTTGCCGCCGAACGCAAGGCCGCTGTTGCAGTCCTCGCGTTTCGCATACAGCTGTACCTGGCCGCCCAGATGCTCGCTCAGGCGTTTCAGCGGGTGGATCGGCGTGGGGCCGAACGTGAGCGGATAGCGGGGAAAACGCTGCAGATTCATCAGGCGACTCCTGGGTGGGGGGAGGGACGATGCGTGCCGCGCTGGGGCACGGCGAACCGGATCCATCGTAGAGTTTCCGTGGGGAAATGAGCTTGCGAAGAAAAGCCTCCGCGCATAATTTGAATAAGAGACGGTGGTATCGAGCTGAGTTAAATTTCTTGATTGATGATTTTTACGCAATGAAAAAAATCCATACCGACGACGACCCGCACCGGACGGACGCCGCGCTCGATCGCATCGATCGCGCGATTCTTCGGCAACTGCAGCGCGATGCGTCGATCTCGAATGTGGCGCTGGCCGCCCAGGTCAACCTGAGCGCGCCCGCGTGTCTGCGTCGGGTCGAACGCCTGAAGGCGGCGGGTTTCATCCGGGCGACCGTGGCGCTGCTGAGTCCGAAGCAACTGGATGCCGGCATGCTGGTGGTGATCGGCGTGGTGCTCGATCGATCGACGCCGGAGTCCTTCGCCGCGTTCGAGACATCGGCGCAGAAGGTGCAGGGCTGCATGGAATGTCACGTGGTGACCGGCGAATTCGATTACTTCATGCTGATCCGCACCCGCGACAGCGACAGTTTCAACCGGCTGCACGCCGAGCAGCTGCTTTACCTGCCGGGGGTGCGGCAGATCCGTACGTTCATGGTGCTGCGGGAGATTCTGTCGTCGACGGTGCTTCCGATCTGAAGCCGGGGTGGCGGCGCCTGATTGCGCATCGCGAGGCGGGAGGGCCAGTCGATATGGCTCGGGATGACGCGCGCCGCGCCGGATCGATTCCGCTTCGGAACGATCGACCGGCTCGGGAGGGGCGCCCGGTTGTCTTACCGGCACGGCCGGTTCCACGCATGGAGCCGCTCGCGACGCCGAGGGCTGGCCCGGCAGCCCGGCCCCGCGCGCACGAGCGGGGCCGGTGCGGGCGGATTGCGATCAGGATCGCGTCTTGTATCGCTGTTGAATGATCGTGGCGCGCCGCGTTTGCTGATCGGCCGCCGCGGGGATCGCCGCATATTGCCAGATGACGGTCGCGCCGGGGTTCGGGTAGGTCGTATCCGCGCCGCTCGACGACGCAACACCATTGATCAGCAATTCCCAATAATACTCGGCATTATTTGAAAGCCCGGCGATACTTTCGATTTCATATCCCAGATATCCGGGGTATGGCGCGGATTCGCTATAACCGTAGTATTCGAGCGTATAAAGAAATGGATCGGATTTCGCGGCGCTTTGCCCAATGACAAAGGCATTCTCCAATACCTGGCGGGCGCTGATCTCCATGGAAAACGGGACGACATACTCGAATAACGGTTCGTTTTTATCGTCGATCGCACGCAATGTAATCGGATTGAATCCTGACATGATTAACCCCGTTTTCGGTCGATAACGAAGCAAGGATAGGCAATCGCTAATCGATATACAACGCGGGCGGGTGGGTTGCATGGGGAGTGCATCGGCCCGATGCCGGCCGGTGGCCGACGATCAGTGCTCGCGCATGCATTCGCCGATGCTGATGTCGAGCTTGTCGAGCGCTTCGTCGATTTCCGCGTCGCTGATCGTCAGCGGCGGCGCGAGGCGGAACACGTCGCTGAAGCCCTTGAGCTGGACGATGTTCATGTGCAGTCCGTGGCGCAGGCAGCGGTCGGTGATGGCGGCCGACAATCGCGGTGCGGGCGCCTTGCTGTCGCGATCGGCAACGATCTCGATGCCGAGCAGCAACCCTTCGCCGCGCACGTCGCCGATGCACGGATAGCGCCGCTGCAGGGTATCCAGGCCTTCGCGCAGACGCGTCCCTGCCGCGCGCGCGCGTTCGACCAGCCCGTCGCGTCGCACCACGTCGATCACTTTCACGCCGACCGCGGCGGGCAGCGGATCCGACACATGCGTCGTATAGAACAGAAAACCGGCCTCGTGACAGCGCTGCTCCAGTTCCTGCGTCGCGAGCACCGCCGACAGCGGGATGCCGGCGCCGAGCGTCTTGGACAGCGTCAGCAGATCGGGCACCACGCCGTCGCGCTCGCACGCGAACATCAGCCCGGTCCGGCCGATGCCGGTTTGCGCTTCGTCGACGATCAGCAGCATGCCGCGTCGCGCGCAGTGTTCCTGCAGCGCGAGCAGGTAGCCGGCGGGCAGCGGGATCAGGCCGCCCGAACTGAGGATCGGTTCGGCAATGAACGCGGCGAGGCTGCCGGACGATTGCCGATCCAGCAGGTCGAACGCGTAGTCGAGTTCCGCGCGCCAGTCGTAGCGCCCGGACTTCTCGAATGCGGGGCGGTACGGGTAGGGGGCGGGGATGGCGAAGGAGCCGACCGAGGCCGGTCCGTAGCCGTGGCGGCCCGCGCTGTAGGTGGCCGACGCCGCGGCCCCCGTCATGCCGTGCCACGAGCGGGCGAAGCTCACGATCTCGTATTTTCCGGTCGCGAGTTTCGCCATCCGGATCGCCGCCTCGTTGGCTTCGGCGCCGGTGCTGAGCAGCAGCGCGCGCTCGAGCCCGCCGGGGGCGATGTCGGCGAGGGTGCGAGCCAGTTCGACCACCGGGCGCGACAGCATGCCGCTGAACAGATGGGTGAGCTCCCTGGCGCTGCAGGCGATCACGTCGGCGACTTCAGGATGCGCGTGACCCAGCACCGCGCTCATCTGGCCCGACGTGAAATCGAGGATCGGACGTCCCGCCGAATCGTAGACGTACGAACCTTTTGCGCGCTCGATGACGACCGGCGAGAATGAACCGCCGTAGCGGATCAGATGGCGGTTCGCCGCGTCCCAGAACGCATGATCGCTGGCTTGCTGCATGGCTCGGTTCCTCGTCGTTCGGAAAGGGGATCGGGCGCCGCGGCCGGCTCGGCGCCCGGTGGCGGGTACGACGCGATCCTAAGACACGCCGGGCGGCGCGAGGAAACGAATAATGCTGATGTCAGACATTTGCGGAGTTGATGCCCCATGGCGAACCTCGATATCGATCTGCTGAAGACCTTCGTCGCGATCGCGGATGCGCGTTCGTTGACGCGCGCGGCCGGCGGCATCGGCCGCACGCAATCGGCGCTCAGCATGCAGGTGCGCCGCATCGAGGAAATCACGGCGGGCGCGGTGCTGCATCGGACGGTGCGCGGCGTCGAACTGACCGCGCACGGCGAGGTGCTGCTGCGGCATGCGCGGGCGCTCCTGCGGATCCATGACGAAGCGCTGGCCGAACTGACGGGCAGCAGCCTGAGCGGCGTGGTCAGGCTGGGCTGCCCGGACGATTACTGCACGGCGTTCCTGCCCGCGCTGCTGCGCGAGATCGCGGTGCGGCATCCGCGCATGACGGTGCATCTCGCCTGTGCGCCGACGACGCATCTGCGCCGGATGCTGGAGGCGAAACGGATCGATCTCGCGTTGATTTCGCTCGTGCGCGACGAGCCGGGCGCGCGGGCGGTCCGGCGGGAGAAATTCGTCTGGGTGGGGGCGGCCGACCGTGTCGGGCAACCGCATGAGCCGCTCGTGTCGCTCGCGCTTTCCGAGCCCGATACGCTCGATCACCAGGCCGCGCGCCGCGCACTGGAGGAGGCGGGCGTGGCCTATCGGATCGTCTGCGAAAGCGCGGGCAAGGATGGCCTGCTCGCGATGGTGCGCGCGGGGATCGCGGTCGCGGTCCTGACGGAAGGCGCGGTGCCGCCGGATCTGGCGGTGCTAGGGGCGGCGGAGCGGTTGCCGGCGCTGCCCTCCGTCGGCATCGGGGTCGCGTCCGCGGATACCGGCGGCGACACCTTGCTGGTCGGCACGCTGAAGGCGCTGATCTCGGAACGGCTGGCCGCGCACGGCGACGCGCACCCGCGGCAGGCCGGGGAACCCGGCGCGGGCCGGCACCTATAATCGCGTTGGCGTTTTGCCGGGTGCGGCGCGCGGCCGGCATCCCCGACCTTCGTGAATCAAGCAAGACAGGAGCGCTTATGACGTTCAGCGAAATTGCCTACGACCAGCGCGGGCCGGTGGTGATCATCCGCTTCAATCGGCCTGAGCAGCGCAACTGCATCGGCCCCGTCACGCATCGCGAGTTGATCGACGCGTGGACCCGTTTTCGTGACGACGACGCGGCCCGGGTGGCGATCATCACCGGCACGGGAGACAAGGCGTTTTGCTCGGGCGGCGATCTGAAGGCGGCGTCGCAACTGGTGCCGTTCGACGCGGCCGAGATCGCGGCGCACGACCGGGGAGAGCGCCCCGGCATCATAGGCCCGAGCCGGTGGACCGATATCTACAAGCCGGTCATCGCCGCGGTCAACGGCGTGGCCTATGCCGGGGGGCTGGAGTGGGCGTGCTTCGCGGATATGCGTATCGCCGAGGCGCATGCGTCGTTCGGCGTGACCTGCCGGCGCTGGAACATCGGGCTCGCGGACGGCGGCACCCAGAGACTGCCGAGAATCGTCGGCATGGGGCGGGCGATGGAACTGATCCTGACCGGGAAAGTCATCGATGCGCAAGAAGCGTATCGGATCGGCCTCGTCAATGAAGTGGTGCCCAAGGGGCAATCGCTGAACCGTGCGCTGGCGCTGGCGAATACGCTTGCCGGCCTGCCTCAGCCCGCCATGCGTTCGGACAAGGAAGCGGCGGTGCGCGGCTACGGACTGCCGCTGGCCGAGGGCCTGAAGATCGAGGCGCAGTGCTTCAACCGGTCGATCCATCAACCCGAAACCGCCGAAGGCCTGCGGCGGTTCGTCGAGCGTGACCATCCCGATCGCTCGGCGCCACAGCCGGGCGGGACGCCGGGGATCGTCAGGGACTGACGAGGGGCGTTTCGGGTGGGAAAGCCGGGTTCGGTGACGGAGACGAGCGGCGTGGATCGGAACGTGCCTGATTGGGTCCGGCCCGTATTGGGCGGACGCGCGGCACCTTCGCGATACGTTGCTCGGTCAGGCAAAGCTCGACCACGCGGCGCCATGCCGGCTCGTCAGGCCAGCGGGGGCCCTTGGCGCGCGGATCGCGAGTCTTGTCGCGAGCGCGGATCGGGCGGGCAGCGTTCCCGATACCGCCGCCGCGAACGGCGGGCGGGCGTTGTCGGATCGGTCTCGCCGCGCGGCCGATCCCGGTTGTCGAGCGACGTCCGCGCCGGGCCGCCCGTTTTGCCTGACCGATCTCGACATAGACGTAAACTTTCGCTTTCGCTGCCGCGCCTGCACATCACGGAGGTCTCAATCGCCCGAACTCGGATTTGTCTCCCTCGGCTGTCCGATGGCGCGGCTATAGATCAGGGGTTGTCCGCGGAAAGCGGGGGCCATTAGGATCATCTGATGGTGAGCGCTTTCCCGAGCCGAGTGGGATAGAGGTCGTGTGTGCCCGTCCAGGGTTCGTAATTTTTCGATGACGGATCGTTGTCTTTCACCGAATAAACGGACAGCGATTCCGAGCTGGATTTGATCTGGGCGTAGCCGAGCGGAGCGGCGAATCGACACCCGGTTTCCTTCAGTTTTGAACCGAACGGATCCTGTCCCGTGTGGCAGGATAAAAGATACAGCGTGATTGTTTTGTCGTTGAGAATCTTCGCGAAATCCTGGATTTCCTGATTGGTCATGTCATTGCCGCTTTGGCCCGAGACCATTAAAAACCCATTGCTGTCGCCGTGGCTCAATATGGCAAGGTAGCCGTTGCTGTCGACCGATTTGACCGCATTCCAGAAAACCTTCGGGTCTTGTGTCAGGGCGATTGTCGAATAATCTCGATTTTTGAAGGCTTTTACGGTGTTTGCGTCGGCATCATCGCTGCTGTACAGGAATATCTTGCCTGGCATGGTTTCCTCGATCTGGGTTGGATTTTGAAAATTGGCTCATCAGGGAAATGATGTTAGTGATGAGTTTCCGGGGCTGGCAAGATTTATGTGTGGTGATGGGTAAAAAAACCATCTGGATTTTTTTATTTTTTATCCTAGCGATGTTTTTGGGTAATTGATGGCGCGTTGATTTTATGAAATTAAAACAATTCGGAATATTAAATTGAGTATGGCATTGATTTCATCAATGCATGCGATGGCGAGAGCCGGTTGTGAGCGTGCAAGGAAGCGGAACGCCACCGGGAGCCGTTTGTCTCTCAAGTCCGGGCGTGGCGGTTGCGTGAGTACTCAAGAGATTTGCGCCCGATCAGGCAATGGCGATATGCGCTGAGCGCAACGCCCCAACGCTCGCGCCCGCCACCACCAAGCATGCCGCCGAATGAAAGGGACGCATCATCTCTCGCGCCCCGACGCCCAAGCCGGCGATCTGTCTCGCCCCCGGCCCGTTTTGCCTCGCCGAACCCTAAATGGCTGTAAACTCTCGTTTTTGCTGCCACGCCCCCACATTACAGATGTCTCAATCCCCTAAAGTCGGATTCGTGTCCCTCGGCTGCCCCAAGGCCCTGGTCGATTCCGAACAAATCATTACCCAGCTGCGCGCGGAAGGCTACGAGATCTCCGGCACCTACGACGGCGCGGATCTCGTCGTCGTCAACACCTGCGGCTTCATCGACGAAGCGGTCCAGGAAAGCCTCGACGCCATCGGCGAGGCGCTGACCGAGAACGGCAAGGTGATCGTCACCGGCTGTCTCGGCGCGAAAAAGAGCGCGAGCGGCACCGGCCTGATCGAGGAAGTGCATCCGAAGGTGCTGGCCGTCACCGGTCCGCACGCACTCGGCGAAGTGATGCAGGCGGTGCACAGCCACCTGCCGAAGCCGCACGATCCGTTCGTCGATTTGGTGCCGGCCGCGGGCATCAAGCTCACGCCGCGCCATTACGCGTATCTGAAAATTTCCGAAGGCTGCAACCACCGCTGCACGTTCTGCATCATCCCGTCGATGCGCGGCGATCTCGTGTCGCGGCCGGTCGCCGAAGTGATGCTCGAAGCCGAGAACCTGTTCAAGTCCGGCGTCAAGGAACTGCTCGTCATTTCGCAGGACACGAGCGCGTACGGCGTCGACGTCAAGTACCGCACGGGGTTCTGGAACGGCCGTCCGCTCAAGACCCGCATGACCGAGCTGGTTGCCGCGCTCGGCGAACTGGCCGCGCAATACGGCGCATGGGTGCGCCTCCACTATGTGTACCCGTATCCGCACGTCGACGAAATCATTCCTCTGATGGCGGAAGGTCCGTACAAGGGCCACGTGCTGCCGTATCTCGACGTGCCGTTCCAGCACGCGCATCCGGACGTGCTGAAGCGGATGAAGCGTCCGGCCAACGCCGAGAAGGTGCTCGAACGCGTGCAGGCATGGCGCGAGATCTGCCCGGACCTGACGATCCGCAGCACGTTCATCGCCGGCTTTCCCGGCGAAACCGAAGCGCAGTTCGACACGCTGCTCGATTTCATCCGCGAAGCCGAACTCGATCGGGTCGGCTGCTTCGCCTATTCGCCCGTCGAAGGCGCGAGCGCCAACGAACTCGACGGCGCGTTGCCGGACGAGGTCCGCGAGGAACGCCGCGCGCGCTTCATGGAAGTGGCGGAGGACGTGTCGGCCGCGCGCATCGAGCGCAAGGTCGGCAAGACGCTGAAGGTGCTGATCGACGAAGTCAACGACGAAGGCGGCATCGGCCGTACCGCCGCCGATGCGCCGGAAATCGACGGCGTGGTCTACGTCGAGCCGGCCGCGAAGGCGTCGAAGCGCTACAAGGTCGGCGATTTCGTGTCGGTCCGGATCACGGGCGCCGACGGCCACGATCTGTGGGGCGAGGTCTAAGCGATGACGACGGGGTTTCCGGCCGTGCTCGCGCTCGGCGAGGCAATGGTTGAATTCAACCAGTCGCATCCGGGTGAACCGAACTACCTGCAGGGCTTCGGCGGCGATACGTCGAACTTCTGCATCGCCGCCGCGCGGCAAGGCGCGCGGGCGGGGTTCGTGTCCGCGGTCGGCCACGACCACTTCGGCCGTCTGCTCCTCGATCTGTGGCGGCGCGAACAGGTCGACACATCGTGCGTGCGGATCGACGCCGCCGCGCCGACCGGTGTGTATTTCGTATCGCACGGCCCGGACGGCCATCAGTTCGACTATCTGCGCGCGGGCTCCGCGGCGAGCCGCTACTCGGCCGCCGATCTGCCGCTCGACGCACTGGCGGCCGCGCAGGTCGTGCACCTGTCCGGCGTGAGTCTCGCGATCGGCGCGCCGGCGTGCGACGCGGCGTTCGCGGCGATCGGCCATGCGCGCGCGAACGGTGCGCGAGTCAGTTTCGATACCAATCTGCGCCTGAAGCTCTGGCCGCTGCCGCGTGCCCGCGCGGTGATGCTCGAGGCGATCCGCCAGACCGACATCTGCCTGCCGAGCTGGGACGACGTGACGGTGCTCACCGGGCTCGACGAGCGCGACGCGATCGTCGATGCGCTGCTCGACTGCGGGCCGGACATCGTCGCGCTGAAGCTCGGCAAGGAAGGCGCGTACGTCGCGACGCCGCACGAGCGGCGCGTGGTGCCGGGCTTCGCCGTCGATGCGGTCGACGCGACCGGCGCGGGCGACTGCTTCGGCGGCGCGTTTATCGCGCGTCTTGTCGCGGGTGACGATCCGTTCATCGCGGCACGCTATGCGAATGCGGCGGCCGCGCTGTCGACGCTCGGCTTCGGCGCGGTCGCGCCGATCCCGTCTCGGGAGGCCGTCGTCGCACATTTGAACGCCTGACGGGGCGCGCGGCACGCCCGCCAGGCAGCACATCCATTTCATCGAGAAGAACGGGAGGCAACGATGCAACGCGAAGTCGTGGTGGTGAGCGGTGTGCGTACCGCAATTGGCACGTTCGGCGGCAGTCTGAAGGATCTCGCCCCGACGGAACTGGGCGCGCGCGTGGTGCGCGAAGCGCTCTCGCGCGCGCAGGTGACGGGCGACGAGGTCGGGCACGTGGTGTTCGGCAACGTCGTGCACACCGAACCGAAGGACATGTATCTCGCCCGCGTCGCGGCGCTGAACGGCGGCGTCGCGCAGCATGCGCCCGCGCTGACCGTGAACCGTCTGTGCGGCTCGGGGCTGCAGGCGATCGTGTCGGCCGCGCAGAGCGTGCTGCTCGGCGACGCCGACGTCGCGGTCGCGGGCGGCGCGGAAAACATGAGCCGCGCGCCTTACACGATGCCGGCCGCGCGGTTCGGCCAGCGCATGGGCGACGCGCGCATCGTCGACATGATGCTCGGCGCGCTCAACGACCCGTTCCAGTCGATCCACATGGGCGTGACCGCGGAAAACGTCGCGGCGAAATACGGCATCACGCGCGACGCGCAGGATGCGCTGGCGCTCGAGTCGCATCGTCGCGCGTCGCACGCGATCCGCGCCGGGTATTTCAAGGATCAGATCCTGCCGATCGAGACGATCGGCTCGAAGAAAGGCGCGTCGGTGTTGTTCGATACCGACGAGCACGTGCGCCATGACGCGAGTCTCGAGGATTTCTCGAAGCTCAAGCCGGTGTTCGTCAAGGAGAACGGCACGGTCACGGCCGGCAACGCGTCGGGCATCAACGATGCCGCCGCCGCGCTGGTGCTGATGGAGCGCGGCGCGGCCGAGCGCCGCGGCGCGAAGCCGCTCGCGCGCCTCGTCGCGTACGCGCACGCCGGCGTCGATCCCGCGTACATGGGAATCGGCCCCGTGCCCGCGACGCGCAAGGCGCTCGAACGCGCGGGCCTGACGGTCGCCGATCTCGACGTGATCGAAGCGAACGAGGCGTTCGCGGCGCAGGCCTGCGCGGTGTCGGGCGAACTGGGCCTCGATCCGGCCAAGGTCAATCCGAATGGCTCGGGCATCTCGCTCGGCCATCCGATCGGCGCGACGGGCGCGCTGATCACGGTGAAGGCGCTGTACGAGCTGCAACGCATCGGCGGGCGTTATGCGCTCGTGACGATGTGCATCGGCGGCGGGCAGGGCATCGCCGCGATCTTCGAACGTATCTGACGGAGCAACGCAAGGTGGGCATGAAGTTCGGCATTCGATGGGCGGCGCTGGCCGCGACGACGTTCACGCTGAGCGCGGCGTTCGCGCAGGCGCCGCAGCCCGCGCCGCGCAGCGCGTCCGGTGCGGCGGCGTTGCAGGACGACACCGCGCCGGCCAGGCCGCTCAAGCCGAATCCGGCTTTCGCCCGCCTGCCGCGCTATGAAGGCACGCTCGGCGGCCGGCCGATCGTCGTGCGCCTCGGGCCGAAGCAGGACGAACCGGGCGTGCACGGCGAGTACCAGTACCGCGATACCGGCGAGGTGATCCTGCTCGCGGGCGACCGCGACGGCGACACCCTCGAAGTGGAGGAGTCGAACGACGGCACCAACATCACCGGGGTGTGGATGGGTACCTTCGATGCGTCGGGCGCGCTGAAGGCCGATCGCATGAATACGGACGAATCGGATCCGCAGCCGGTCGTGCTGCATCCGGTCGGCGCTTCGCCGCAGGCGCCCGCTTCACCGTCGATGCCGCAAGCGCCGCAAGTGCGTCATGGCGCGCCGGCCGCCCAGCCGGTCGGCGGCGTGAGCAATCTGAGCACCACCGAGTAACGCGCCCCCACCGGTCCGGTCGGCACGCGGCCGACTGTACCGGGTCAAACGCGGCGAATCCGGCTAAGCTTGCGGGATTCGCCGTTACCTATTCGCTCCCCGTCGAGCCTTCCAGTCATGACCGCACCCACTTCCAAGCGCGCGCTGCAAACCCGCGTCGTCCAGCCCGACGACGCCATTCCCGCCGGCTTCCGCTCGTTCGTCGCGCCCGTCGAGCGCGCATCGACGGTGGTGTTTCCCGATCTCGCGACGATGCGCGCGCTCGATTGGCGCGAGGACGGCCAGTGGCGCTACGGGCTGCACGCGACGCCGACGTCGCTCGCGCTCGCGCAGCGCCTCGCCGAAATCGAGGGCGGTCGGCATGCGCTGCTGCAGCCGTCCGGGCTGTCGGCGATCACGAATGTCTACTTCGGCCTCGTGAAAGCAGGCGACGACGTACTGATCCCGCATAACGCGTACAACCCGAACGGCGATTTCGGCACCTGGCTGAGCCGGGATTTCGGTATCACCGTCCGTTTCTACGATCCGCTGATCGGCGCGGGCATTGCCGATCTGATCCAGCCGCAGACGCGGCTGATCTGGCTCGAGGCGCCGGGCTCGGTGACGATGGAAGTGCCCGACGTGCAGGCGATCACCGCGGCCGCGCGGTCGCGCGGAGTCGTCACGGCGATCGACAACACCTACTCGGCGGGTCTCGCGTTCAAGCCGTTCCAGCACGGCGTCGACATCTCGGTGCAGGCGCTGACGAAATACCAGTCGGGCGGCAGCGATATCCTGATGGGCGCGACGATCACGGCCGACCCGGAATTGCATGCGAAGTTGAAGCTCGCGCGGATGCGGCTCGGCATCGGCGTGTCGGCGGACGACTGCTCGCTCGTGCTGCGCAGCCTGCCGAGCATGCAGTTGCGCTTCGACGCGCACAGCCGGAATGCGCTGGCGCTCGCCACCTGGCTGAAGTCGCGCCCGGAGATTGCGACGGTGCTGCATCCGCAATTGCCGGACTGTCCCGGCCACGCATCGTTCGTGCGCGATTTCACGGGGGCGGGCGGCCTGTTCTCGGTGGTGTTCGACGCGCGCTACAGCCCCGACCGGATCGACGCCTTCGTCGAGGCGCTCGACCTGTTCGCGATCGGCTGGAGCTGGGGCGGCGCGTGCAGCCTCGCGATGCCTTACGACGTCGCGTCGATGCGGCCGGTCTGGCCGCATCGCGGCACCCTGGTGCGTTTCTATGTCGGCCTCGAGGATGAAGCCGATCTGCGCGCCGATATCGAGCGGGCCTTGGGCATCGCGCTCGCATGAGGCGGTGCGGGCCGGCACGGCCCGCGATCCGACAATGAAACGGCGCATGAATGGCTCATGCGCCGTTTTCACATCGGGCGGGGCCGGCGCGCGTCGCGTGCCGCTCAGAAGAGCCGCAGCAAGCCGTCGAGGCCTACGTGGTTGAATGCGACGCTCGCGGCGTCGCGCACCACCGGTTTCGCGCGAAACGCGACCGAGAAGCCCGCGGCCGCCATCATCTTCAGGTCGTTCGACCCGTCGCCCATCGCGATCGCGCGGCCCGGCTCGATGCCGAGCGCCGTGCAGGTTTCGCGGACCGTGCGGGCTTTCACCTCCGCATTGACGATCTCGCCTAGCACCTTGCCAGTCAGCTTGCCGTCGACGATCTCGAGCGTGTTCGAGTGCGCGTCGTCGAGGCCGAGCTGCGCCTTGAGCCGATCGGTGAAGAACGTGAAGCCGCCCGAGACGAGCAGCGTCCTCATGCCCGCCGCCTTCACGCCGGCCAGCATCCGTTCGGCGCCGGGAGACAGTCGCAGGCGTTCGTCGTAGACGCGCTCGAGCGCGCTCGCGTCGAGGCCCTTCAGCAGTGCGACGCGGCGCGTCAGGCTTTCGTTGAAGTCGGCGATCTCGCCGCGCATCGACGCTTCGGTAATTGCCGCGACTTCGGCCTTCAGCCCGCAGAAATCGGCGATTTCGTCGATGCACTCGATCGTGATCAGCGTCGAATCCATGTCCATTGCGACGAGGCTGAAGTCGGCGAGCCGCGTGCCGCCGTCGACGAACGCGTAGTCGAGGCCGTGCGTGCCGCAGTAGGCGTCGATGTCGGGGCGCTGCGCCGGATGCGCGCCTTCGATCCGGATCGCGTTCGCGTCGAGCGATACCACGCGCACGCCGCGGGCGAGCGCGAACAGCGGCTTGTGATGGGCGTCGGACAGCGGGGCGGGGCTTTGGATGACGAGATTCGTGGTCATGGACGAGGGGGGGTGAAGGGCTCGGCGGCGCGCATGGCGGCAAGCCGGCTATTGTAGCCGCTCGGCCCGCGCGCGCCGGTGTCAGGCGGCATCCGGAGGATCCCTGAACCGGTCCCAGTACGGCGGATCGCCGAAGTGCGCGGCCAGGAAATCGATGAACGCGAGCGTTTTCAGGGGCACGAACGCGCGGCTCGGATATACGGCCCAGATGGCGACCGTATCGGCGAGCGGGTAATCGCCGAGCACCGCGACGAGCGTGCCGTCGCGCAGGTGCGGCCCGACATCCCAGGTCGACTTCAGCGCGAGGCCGAAGCCGTCGAGCAGCGCTTCGCGGATCGCCTCGCCGTTGCTCGCGACCAGCCGGCCGTCGACCCGCACCGTCAGCGGCCCCGTCGGGGTCGCGAACGACCAGTCGCGCTGGTCGCCGAGGATCACGCATTCGTGCCGCGCGAGATCCGCCGGGTGGCGCGGCGTGCCGTGCGCGGCGAGGTAGGCGGGCGAGCCGCAGATCACGCGCCGGTTGACGGCCAGCTTGCGCGCGACCAGCGACGAATCCTTCAGCGCGCCGAGCCGCACCGCCACGTCGATTCCGTCGTCGACCAGGTCGACGACCTCGTCCGACAGCCGCAGCTCGAGCGAGACGTCCGGATAGCGGCGCAGGAAGGCGGGGATCACGGGCGCGACGTGCTGTCGCCCGAACGACGACGACATCGAGACCCGGAGCCGCCCGTGCGGCTCGGCGCGGGCGCGTCCGACCGCGGCGCGGGCGGCATCGGCGGCGTCGAGCAGGCGCTGCGCGCGTTCCATGAACACTTCACCGTCCTGGGTGACGCTCACGCGACGCGTGGTGCGGTGCAGCAGCCGCGCGCCGAGCTGGCGTTCCAATTGGGCGATCCGCGCGCTGGCCACCGCCGCCGACACGCCGAATTCGCGCCCCGCGGCGGAGACGTTCGCGAGCAGCGCCGCGCGCACGAACAGCGCGACATCGAGCAGATCGAGCGGCTTGTCGGGCGAGGGGGAAGGTGCGGACGTCATTATTCGGAAAATCAAGAAAATGTTTCAGGGAGTATGGCGCTTTTTATTGATGATAGGGCGATCTACGATGGCAGGCATGCGTTTTCACCCCCTCGATGCTTGTTCGCCATTCCCCCAGGAGCCCGCCATGAAAGCTGTTGCACTGTATCGCTATCTGCCGATCGATCACCCGGAAGCGCTGCTTGACGTCGAATTGCCGACGCCGCAGCCCGCCGGGCGCGATCTGCTCGTGAAGATCGAGGCCATCTCGGTCAACCCCGTCGATTACAAGGTCCGCGCGCCGAAGCCGCAGACCGAAACCGCGCCGCGCGTGCTGGGCTGGGACGCCGCCGGCACCGTCGCGGCCGTCGGCCCGGAGGCGACGCTCTTCAAGGTCGGCGATCCGGTGTTCTACGCGGGCAGCATCACGCGGCCGGGCGCGAACAGCGAATATCACCTGGTCGACGAGCGGATCGCCGCGCTGAAGCCCGCGACGCTGGACTTCGCGGCGGCCGCCGCGCTGCCGCTCACCGCGATTACCGCGTGGGAGGCGCTGTTCGAGCGTCTCAAGGTGTCGCCGCAGGGCGCGGACGCGGGCAAGTCGGTGCTGATCATCGGCGGCGCGGGCGGCGTCGGGTCGATCGGCATCCAGCTCGCGAAGCGGCTCGGCAAGCTCGACGTGATCGCGACGGCGTCGCGGCCCGCATCCGCGCAATGGGTGCGCGAACTGGGCGCCGATCACGTCGTCGATCACTTCGGCGATCTGTCCGCGCAATTGAAGGCCGCCGGTTACGAATCGGTCGATTACGTGCTGATCTTCAACGATACGGATCGTCATTTCCCGGCGGCCGCCGGCGTGATCCGCCCGCAAGGCGGCATCTGCACGATCGTCGAGAACGAGCAGCCGGTGCCCGTCGAACTGCTGAAGGCGAAGAGCGCGGCATTCCACTGGGAGTTCATGTTCACGCGTTCGATGTTCGGCACGCCCGACATGATCGAGCAGCACAAGCTGCTCACCGAGGTCGCGCGGCTGGTCGACGCGGGTGCGCTGCGCACGACGGTCGGCGAGCATCTCGGCAAGATCGACGCGCATAACGTGCGGCGCGCGCATCAGCTGCTCGAAGGCGGTCGCGCGATCGGCAAGCTCGTGCTGAGCGGCTTCTGAGCCGGCGCGGCCCCCTATCGCGCGGAGGCGGCGCGAGCGGCGACGGCGCATCGGCGCGCCGAACGCAAGCGGGGTAACACCCGATGCGCGCCGAGCGCAATGCGCGCCGCTTGGCGTTAGACTGACATCGCATCATGCATCGATAACCCGGCGGCCCGCTCGCGCGGCGCCGCCTCATCAGGAGGTCAGCATGGGCCAACGCAATACGTCAGTCGCCGCGTCATGGGCCGCCGCGGCGGCGGCCGTCCTCTTGAGTACCGGCGCTCATGCCGCGCCGCCGATCAAGGCGAGCCTGCTCGGCGGCAACGACGGGCAGCTGCAGTACACCGTCAAGGTCGACTCGAAGCAGTTCGGCAATGCCCAGGAAACCCGCAAGATCCGCTCCGGCGAGACCGACGATTTCAACTGGAAGTCGGTGCCTCCTTCGGGCGCGGTGCCGATGCCCGACGGGTGTCCGAGAGCGGATTCGCTGCCGCGCGACGAAAACGGCGCGATGGTGCGGCAGACGCAGGTGCGTCTCGCGCCGTCGGTCGACAGCAAGGGCGTCGCGAACGTGCAGATGAGCTTCCAGGCCAGCGTGCCGAACGGCAAGAAATCGGTGACGGTCGGCGGCAAGACGCTGCAATGTCCGAACGACGTGACGGTGAGCCAGGTCAAGTGGCTGTCGATCTCGACGAGCGGCGGGTCGAAGACGGCCACGATGAGCGACGGCACGAAGGTGACGGTGTCGATCAAGCGTTGAACGCGGCGGGTACGCCGCGCGGTGCGAGGCGTGCCGCCGCCGGACTCGCGGCGTTCGTGCGGCGGACGGCGGCGTGCGCTATCCGGCTTTCTGCTTCGGGTCGCGCTCGACCAGGCGCGATGCGAGAAAGCGATGTTCCGGCGAGAACAGCCGCCGATACGTGAGCAGCACGGAGCCGACCGTGCCGAGCGCCGACGAGGCCGCGATCAGGAACATGATCACGATCTGGTAGCGCACGGCCTGCAGCGGCGATTGCCCGGCGAGCACCTGGCCCGTCATCATCCCCGGCAGGCTCACGACGCCGACCACCGCCATCTGGTTGAGGGTGGGCAGCATGCCCGCCCGCACGGCCTGGCGCGCCGCGTCCTGCGCCGCTTCCCAGCGGGTCGCCCCGAGCGCGAGCGCGGTTTCGACGCGGTCGCGGCGCGCAGTCAGTTCCTCCGTCATGCGTTCGATGCCGAGCGAGACGCCGGTCAGCGTGTTGCCGAGGATCATGCCGAGAATCGGAATCGCGTACTGCGGCTCGTACCACGGATGGATGCGGATCACGGCGAACAGCCCGACGGCCGCGACGAACCAGCTGCTGAACCAGATCGACAGGATGCTGTCCGCGCGCTGGCCCGCGTAGGTGCGCTTGCCGCGTCCGGCGCCGGCGAAGCCGGCGATCAGCGTCATCAGCGCCATCAGCGGCAGGACGACGTACCAGCGCGCGTGGCCGAATACCCAGCCCAGCACGTAACCGATCGCGAGCAATTGCACCACGGTGCGCAAGGCCGCCCACGCGAGCTTGCGGCCGAGCCCGAGCGACAACGCGAGCGACAGCGCGCCGTTGATCGCGACCAGCGCCGCGGCGATGCCGACGTCGACGAGGCTCAGATCCTGCAGCACGGAATTCATCGCGCGGCCTCCGTCGCGGCGGACAGGACGCCCGCGCGCATGGTCAGGCAGCGCGGGCCGATGCGCGCCGCCTGCGCCGGGTCGTGGGAGATCCACAGATACGCGCGGGCCGCCGGCGCGGCATCGAACCACGCGGCCACCAGCGTCTCGATCGCGCGCGTCGACTCGGGATCCAGCGCCGCGGTGGGCTCGTCGAGCAGCAGCACGTCGGGGTCGAGCTGCAGCACGCGCAGCAGCGCGGCGATCTGCGCTTCGCCGCCCGACAGCTCGGCGGCCGCCTGCGCGAGAAAATCGGCGCCGCGCCCGGCCTGCGCGGCGAGATCCGCGACGCGCGCGCGGTCGAAACGCAGATCGCGATAAACGGCGAGGGAATACGGATAGCGCAGCAGATCCTCGACGGTACCCTCGGCCGGCGCCGGACGCTGCCGCAGGTACGCGACGCTGCGCCGATAGCGCGGAATCGCCGCGCGGGCGATCGGCTGGCCGCGCCAGAGGATCGTGCCGCCGCTCAGCGGATCCAGCAGCGCCAGCGCGCGGAGCAGGACGCTCTTGCCGGAACCGGACGGGCCGGTGATCGCGATGCGCTCGCCGCCCGCCAGCGTGAAATCGGTCGGGGCCAGAAGCGTCTTGCCGCTGGACGCGTCCTTGCGGGTGATGCGCCGGGCATCGATCAGGCCGTTACCTGTCATAAATGCAAAAAAGGGTAAATGGGGCGGGGCGGCGATGGGCCGTGCGTCATAATAACGACCTTGCCCGGCGTTGCGCGGCATGGCGCGTACTTTTCTCGCGGCCGGCGGCGCGGGCGGCAAGCTACCCAGAACAACAACGGAACCGGCATGACGCTTTCCCGAGCTATCGGCAAATCGGCTGCATGGATCGCCGGCATCGTCGCGGTCTTGATCGTGGCGCTCGACATCTTCATCTTCACGTTCGACTGGAACCGCGCGAAGCCGTGGGTCAACGAACAGGTGAGCACGGCGATCGGCCGCCCCTTCGACATCCGCGGCGATCTCGGCGTCGGCTGGCGGCGCCCCGACGGCGAAACCGGCTGGCGGGCCTGGGTGCCCTGGCCGAGCGTGTCGGCTACCCAGATCGTGGTCGGCAATCCCGCGTGGGCCAAGGCCCCCAATTTCGCGACGCTCGACGAAGCCCGCTTCGATCTCGCGGTGCTGCCGCTGCTCGCGCACGACGTGGTGATCCCGTCGATCACGCTCGTCAATCCCGCGCTCGACATCGAACGCCTCGCCGACGGGCGCAACAACTGGACGTTCGAATTCAAGCAATCGGCGCAGCCGTCGCCGTGGAAGGTGCAGCTGCGCAACTTCGGTTTCGCCAAGGGCACGGTCGCTTACCGCGACGCAATCGCCAAGGCCGACCTGACGGTCGCGATCGACACGCTCGGCCAGCCGATTCCGCTCGGCGACGTGCTGCAGCAGCAGGAGGAGACGTCGCGCGCGGCGTCGGCGCAGCGCGTCGGCAAGAAGGGCGCCGCGCAATTGACCGCGAAGGCGAAATCGGAGATGGCATCGGCTGCGTCCGGTGCCTCGGATGCGGCCGTCGCCGCGCCCGGATCGGCCGCGAGCGCGGCGACGGCGCAGGCTTCCGCGCCGGCCGCCGGCTCCGGCGTCCAGGCGAAGCCGGCCGGCCCGAGCTATGCGTTCGGCTTGACCGTGAAGGGCCGCTACAAGGGCGTGCCGATCGACGGCACCGGCAAGCTCGGCGGCGTGCTTGCGCTGCAGGACGCATCGCGCCCGTTCCCGCTGCAGGCGGACGTGAAGGCGGGCGACACGCGCCTCGCGATCGTCGGCACGCTGACCGACCCGACCCAACTCGCCGCGATCGACCTGCGCCTGTGGCTGCAGGGCGCGAGCATGTCGCATCTGTACGCGCTCACCGGCGTGACGCTGCCCGATACGCCGCCGTATGCAACGGAAGGACGCCTGATCGGCCGCTTCAAGCGCAACGCGAGCACGTTCCGCTACGAGAATTTCAACGGCCGCGTCGGCGGCAGCGATCTCCACGGCACGCTTGCATACGAACAGCGCACGCCGCGCCCGCTGCTGTCGGGCGAGCTGGTGTCGAACCTGCTCCAGTTCTCCGATCTTGCGCCGATCATCGGCGCGGATACCGCCGCCAGCAAGAAGCAGCGGGGCGACACGACGCAACAGCCGTCCAGCCGCGTGCTGCCGGTCGAAACCTTCCGGACCGACCGCTGGCGCGCGCTCGACGCCGACGTGAAATTCACCGGCAGGAAGCTGGTCAAGAACGCCGATCTGCCGATCACCGATCTCTACACGCACATCGTGATGCAGGACGGTGTGCTGTCGCTCGTGCCGCTCAAGTTCGGCGTCGCGGGCGGCTCGCTGTCGACCGAGGCGCGGCTCGACGGCAGCAGCGCGCCGCTGAAGGGCAAGTTCTCGGTGGCCGCGCGCCACCTGAAGCTCAAGCAGCTGTTCTCGACGCAGAAGGTGATGCAATCGGCGCTCGGCGAAATCAACGGCGACGCCGCGCTGTCGGCCACCGGCAACTCGCCGGCGGCGCTCGCCGCCACCTCGAACGGCGAAATCAAGGCGCTCGTCACCAACGGCGCGATCAGCCGCCTGCTGATGGAAGCCGCGGGCCTGAACGTCGCGAACGTCGTCTACGAGAAGCTGTTCGGCGGCAAGGACGTGAAGATCAACTGCGCGGCCGTCGATTTCGTCGCCACCAATGGGATACTCGACGCGAAGGTGTTCGCGCTCGACACCGACGACGCAGTGATTCGCGTCGACGGCACGGTCAACCTGCGCGACGAATCGATGGACATGTCGATCCATCCGCAGACCAAGGGCTTCCGCGTGTTCTCGCTGCGCTCACCGCTCTATGTGAAGGGGACGTTCAAGAATCCGGACGTGGGCGTCAACGTCGGCGCGCTGGCGCTGCGCGCGGGCGCGATGGTGGGCCTCGGCCTCATCAATCCGTTCGCGGCGCTGATCCCGCTGATTGCGCCCAGCAACAACAAGGGCGTGCCCTGCTCGGAAATGTTCGCGCAGCTGAAGGCGCCGCCCAAGGCGCCGCCGCCGGGCCGCAAGGCCGCGGCCGCGAAGTAGGCGGCGCGGCCGGCCTCGCGCCGGGATACGGCACGGACCGGCAGGAGCGGATTGTTTTCATCCGGCATCGATTCCGACCCCGAAAGGAACGGAGGCGCCTGTCCGGCCCGCGCGGGGATCCGGCGCGCGTTGCCGCACGGCGCCGACCGCATGCTGCACGGGCGTCCGCGGGTGATTGCCGCGCTGTCGCCCAGCATTTCACCGACACCTGCTAAAATATCCGGTTTTCCGTCGATCTACCTCTTAACGGGCTACGCTGTGCTTTCTACCGCCAACATCACGATGCAATTCGGGCCCAAGCCCCTGTTCGAGAATATCTCGGTCAAGTTCGGGGAGGGCAACCGCTATGGTCTCATCGGAGCGAACGGCTGCGGCAAGTCGACCTTCATGAAGATCCTCGGCGGCGATCTGGAGTCGAGCGCCGGCAACGTGATGCTCGAACCGAACGTGCGCCTCGGCAAGTTGCGCCAGGACCAGTTCGCGTATGAGGACGTGCGCGTGCTCGACGTCGTGATGATGGGCCACACCGAAATGTGGGCCGCGATGAGCGAGCGCGATGCGATCTACGCGAACCCGGATGCCACCGACGACGACTACATGCACGCCGCCGAGCTCGAGGCGAAGTTCGCCGAATACGGCGGCTACGATGCCGAGGCGCGCGCGGGCGCGCTGCTGCTCGGCATCGGCATCGACGAAAAATTCCACAGCGGCACGATGAGCGAGGTCGCGCCCGGCTGGAAGCTGCGCGTGCTGCTCGCGCAGGCGCTGTTCTCGAAGCCGGACGTGCTGCTGCTCGACGAGCCGACCAACAACCTCGACATCAACTCGATTCGCTGGCTGGAGAGCACGCTCAACGAGTACAACTCCACGATGATCATCATCTCGCACGATCGTCACTTCCTGAACTCGGTGTGCACGCACATGGCCGACATGGACTACGGCACGCTGAAGGTCTATCCGGGCAACTACGACGACTACATGCTGGCGTCGGCGCAGGCGCGCGAGCGGCAGGCCGCGGCGAACACCCGGGCGAAGGAGCGCGTCGCGGAACTGCAGGACTTCGTGCGCCGCTTCTCGGCGAACAAGTCGAAGGCCCGCCAGGCGACCAGCCGCGCGAAGCAGATCGACAAGATCAAGATCGAGGAATTCAAGCCGTCGTCGCGGCAGAATCCGTTCATCCGCTTCGATTTCGAGAAGAAGCTGCACAACATCGCGGTGGTGGCCGAGAACATCACGAAGAAGTACGAGCGCACGATCTTCCAGAACTTCAACCTGTCGGTGCAGCCGGGCGAGCGGATCGCGATCATCGGCGAGAACGGCGCGGGCAAGACCACGCTGCTGCGCGCGCTGCGCGGCCAGCTGGCGCTCGATCACGGCACCGTGAAGTGGGCGGAGAACGCGAACACCGGCTACATGCCGCAGGACACCTACGAGGAATTCCCGGACGACGTCACGCTGATGGACTGGATCGACCAGTACCGCCAGGACGGCGACGAGGAAACCATGGTGCGCGGCACGCTCGGCCGCCTGCTGTTCACGGCCGACGACATCCGGAAATCGGTGAAGGTGCTGTCGGGCGGCGAGAAGGGCCGGATGATCTGGGGCAAGCTGATGCTCGGCCGCCACAACGTGCTGCTGATGGACGAGCCGACCAACCACATGGACATGGAGTCGATCGAGTCGCTGCAGATCGCGCTCGAGAAGTTCGAGGGCACGCTGATCTTCGTGTCGCACGACCGCGAGTTCGTGAGCGGGCTGGCCAATCGCATCATCGAAGTGAAGACCGACGGCACGCTGAACGACTTCGGCGGCAACTACGAGGACTTCCTGACGAGCCAGGGCGCGGCGTAAGCGCGTCCCCCGGCCGGCTGCCGTCGCGACGGCAGCCGGCATCCTGTCCTCCCGCATGATCATGGAGCGTCCGTCCGGCATGGTGATCGAAACCGAGCGTCTGTTGCTCCGTCAGCATCGGTTTTCCGATTTCGACGCCTGGTGCGCGATGTTTTCCGACCCGATCGTGCTTCGCTTCGTCGGCGCCCAGCCGATCTCCCGCGAAGACATGTGGAACCGGCTGCTGCGCTATACCGGACACTGGACGCTGTTCGGCTCGGGCATTTTCGCGATCATCGACAAGCGGACCGGGGCGCTGCTCGGCGAGACCGGGTTCGCGGATTTCCACCGCGGCCTGGGCCCCACGTTCGATCCCGCGCCGGAAGCGGCATGGGCGCTCGTCAGTGCCGCGCACGGGAAGGGCTACGCGAAAGAGGCGGCCGCTGCCGCCCACGCGTGGTTCGACCAGCGCTTCGCGCCGCCCCGTACCGTCTGCATCATCAATCCCGACAATACGGCATCCCTCGCGCTGGCGTCGCAGCTCGGCTACCGGCCGTTCGGTGACGCGCAATACCGCAACGGCACGGTGCGCATGTTCGAACGCTTCACAGGCCTGCCCACGTCTCTCTGACGGGGCCGGCCGGCGAATCTTCGCCAACTGCGTGCCGAAGATTCGCGCGTCGCCGCATGCTGGCGCCCGCGCCTCAGAACCGATGCCGCATCCCCAGCGCCACCACGCTCTGCGTGTTCTTGCCGCCATATCCATACGATCCGATCGACGCCTGCGCCTGCTGCGTGCCGCCGTCTAGCGTGCGCTGCACGCCGTTCGCACGTTGCCACGCGCCGACCAGATAGAAATCGGTCCGCTTCGACAGCAGATAGTCGGCGCCCGCCGACACCTGGTGATAGGTCGCGCCCGTATCGCCGCTCGCCTTCGTGTAGCTGTAGCCGACCCCGACCAGCAGCGCGGCGTTCGCCTGATAGTTGAGGAATCCGCGGCCGGTGTTGTACTTCTGCGTCGCCCGGAACGACGAGAACGCATCCGGCTTGTACTGCGCGTTGCTGTAGTCGATGCCGAACGTGAACGGCCCCGCGACGTATTGCGCGGCCGCGCGTGCGATCCCCATCGATTTCGCCGAGATGTAGCCGCCGTTCACGAGCGAGCCGTCGAAGGTGCCGTCCGACGTGCCGCCCCAGGTCGTGCGCAGCGTGCCCGGCGTCGGTTGAGCGTTGGCCGCGTAGTAGTAGCCGCCCGCGAGGCTGAGCGGGCCGTTGCCGTACGCGAGGCCCGCCGACCAGGTCTGCCCGGAGCCGGTCTTGCCCGCGACGCCGCCGAGCGCGTACATGCCGACGAACTGGAAGCCGGCCACGGTCGGGGAGGTGTACTTGATCGCGTTGCTGGTGCGCGACGACGTATCGTAGTTGTCGACGTCGCCGGGCGTCGCGTAGACGCTGCCGAAGTAGTAATCGCCGGTGACGGGCCACGCGACGTCCGCGAGCGCATCGTACTGGCGGCCGATCGTGACGGTCCCGTAACGGTCGCTTTCCAGACCGACGAAGGACTGGCGGCCGAACATCCGGCCGCCCTGGCCGAGCGCGCCGGTATTCGGATTGAAACCGTTTTCGATCGTGAAGATCGCCTTGAGCCCGCCGCCCAGGTCTTCCGAGCCTTTCAGGCCCCAGCGGCTGCCGAGCAGGTTGCCGTTGCCGAGTCCGATCTGGCTGTCGCCGTTCGCATTCGCCTTGTTGACGTAGGTCAGCGAGGTATCGATCAGGCCGTACAGGCTGACGCTGGATTGCGCATGGGCCGTGCTCGCGGCGCCCAGCAGGGCGAGCGAGGCGAGCGGAATGACGCGACGGTTTTTCATGAAATGCTCCACACGGATGATGATTGAGAATGGCGAGCGCCGACCGGTTGGGCGACGCTGGATCAAGGCGCTGACGAGGGGGTCCCGGGATGAAATGAAGTCCCGATCCTAGGAATGCGCCGCTCCGCGGAGATGAGCGCCAAATGAGAATCGCGTCATCGCGGCTTCATGAAAGCCGGATAGAACGACGCGTGCCCGCCTCGGCGGCGAAGCGGGCGCAATGCCGGGCGCGTTGCCGGCGAGTGCCCGGCGGGCGCGCATTCCGGCAGCGATCGCACACTCGCACCGCACTCGGTAGAATGGCCGCTTCCACGGAGACAGGATCAGCACGATGAAAAGTTACGAACAGTTCTACATCGACGGCGCCTGGCGCACCCCGGTCGGGCGCGGCACGATCGACGTGATCGATTCCGGCACGGAAGCGGTGATCGGCCGCATTCCCGCCGGCGAAGCCGACGACGCGAAGGCCGCGATCGCCGCGGCGCGCGCCGCGTTCGACGGCTGGGCCGCGACGCCGCCGGCCGAACGCGCGGGCTACCTGCGCAAGATCACCGAGCAACTGAAGACTCGCGGCGAGGAACTGGCGCAGCTGATCACGGGGGAAGTCGGGATGCCGATCCGGCTGTCGCGCGCGATCCAGGTCGCGGGGCCGATCTACAACTGGGGCGCGTACGCGAAGCTCGCCGATACTTTCCCGTTCGAGGCGCAGGTCGGCCATTCGCTCATCGTGCGCGAGCCGGTGGGCGTGGTCGCGGCGATCACGCCGTGGAACTATCCGCTGAACCAGGTCACGCTGAAGGTGGCCGCCGCGCTCGCGGCCGGTTGCACGGTGGTGCTGAAGCCCTCCGAGGTCGCGCCGCTCAACGCCTTCGTGCTGGCCGAGGCGATCCACGCGGCCGGGCTGCCGGCCGGCGTGTTCAACATGGTGTGCGGCTACGGGCCCGTGGTCGGCGAAGTGCTCGCGAGCGACCCGGAAGTCGACATGGTGTCGTTCACCGGTTCGACGCGCGCGGGCAAGCGCGTGTCGGAGGTGGCGGCGGCAACCGTGAAGCGCGTCGCGCTCGAGCTGGGCGGCAAGTCGGCGTCGGTGCTGCTCGACGACGCGGATTTCCCGGCGGCGGTGAAAGGCACGGTCGGCGCATGCTTCCTCAACGCGGGCCAGACCTGTTCCGCGCATACCCGGATGCTGGTGCCCGAAGCGCGCTACGACGAAGCCCGCGCGCTCGCGAAGGCCGCCGCCGAAACCTACGTTGCGGGCGATCCGCGCAGCGATGCGACGCGTCTCGGCGCGCTGGCGTCGGCCGCGCAGCAGCAGCGCGTGCGGGACTACATCCGGCGCGGCGTCGAAGAAGGCGCGGAACTGGTGACGGGCGGCGTGGACATGCCCGCGGGCCTGACCCGGGGCTTCTTCGTCCAGCCGACGGTGTTCGGCCGCGTCGCGCCGAAGGCGACCATCGCGCAGGAGGAAATCTTCGGACCGGTGCTGTCGATCATCACCTACCGGGACGAGGACGAGGCGGTGCGGATCGCGAACGATTCCCCCTACGGACTGGGCGGCGCGGTGTGGGCCGGCAGCGACGAGCGCGCGCTGCGGGTCGCGCGACGCATCCGCACCGGCCAGGTCGACATCAACGGCGCGATGTGGAACGCGGCCGCGCCGTTCGGCGGCTTCAAGCAATCGGGCCACGGCCGCGAGAACGGCGTGTACGGGCTCGAGGAGTACCTGGAGTACAAGTCGCTGCAGCTGAAGGTGCAGAAGCCGGCGTAACGGCGCGCGCGCCCTGCGTCAAAACGGCATGCCCGGGGAACCGCGCATGCCGTTTCCTTATTGACCGTCGTCAAGGCGCGCGGCGCCCAATCGCCGATCATCGGACTCTTTCTTCGTCGTATTCGAGAGGTTCCGATGACCGTACCCCCTTCCTTTGCGCCGCTCGAGATTCGCGGCCGTTCGCTGCTGCCCGTCGTTCAGGGCGGGATGGGCGTCGGCGTATCCGCCCACCGGCTCGCCGGCAGCGTCGCGCGCGAAGGCGCGATGGGCACGATCGCCAGCATCGATCTGCGCCATCACCACACCGACCTGATCGAGCGATGCCGGAGCCAGCCCGATCGCGCCACGCTCGAAGCCGCCAACCGCGAGGCGCTGGCCCGCGAGATCCAGCTGGCGAAACGCTGGAGCGAAGGGCGCGGCATGATCGCAGTCAACGTGATGAAGGCCGTGAGCGCGCAGGTCGATTACGTGCAGGTCGCGTGCGAGTTCGGTGCGGATGCGATCGTGATGGGCGCGGGGCTGCCGCTCGATCTGCCGGAGATGACGCGGGGCCATGACATCGCGTTGATCCCGATCCTGTCAGACAGCCGTGGCGTCGCGCTCGTGCTGAAGAAGTGGATGAAGAAGGGCCGCCTGCCCGATGCCGTCGTGATCGAGCATCCCGCGCATGCGGGCGGTCATCTCGGCGTGACGCATCTCGACGACATGCACGATCCGCGTTTCGGGTTCGCGCGCGTGCTCGACGAGATCGCGCAGACGCTTGCGACGCTGGGCATCGAGCGCGAGCGGATCGCGCTGATCGTCGCGGGCGGGATCAACAGTCATGCGGCGGTGTGCGCGACGTTCGCCGCGGGCGCGAACGGCGTGCAGGTGGGAACGCCGTTCGCGGTGACGGAGGAGGGCGATGCGCATCCGAACTTCAAGCGCGTGCTGGCCGACGCGGGGCCGGACGACATCGTCGAGTTCATCAGCGTCACGGGGCTGCCCGCGCGGGCCGTGAAGACGCCCTGGCTCGAACGCTACCTGCGCCACGAAACGCGGATCCGCGCGAAGCTCGGCGCGTTGAAGCAGCGCTGCCCGACGGCGCTCGAATGCCTGAACGTCTGCGGCCTGCGCGACGGCATCGAACGCTTCGGGCATTTCTGCATCGATACGCGGCTCGCGGCCGCGTTGCGCGGCGATGTCGCGAACGGCCTGTTCTTTCGCGGCCGCGAGCCTTTGCCGTTCGGCCGGGCGATCCGCAGCGTGAGGGACCTGCTCGATCTGCTGCTGACCGGCACGGCACCCGAGCCTGCGGCAAACCGCCCCACGTTCTCGCTGGCTTGACGGCCGTCAATATGGAAACGGAACCACCCCGGGAAAATCGAGCCTGTTCCTAGGGGGTTTTCAACATGCATAAAACGATTCGTACTTGCATCGCCGCGGTTGCCGGCACAGCGAGCCTTGCCCTGATGCCTTCGCTGTCGCACGCAGCTTCGCCCGGCGAAGGCATCTCGCAAGGCGACATCATCGCGCGGGTGCGCGCGATCAGCATCATGCCGCAGGATCGCGCGAGCAATACGCTGTCCGCGCTCAACGTCGGCGTCAACAACGCGATCGTGCCCGAGCTCGATTTCACGTACATGATTCGCGACTATCTCGGCATCGAGCTGATTCTCGGCACGTCGCGCCACCAGATCAATTCGAACCTGGGCCATCTCGGCGGCGTGAACGTGCTGCCGCCGACCCTGCTGCTGCAGTACCACTTCAATCACGCGGGGAAGGTGCGGCCCTACGTCGGCGCCGGCATCAACTACACGCTGTTCTACAACAACGGGCTGAACGCGGGCGGCCAGGGCATTTCGGTCAACAACCACAGCTTCGGCCCCGCGCTGCAGTTCGGGGTCGACGTGCAGGTGACGAAGAAGATGTTCGTCAACGTCGACTTGAAGAAGATCTGGATGCACACCGATGCGACGATGGGCGGCCAGCCGCTCGGCCGTCTGCATATCGATCCGCTGATTCTGGGCGTGGGTGTCGGGATGAAGTTCTGAGCGGCGCGCGTGGAACGGAAGATCAAAGTGTTGGGGTTGGCGGCATGGCGTTCTGCATGCCGCTTTTTTTATAGTCGCGGAGGACGGCGGCGCGGCGCCGAGCCGGCCGGGATGGCCGATTCTCGTCGACGCCGGGCTTGCTTGTGCCGGCGCAGCCGAACGGTGTCGATTCTCCTCGCGACGGCTCGTCCGGCGCAAGCGCCGGTGGATGCGCGCTACAGCACGCACCGCGCATCGATCCGCTCGTAATAGCGGACCTGCTGCGGTTGCGCATCCGGTAGCGCATAGGTGACGCGGCACACCGTTCCATCCGGCAGCTCAGCCCGCAGCGGGACCGCCCATTGCCGGCCGGAGAGCATGACGCGGCCGCCGTCCGCGGACACGGTGACGAAGCGGCCGTCCTCGTCGACGATGGAGGCGAGCTTCGGCAGCGGTTCGCCGCCGTTCAGCTTGACGGCGAGCAGGATGCGCCGCGCGCGCTGCACCGAGAATTCGAGCCGGCTGACCGAACCCCGTCCGGGATCGACGGATTGCAGGCCGTTCGCGAGATCGACATTGCGCGGCAGGCTTTTCGTCGCGACGACAATGTGGCTGCTCGTGTACGCCGGCAGCGATGCGATCGCCGCGCGGCCTGCCGGATTGGTCCAGACCGGCCCCGCGGGCGTCGACAGTTCGATGCCGGGCTGATCGGCCACTCGCGCGACGCCGAATGTGTCGCGAATCTCGTAGGGCGACAACAGCGGCCCGGCGCCGTCTACCACGACCCCGCCGCGCAGGTTCGCGGTCAACGTCGAGCCGGCGGCGCCGTAGGTGCTCGCGGTCAAGCCCAGTTGCGCACGGCGCGGCGTCATGCTCAGCGCGGCCCGCATCGACGCCCGCCGTCGGTCGCTGTCGTAGTCGCTCGCGATGCTGTAGTGGCTGTATCGGCCGACCCGATCGGCGTACCGGACGCCGAACCGCGCATCGGCGCCGGAGACGTTCGCGTACGTGCTGATGCTGCGCCTGCCGAGCGGCACGTTGACGCTCAGGTAGGCCTGTTCCCCGCCGGACGTGCCGTTGCCGATGCTGCGGCTCAGGTTCAGCGAGACCGATGTCGGTCCGAACGAGCGGGTCCACGACGCTGTGACGCGCTGCGTCCCCGAACCATCGAACACCATCGCCCGGGTGTAGTTGAACGCGACATTGCCGAGCGTCGCATGGCGCCAGGCCGCGCCTGCCGTGTATTGCGCGCGGGCGGACGGCGCGAATGCGCCCGGTTGCTGGAGCGCGTCGCCGAGCTCTCGGTATCCGGCGGAGCGTTGGCTCGCCGATACGTTGAAGTTGAGATCCGACATCCACTGGCTGCCCACGGAGAGGCTGCCTTGCGCACCGTTCGAGCCGTCCGTCGCGCGCGTGAAGGCGACCTGGGCCGCAGCCTGGATGCCGGTGAGCGGCACGCCCTCGACGCCGGCCGCGAGCGCCTGATAGGGCGCCGACATCAGCACGCCCGCGTTCAGATTGACGCGCGTGCCGACCCGCCAGCCGCGGCTCGCGGTGGCGAGCCACGGTGCGCGCATGTCGTTCTGGTTCTGCAGCCGGCCGACCGCCAGCGCGAGTCCCGGCGCGGTGCCGAGCCGGCTCGGGCCGAGCGCCGCCGCCGGCACGACGAAGCGCTGCGGCGCGCCGGTCGCTTCGACGATCGTGACGTCCAGATCCGCATTGCCGCTGACGAGCGGCAGATCGCGCAGCGTGAAAGGCCCGGGAGGAAGCTCCGAGACGTGGATCAGCACGCCGAGCTGGCGTACTTCGATACGCGCCTGCGTGCGGGCGATACCGGTGACGATCGCGCCGGACTCCGGCGGCGCCGCGAGCGCATCGTCGGGAAACAGCTGGAGACCGTAGAGCGGACCGATCGCGAACAGCGTCGAGCGCGGATTGATCTGGCCGGCCTGCAGAACCGTCTCGCGGGATGCGAACGTGCGTTGCGCGTACGCGGACTGATGATCGAAGCGTGTTTCGCCGCCTTGCGATGTCGTGATCTGGCGGCTGCGCACGATCCAGCTGTCGGCATTGAATCCCAGTTCCGTTGCGGCCTGCCAGTATTGCGCGGTGCCGGCGGGGCCGCGCGTCACCATCGACAGCGCGTCGTAGTTGACGAGTCCGGCCATGCCGCCGGTCGTGAAATCGACGGCGCGGCGCGGGGGGGTGTCGAGCGCTTCCGGCGGCACGATGAAGGCGACGGTTCCCGTGTCGGGATGCAGCGTAATGAGCGCTGCCGGATACGCGCGCGGGTAATCGACGCACTCGGAGGCGGATGGGGGCGACGCCGGCGAGGCATCGTCGCGCAGGCCGGCGGGTATCGCAAGACCGGCCGCCCGCAGCAGGTCGGGCGTCGCGCAGAGTTGCCCGTTTGCGTCGAAGCGGGCGTCGGCCCGGCCTTTTCTCCTGCCGTTGACTTGCAGCTGGATCGACGTGACGCCAGGCATGAAGCGCGCTGCGCGCTGGAAGTAGCGCGCGGCGCCGGCATCGATGCCGCGCGCCGAGAGGGCCCCCATGTCGAATGCCGGCGAATCCGCCGCCGCGCCGACAGCGGTTTCGTCCGGCGCGGCGGCGGAGCAGATGGGAGCGAGCAGCGCGGCCACCAGTACGCCATGACGGCGGTGGCGCTCGACCTGCGAGATAGTGTGCAAGCGTTCAGCGCGGCGTCACGTCGTCCAGCGGCGCGTCGTGGTGCTCGACCGAATAGCCGTAGACCGTCGCCGGAAAGATCCGGACCTGCCGCGCCGGAACCGGTGCGTCGAGCGTGATCCTGAGCGTCTCGCCGGGCAGGACGTAAGGCTTCGGCAGGGCGACGACGTGCTGCCCGGGCAGCAACTGCACGCTCTGTTCGAGGCGGACCACGTAGCGGCTGCCGTTGTTCACGGTCAGCTCGCCATCGTGTACGGACCACTTGAGCAATGTCCACGGCGCGTTATTGCGCGGGAGATCGCGCGGCTGGATCAAGACCGGCAGATCTTGCTGGACGACGGTCCTGATCTCGTTCCTGCCGGCGCGCTTCGGCGGGATGCCTTCGAAGGTGACGCGGCTCAGGTGCTGCGTCTTGAGCGGGGCGTCGACATCGAGCACGAATCGGACCAGTTGCCGCGCGCCGGGCTCGACGCGTGCCATCGGCGGCGTGACGACGAGCCGATCCGCCGGATCCTCGGGAATCGGGTGGAGATGGGTGTAGAGCAGCGCCGGCGCGTTGTCGGTATTCCTGATCGCGACCGATCCTTCGCCGTCCGCTTCGTCGACGATGACGATTGTCGTGTCGGGCACCATGCCCATCGAATGGGCGAGGCCGGGATTGAACAGAACGGCGGCAAGACTGACCGCGAAGGGGGCGGCGCGGTGTGAGAAAGGGAGCGTTTTCATGGAGGGCGGTGCGCGGCGCGGCCGCATCGACGACGAGTGGGGGCACCGCGCCGCCGCGTGACGGAGGCGGCGCGGTGCGAGCGATCGCGGCTGACGCGCGGGCTTACAGGTAGACGAGCGAGACGGTAGCGAGGCCGTCGAGGTCGATTTCCTGGCTCATGTCGAGATTGGTCGTCTTGTCGATCGCGGCCTGTACTTCGAGCTTGCCAGTGAACACCTTCGCGGCGACAGGCGTCGATTGCCCCTTCTTCGACCAGGATTCGAGACTCGTGTCGCTCGGGTTGGCCAAGCCGTTGGAACTGCCCCAGGTACTGCCCGAGGTGCTGGAGTAGATGGAGTCGACCGCCACGCCGTCCGCCTGGAACGAACCCGGCGTGAAACGATATGCATAGGCACCGATGTTCTTGCTGGATGCCGTGCCGAGCCCGTGATGCATGATCGGCGGGACCGAAAGCCCGAAGAAGGCGATGTTGCCGGAGAATGCGCCGGTTCCCGCGCGGTTGTCGACGACCTTGAGCGCGACGCGCGCCGCTGCGTCGCAGGTGATGGTCAGCGTGTCCGACATCGTTTTCAGCAGCGTGTGCGAGGTCGGGCTGAGTTCCGCCGAGCCGATGTTCCCGTAATCGAAGATGCCGCCGCCCACGAGTACCGGCGTACAGGCTCCCGGCTTGACCTTGCCGCTGATCTTGATGTCGAACGAGTCGGCGAACGCGGTTGTGCTGACTGCCGCGATGACGCCGGCGACGATGATTTGATTGATATTTCTTTTCATTGGGATCGATTTCGTCGAAAGGACAAAACGTGAGCGAGGCGATTTCCAGACCTCGTCCCACACATTGCTTTACGATTTTCCGCGTAAAGCCCGGCTCGAAATTAAATTGATTTCGAGTGAAAAGATAATATTAATGACGACGTTGGTTTGGATATCGTACTGATTCTATTTTTTATGAGATTGACAAGGACTTTGACTAAGAAAATCTCGGATAGTCAATAAATGTACTTTTATGGGGGAATTTGCCGGAAATCGAGTGTTTCATGAATTGATTTATCGAATGGATTTCTGTGAGGAAATTGAATAAAAAATATCTCGATATAAGAAGAGACGGGAAGGTGTGTGATTGATTGTAAAAATAATGTCAATTGAAGATTGAAAAATTTTCGGTGTGATTAATTCAAAGGATTGAATTGATTCTTGTTGGGATTGAATTAACGTGATCGGCGCGCATACGGAAGTAATGCGGCGGATTGGACGGCGCCGCGCCTCATCGAATACCGGTGTGATTGCCGGCGGATGGGCGCGCATGGCCGGACTCGACGAACCCGGAACGGACAAAGGGGGATCGCACCGATGTCCGGCAGGCGTCCGGCATCGGACAGGTGGCCCGCGTGTGCGTTGCGCAACAGCGCAACCGCCCGGCTGGCGTTAGCGTGGGCGTGGGCGAACGGCGAACCGGAGGCAACCGCCAGACGCGGAGCAGCAACACGCGCCGGACAGGCGGCGGGGTGAAGAGGAGAGCGGCTCAAGCGGCGCCCATGCCGCGCTCCGGCTGGAGCGCATCGCGACATCCGACCCGCCGGCTTGCGCCGGTCGGGCCTTACGGCTTGTCGTACTGGAACCGCATCGCGGTGCCTTCGCGCTTGATGCGCGCCCACACGGCCTGCTTTTCCGCGTCGCTCATGAACACCCAGTTCGATACTTCGATCGCCGTGCGGCCGCAGCCCTTGCAGACGTCGTCGAACAGGGTCGAGCAGACCCCGATGCAGGGGCTGTCGGGCGTGTCGTGAAGATTGGAGGCCATCGGGTCGATCGGATGCGGTGAGACGGTGAAGAACGAGCAGCGGTTGCCGGGCGGCAACGCCGCCATGTTAGCGCATTCGCGCGGGCTCAGCGGGCGATGCTCACGCCGACCCGGGCGATCCAGTGCTGGCGGCGGTTGTAGTCCAGCAGATCCTCGCCGTAGCCGTTGAAATAGCCGATCCACAGATAGCCGCCCCACGCGCTGCCGATCAGCTTCGCGAGCGGATAGGTCAACTGGGTGTCGATGCTGCCGTACCCGTGCCGGGTGCCCTTGCGCAGCGTGGTGGCGAGCTGCCAGCCGTCGGGGCTGCCGTATTTCACCAGCAGGTCCATATAGCCTCGGTAGTCGGCGATATCCCGGTTCTCGCTCTTTTCCAGGTAGTAATAGAGCATCGGCGAGATCTGCAGATGGTAGTCGTCCAGATTGCCGAATTCCCACGTCGGCTGCACGAACGCGATGTTCAGGCTGCGCGAATCCGCGCCGGACTTGCCGTTCGATTCGTGGCCGATCCCCGCCGCGATGCCCATTCGCGTGAACCACGCGCTGCGCCATCCGGTGTCGGCGACCGAGTAGAAGAGCCGCGGCTTGTAGCTCGTGTCGCGGAACGGCTTCGAATCGGCGGACAGATCCCAGATCGATGTCTGCGTGTACGAGAAATACAGGTTGTCGAGCAGGCCGCGCGACGCGGGATCGTCGGGCAGATGCAACCGGTATTTGAAGCTGAACTGGAATTTCGCGCTGGTGTCGCCGTTCGTGCCGACCCCGAAGTACATCGGCTCGTAGTACGCGATGTGCGACAGCCAGCCGCGCGATGCGGTGAGCAGCGCATCGCCGGCAGGTTGCGGCGGCGCCGCGGCTGCACCGGGCGCCGCCGACGCCGCGGCGGCCTCGGCGGGCGTCGATGCCCGCTGCCCGGCATGTTCGGCTTGCGCGATCGCGGCCTGACGGGGGCCGCGATCGAGCGTGACGAGCGCCGGCGACGCATCGAAGCCGACCGGCGTGACGGTTACCGCGCCGCGCATGCTGTCGGGCCAGCGCGCCGAGAAGCGTACCTTGCGGTACTCGCCGGGCCGCAGCGCGAAGCGGTCCGGCACGCCGGCGTCGCGCGCGAGCGATACCGGCACGGGAGGCGCTTCGCCGGCCGCGAGCGTGACGTCCAGGGCCGCGGGCGCGGCAACGGTCAGCGGCGCGCCGTCGTCGGCGGAATAGAGCAGGGTGAGCGTCAGCGGTTCGCTCGCCACGGCTTCGCGGGCGGGCTGAAGCAGCGACACGGCGGCATGCGCGGACGTCGCGACGCCGGCGAGCGCGATGGCGGTCCACAACGCGCGCGTCGCGCGGCGGATGCCGGAAATCGGCAAGGCAAGGCGAGGGGACGGCCGGACAGAGGAGCGAACAGGCATGGGCGGGCGATGGGCACGAGGTGTGGACATGGCACGCCGCAGCGACGGCGCACGCGCGGGCGGCGGGCCCGCGGTCGGCCCATTGTAATTCAGCCGCCCATGACGACTTGCCAGACCAGCGCGCCGTTCAGCAGCAGGATGACCGCCGCGCAGCCCCACGCGGCGGCGAGCGGCGCGCCGCCGACGCGCCAGTCGCCCATCAGCGGGCGGTCCGAGGCGAGGCGGATCAGCGGAATCACCGCGAGCGGCAACTGCAGGCTCAGGACGACCTGGCTTGCCACCAACAACTGGTTTGACCCGTGCTGGCCGTACAGGCCGACGGCGACGAGCGCGGGCCCCATCGCGAGCGAACGGGTGAGCAGCGCGCGCTGCCAGCGCGGCAGCGTCAGCTTGAGGAAGCCCTCCATCACGGCTTGCCCGGCGAGCGTGCCGGTGACGGTGGCGGACAATCCGCAGGCGAGCAGCGCCGCCGCGAACAGGATGCCCGCCCAGCGGCTGCCGACGAGGGGCGCGATGAGCCGGTGCGCGTCGGCGAGGTCGGTCACGCCGGTATTGCCGCTCGCGTGGAACACGGCGGCCGCGACGATCAGCAGCGCGGCGTTGATGACGAACGCGAACGACAGCGAGCCGAACGTGTCGAGATTCACGCCGAACAGCGCGCGCCGGATCGAGGCGGTGTCGCGCGCGGGCGCGTGATGCCGGACCAGCGTCGAGTGCAGGTAGAGGTTGTGCGGCATCACGGTGGCGCCGAGCATGCCGGCGGCCAGCCACAGCATGCCGGCATCGCGCAGCAGTTCGGGCGGCGGCAGCGTGCCGGCGAGCGCGGCGCGCCAGTCGGGCTTCGCGAGCGCCACCTCGATCACGAAGCACAATCCGACGAACAGGATCAGCGACGTGATGGCCGCCTCGAGCGTGCGCCGGCCACGCCGCTGCAGCGCCAGCAGCGCGAGCGTGCCGATCGCCGACAGCAGCACGCCGACCGTCAGCGATACCCCGAGCAGCAGTTGCAGCGCGACCGCCGCGCCGACCACCTCGGCGACGTCGCACGCGATGATCGCGATCTCGGCCGTGATCCACAGCAGCAGGGTCGTGCGGCGGCTGTAGCGCTCCCGGCACAGTTGCGCGAGGTCGCGTCCCGACACCACGCCGATCCGCGACGCGAGCCATTGCAGCAGCATCGCCATCAGGCTCGAGGCGATCACGACGCCGAGCAGCCGGTAGCCGTAGCTCGCGCCGCCCGCGAGCGCGGTGGCCCAGTTGCCGGGATCCATGTAGCCGACCGCGACGAGCGCGCCCGCGCCGGCGAACGACAGCCAGCGGCGCGGTCCGGCGGACGCGGCGGGGCCGTGGGACGAGGCAGGACGGGCGGCAAGCGGATCGCTGTTCATCGGCTGGGCGGTCTGTCTGGAGGCGGCGCGGAACGATCGCGACGGGCGCGGCATGCGCCGGCGTTCAATCAGAAGACGAACCAGCCGCGCATAAATTTAGGGTAGGGGGTCCGTTCGGTCGGCGCGGGCCGCCGACGGGGATGGACATGCGGCGATAACCCGATAAAATTGCGCCCATTTCCCGGCGACGGACCGCGTGCCGGTGCCCGCCGCACGAATGTGTTCCGTTTGCGCGACACGGGCGTGTTTTTTTTGTGACAACGCGGGATTGGTGGTAGTTTTCGGGGTTTTCGAGGGGCGGTACGCGCATAACGTGCCGTCGTGACAGGCAGACGACGCCGGACGGGATCCGGCCGGACGGGAGAACGGGATGAAAGCAAAGGTGGCGGGCCGGTTCGCGGCGCTCGCGCTGTGCGTGGGCGCATCGGCGGCGGCAGCGAAGGATACGCAGCTCAATGTCTACAACTGGTCGGACTACATTGCGAAGGACACGATCCCGAACTTCGAGAAGCAGAGCGGCGTCAAGGTCCGCTACGACAACTACGACAGCGACGACACGCTGCAGGCGAAGCTGCTGACCGGCAACTCGGGCTACGACATCGTGGTGCCGACCAGCAACTATGCCGGCAAGCAGATCGCGGCCGGCATCTTCGCGCCGCTCGACAAGTCGAAGCTGCCGAACCTCAAGTACCTCGATCCGCAACTGATGGCGCTCGTCGCGGGCGCCGATCCGGGCAACAAGTACGTGGTGCCCTGGGCGTACGGCACGACGGGCCTCGCCTACAACGTGAACAAGGCCCAGCAGATCCTCGGCAAGGTGCCGCTCGACAACTGGGACATCCTGTTCAAGCCGGAAAACCTCTCCAAGCTGAAGACCTGCGGCGTGTCGGTGCTCGATGCGCCCGACCAGATGTTCGCCGCCGCGCTTCACTACATCGGCAAGGATCCGATGAGCACGAACCCGGCCGACTACCAAGCCGCGATGCAGGTGCTGAAAAAGATCCGTCCGTACATCACCCAGTTCAACTCGTCGGGCTACATCAACGACCTGGTCGGCGGCGACATCTGCTTCGCGTTCGGCTGGTCGGGCGACGTCGTGATCGCGAAGCATCGCGCGATGGAAGCGAAGAAGCCGTACAAGGTCGAGTACTACGTGCCGAAGGGCGGCGCGGGCGTCTGGTTCGACGTGATGGCGATTCCGAAGGACGCGAAGAACAAGGAAGCGGCCCTCGAGTGGATCAACTACATCGAGGATCCGAAAGTCCACGCGGCGATCACGAACGCGGTGTACTACCCGAGCGCGAACCTCGAGGCGCGCAAGTACGTGCGCCCGGACGTCGCGAACGACCCGGCCGTGTACCCGCCGCCCGACGTCGTCAAGACGCTGTTCCTGCTGAAACCGCTGCCGCCGGAGATTCAGCGTCTGCAGACGCGTCTGTGGACTGAGCTCAAGTCCGGACGCTGACGCGGGAGCCGCAGCGCATCGCATCCGTTCATGAAGCCCCTGGCAACCCCGGGGGCTTTGTTCGTCAAACGCAGGAGTGAAGCAGCAGATTATGAATAGCCAGTCGAGCGCGCCGGTCGCGGGCGTGCCGTCCAACCCGTCTCCGTCCGGCGCCGAAGCGCGCGCCGAGAATTTTGTCCAGATCGTCGATGTCGTCAAGCAGTTCGGCGAGACCACGGCGGTGCGCCAGGTCAATCTTTCCGTGCGCAAGGGCGAACTGTTCGCGCTGCTCGGCAGCTCGGGATGCGGCAAGTCCACGCTGCTGCGGATGCTGGCCGGACTCGAGTCGATCACGTCGGGCAAGATCCTGATCGACGGCGAGGATCTCGCGCAGCTGCCGCCGTACAAGCGGCCGGTGAACATGATGTTCCAGTCGTACGCGCTGTTCCCGCACATGTCGGTCGAGTCTAATGTCGCGTTCGGCCTCAAGCAGGAAGGCGTGCCGAAGACCGAGCTGAAGGAGCGCGTGCGCGCCGCGCTGGAGCTGGTGCAGATGGGCCGCTACGCGAGCCGCAAGCCGCACCAGCTGTCGGGCGGCCAGCAGCAGCGCGTCGCGCTCGCGCGCTCGCTGGTCAAGCGGCCGAAGCTGCTGCTGCTCGACGAGCCGATGTCCGCGCTCGACAAGCAGATCCGCCAGCGCACCCAGATCGAGCTGGTCAACATCCTCGACAAAGTGGGCGTCACCTGCATCATGGTCACCCACGACCAGGAAGAGGCGATGACGATGGCGGGCCGCCTCGCGGTGATGAGCGAGGGCGAGATCGTGCAGATCGGCTCGCCGCTCGAAGTCTACGAATACCCGAACAGCCGCTTCTCCGCCGAGTTCATCGGTTCGACTAACCTGTTCGACGGCACGGTCGTCGAGGACGAGCCCGATCACGTGTTCATCGACACGCCGGACCTGCCGAGCCGGATGTACGTGAACCACGGCATCTCCGGTCCGCTCGGCATGCCGGTCACGGTCTCGGTGCGCCCCGAGCGGATCGCGCTCACGCGCAAGCCGCCCGAAGGCGCGTACAACTGGGCGCACGGCGCGATCACGAACGTCGCGTATGTCGGCGGCTACTCGCTGTATCACGTCAAGCTCGATTCCGGCAAGGTGGTGATCGCGAACGTGTCGAGCCTCGCGATCGCGGACATGGATTCGCCGGGCTGGGGCGACGAGATCTACGTGCGCTGGAGCGCCGCGGCCGGCGTGGTGCTGACGTCATGAGCGCGCTTTCCTCCCTGTTCGCATGGCCGGTGCGCAAGCTCGGGCTGACCGGCCGCTCGGCGGTCGTCGCCGGGCCGTTCATCTGGCTGCTGCTGTTCTTCCTGGTGCCGTTCATCCTGGTCGTCAAGATCAGTTTCGCGGAGCTGGAGCTCGGCATTCCGCCGTACACCGAGCTGACCAAGTTCACCGACGGCGTGCTGCAGATCACGCTGAACCTGCAGCACTACGCGTTCCTGTTCACCGACAGCCTGTATTTCGCGACCTACGTGAATTCGCTGGTGGTCGCGGGGATCACGACGCTGCTGTGCCTGCTGCTCGGCTATCCGATGGCGTACTACATCGCGCGCTCGAATCCGGCGACTCGCAACATCCTGATGATGGCGGTGATGCTGCCGTTCTGGACCTCGTTCCTGATCCGGGTGTACGCGTGGATCGGCATCCTGAAGAACAACGGACTGCTGAATCACTTCCTGCTGTGGACGGGCCTCATCGGCACGCCGATCGAGCTGTACCGGACCAACGTCGCGGTCTATATCGGCATGGTGTATTCGTATCTGCCGTTCCTCGTGATGCCGCTGTACGCGCACCTCGTGAAAATGGACCTGCGCCTGCTCGAAGCCGCGTACGACCTCGGCGCGAAGCCGTGGAAGGCGTTCGTGCAGATCACGCTGCCGCTGTCGAAGAACGGCATCATCGCGGGTTGCCTGCTGGTGTTTATTCCGGCGGTGGGCGAGTACGTGATTCCCGAACTGCTCGGCGGCGCGAACACGCTGATGATCGGCCGCGTGATGTGGAACGAGTTCTTCAACAACGCGGACTGGCCGATGGCGTCGGCCGTGACCTGCGCGATGGTGCTGCTGCTGCTCGTGCCGATGGCGATGTTCCAGCATTTCCAGGCGAAGGAACTGGAGGGCCGCCGCCGATGAAGCCGAATCGTTATTTGCAGTTCGCGGCACTCGCGCTCGGCTTCGCGTTCCTTTACATCCCGATCCTCAGCCTGATCGTCTACTCGTTCAACGAGTCGGCGCTGGTGACGGTGTGGTCGGGGTTTTCGACCCGCTGGTACACGGCGCTCGTGCAGGATTCCGAGCTGATCGCGGCGGCCTGGCTGTCGCTGAAGATCGGCATGATGACGGCATTCGCGTCGGTCTTCATCGGCACCTGGGCGGGCTTCGTGCTGGCCCGGATGGGCCGCTTTCGCGGCTTCGCGTTGTATAGCGGCATGATCAACGCGCCGCTCGTGATTCCCGAGGTGATCCAGGGTATCTCGCTGCTGCTGCTGTTCATCGAACTGGGCAAGTGGTTCGGCTGGCCGGCGGAGCGCGGCGTGTTCACGATCTGGCTCGGCCACGTGATGCTGTGCATCTCGTATGTCGCGATCATCGTGCAGTCGCGCGTGCGCGAGCTGAACCCTTCGCTGGAAGAAGCCGCGCTCGATCTCGGCGCGACGCCGCTCAAGGTGTTCTTCACGATCACGCTGCCGCTGATCTCGCAGGCGCTGATCTCCGGCTGGCTGCTGTCGTTCACGCTGTCGATCGACGATCTGGTGCTGTCCGCGTTCCTGTCCGGCCCGGGCTCGACGACCTTGCCGCTCGTCGTGTTCTCGCGGGTGCGCCTCGGCCTGAATCCGGAAATGAACGCGCTCGCGACGCTGTTCATCGCGGCGGTGACGATCGGCGTGCTGGGCGCGAATTACTTCATGCTGCGCGCGGAGCGGAAGAAGATGGCGGAAGTGCTGTAGTCGAACGCCGCTTCATGCGAAGACCCGGCGCGGGGATATCCGGCGCCGGGTTTTTTTTGCCCGCGAGTTTCGTTGGCGATACCGGCTACCGGTGCGGCAGCGCTCGCTTCGGAATCAGGACGATTGCGCGAGATGCGCGGTCGCCGCGCGGATGAAGTCGGCCACGGCGTCATCCACCCACGAGCCGATCAGCAGGTCCGGCTCATGCAGCTGCGCGTCGCGGAACTTGCGGTGCGTGTCGGGATCGTCTCCCGCGAACGCGCGGAAGAGCGCGTGCCAGCGCGACGCGAGTTGGCGAGCCCGGGGGGCATCCGGCGTCACGCCCTGATCGATCGCGTCGCGTACCTCGCCGATCAGCTGCGGCCATTCGTAGGCGTGCTGGCCGAAATGCGCGCGCGTGAAACGCATTTCGTCCGCGGTCAGGTATTGCTCGTAGATCACGAGTTTCGTCTCGGAGAACGCCCGCAGCACGTAAGCCAGCAGCTCGGGCGAGATGCCGGACTGGTGCTGCATCGACGGTTCGCGCACGTGCATCAGGTTCAGCTTGGCGAGCAGGCGCGGATCGTTATTGGTGTCGCGCTTGAGCATCGTCATCCAGCGCAGCGACAGCGCCTGCGCGGCGTCGCTCTCCGGCGGCACGCGCTGCGCCATCAGCGCGCTCACGTCGGCGACGAGCGCCGCCCATTCGGCTTCTCGTGCTTCGTCGAGGTGGTACAGCGGCAGGCGGGCGAGTTCGTCTTCAGAAAAGTATGAGTCGTACACGGTCATCATCTCCAGGGTCGTGAGCCAGTCGGCCAGATCCGGTTCGCTGCCGTCCTGCAAGACCGCGTTCAGGCGCATCAGACGATCGCGCAGCTGGGCGGCCTGGCGGATCTGCCGGTCGAGCGCGTGGACCTGCCGCTCGACGAGCGCCGCCAGCGAGGTGCCGGGTCCGTCCAGGTAGGTTCCGATGTCGGCCAGCGCGAGGCCGAAACGACGCAGCGCCTGGATCCGGTGCAGCCGGGCGATGTCGTGACGGTCGTACAGCCGGTAGCCGGTATCGGAACGCGCCGACGGTTTGAGCAGGCCGATGTCGTCGTAGTGGTGCAGCGTCCGGACCGTCAGCCCGCAGCGCTTCGCCAGTTCTCCCACCTTGAGCCGCATCGGCACCCTCCGTTTCGAACGCATGATGAAGCGTAGAACCTTACGTTACGTGAGGGTCAAGCGGTATCGGGACGATTGCGGCGAGGAGGTGGTGAAGGGGAGGAAACGGGCGAGCGGGGCCGCTCGCCCGGCAACCGCTAATCCTGCGCGCCCGATGAAGCCGCCGGTGCGCGGGCGGACGCGGACGGCAGCGCGAGCGGGTCGGCTTGCGCGCCGGCGGGCGGCGTGCCCATCGCCTGGAACAGCCGGGCGGTATCGGCGAGCCGCGTGCCCGTCGAGCGGATCTCGTCGAGGCGCGCGTTGCGGTACTGCTGCTCGCTCGAGCGTCCGGCCGACGGCGGCAACGCGCCGAGCCGCACCCGCGCGCTGGTGTCGTCGAACACGCCGCGCGCGGCGAGCGCCGCGCGATTCGACGCGTCGAGCGACTGCGCGTCGTTGTCGAGCGACGCGAGCGTATCGGCGACGTTCTGGAACGCGCCGAGCACGGTCTGCTTGTACTGTTCGACGGCCGCCTCGTAGGTCGCCTTCGCCGCGCGGCGCTGCGCGAGCAGCGCGCCGCCGTGGAACAGCGGCTGCGTCAGCGATGCGCCGACGCTCCAGATCGCGCCGCCGCCCGACAGCATCGCGGGCCAGTTGAAGCCGGCTTGCCCCATCGACGCCGACAACGAAATCTGCGGGAACAGCTGCGCGGTCGCGACGCCTACCTCGGCGGCGGCCGCTTTCAGCCCGGCGTCGGCAGCCTGGATGTCGGGCCGCGCGCGCAACAGGTCGGACGGCACGACGACCGGTACCTCGGTCGGCAACTGCAGATCGGCGAGCGCGAGATCGGGCGGTGCCTGGTCCGGCGTGCGGCCGAGCAGCACGGCGAGCGCGTGGCGCGCCGTCTGCCATTGCTGGCGCAGCGCCGGCAGGCTCGCGGCGAGCGACGCGGCGCTTTGCTGCGCACCCAGCATGTCGCTGTGGGACGCCGCACCCAGACGGTGGCGCCGCGCGGCGTCGTCGGCCTGCTGGTCGGCGAGCGCGACCAGCCGCTCGGTCGTGTCGACCTGTTCGTGCAGCGCGGCCGCGGTGATCGCCGCGGTCACGATGTTGGCCGCCAGCGCTCGGCGGGCGGAGTCGAGCTGATACGCGCTGACGTCGACCCGCTTCGCCAGCGCCTGGTTCGCGAAACGCGCGGCGCCGAACAGGTCGAGCGTGTAGTTCGCCTGCAACTGGCCGGCGAACACGTTGTACAGCACCGTCTTCGGGCCGAACGACGGGACGCCGAGCGCGCGCTGGCGGGTGGCCTGGCCGCCCGCGTCGATGGTCGGCAGCAGCGAGCCGCCGATCTGCGCGCGCAACTGCTCGCGCGCGGCGGTCAGGCTCTTGGCGGCCGCGGCGAGCGTGGGGCTGTTGCGCAGGCCCTCGTCGACCAGCGCGTCGAGCGCGTCGGACCGGTACCGCTTCCACCAGTCGGGCACGGGCTGCGCGCCGACATCGAAGCGCTGCGCGACGCCTTGCGCGGCGACGGTCGCCTCCGGCAGCGACGCGGCGCCGTAGTGCGCGGGGGAGGTCAGCACGGGCGGTGCGCCGCTCGGAGCGAACAGCGAGCAGCCGGCCAGCGCGGCCAGTGCGGCGGCCGCGCAAGCGGCGCGCGCGGCCGGCAGGAACAGGAGAGTCGTATCGCGCATGGTCAGGCTCCCGTGGACGTGGCGGCCGGCGCCTGCGGATCGCGTTCGTCCGGTTTCACCCGGAACCACGTCGCGTACAGCGCGGGCAGATAGAACAGCGTCAGCACCGTGGCGCTCGTGATGCCGCCCATCAGCGCGGTCGCCATCGGGCCGAAGAAGTTCGAGCGCAGCAGCGGAATCAGCGCGAGGACGGCGGCGGCGGCCGTCAGCGTGATCGGCCGGAAGCGCCGCACGGTCGCGCCGATGATCGCGTCGAAGCGGCCATGACCGACGGCGATGTCCTGTTCGATCTGGTCGACCAGGATCACCGAGTTGCGCATGATGATCCCGAACATCGCGATCACGCCGAGCATCGCGACGAAGCCGAACGGCTGGCCGAACAGCAGCAGCGTGCCGACCACGCCGATCAGGCCGAGCGGGGCGGTCAGCACCACCATCAGCACCCGCGAGAAGCTTTGCAGCTGGATCATCAGCAGCGTCAGCACGGCGATCACCATCAGCGGCATCTGCGCGTTGATCGAGGCCTGCGCCTTCGCGCTTTCCTCGACCGAGCCGCCGATCTCGATCCGATAGCCGACCGGCAGCTGCGCGCGCAGCGCATCGAGCGACTTGTCGATCGCATGGGTCACGTCGATGCCCTGGGCGCCGGTGCGCACGTCGGATTGCACGGTGATGGTCGGCTGCCGGTCGCGTTCCCAGATCACGCCGTATTCGAGATCGGTGTGGAAGCGGCCGATCGAGCCGAGCGGCACCGGGCCGTTCGGCGTCGGCATCGCGAGGCCGGCCAGGCTGGCGGGATCGACGCGGTCCGCCTTCGGCGCACGCAGATCGACGGCGATCAGCTTGTCGCGTTCGCGGTATTGCGTGACGGTGTAGCCTGACAGCGTCATCGCGAGGAAATTCGATACGTCCTGCGACGTCACGTTGAGCTCGCGCGCCTTCTGCTGATCGACGTCGAAGCGCACCGAGCGCTCGGACGGCTCGTCCCAGTCGAACTGCACGTTGACCGCCCGGGCGTCGTCGCGCATCGTCGCCGCGACCTTCTCGGCGATCGCGCGCACGGTCGCGATGCTGTCGCCGCTCACGCGGAACTGCACCGGATAGCCGACGGGTGGACCGTTCTCGAGACGCGACAGGCGCCAGCGCACCGCCGGGTACTGGTTGCGCAGCGTCGTTTCGAGCCAGCGCGCGAGCTTTTCGCGCGCCTCGACGGATTTCGCGGTGATCACGAACTGCGCGAAATTCGGCTGCGGCAGTTGCTGGTCGAGCGGCAGATAGAAGCGCGGCGCGCCGGTGCCGACGAAATTCACCAGATGATCGATTTCCGGACGCTTGTCGAGCGTCTTCTCGAGGCGCTGGGTCTCGCGCAGCGTGGCGTTGAACGACGCGCCCTCCGGCAGGCGCAGGTCGACCAGCAGTTCGGGGCGGTCGGAACTCGGGAAGAACTGCTGCGGCACCAGCGCGAAGCCGGCCAGCGCGACGACGAACAGCGCGCCGGTGATCAGCAGCACGACGAAGCGCCGTTCGATGCACCAGGAGATCCAGATGCGCAGGCGGCCATAGAAACGGGTGTCGTAGATATCGTGCTCGTGGACGTGGTCGGGCGGCGCGGCGTGGGCGGCGGCGGACGGCGGCGCCCCTTCCTTCGGCGCATGCTTGCGTTCGGGCAACAGGTGATAGCCCAGCAGCGGAATCAGCACGACGGCCGCGAACCACGACGCGATCAGCGCGATCGCCGACACCTCGAAAATCGAACGGGTATATTCGCCGGTGCTCGATTTCGCGAGCGCGATCGGCAGGAAGCCCGACACGGTGACGAGCGTGCCGGTCAGCATCGGGAACGCCGTGCTGGTGTACGCGAACGCGGCGGCGCGCGCGCGGCTGTAACCCTGCTCGAGTTTCACCGCCATCATCTCGACCGCGATGATCGCGTCGTCGACGAGCAGGCCGAGCGCGAGCACGAGCGTGCCGAGCGATACCTTGTGCAGCCCGATGTCGAACAGGTACATGAACAGCGCGGTGACGGCGAGCACGACCGGGATCGAGATCACCACGACCATCCCGGTGCGCAGCCCGAGCGAGATCAGGCTCACGACCAGCACGATCGCGACCGCCTCGGCGACGGCTTCGAGGAAGTCGTCGACCGAATGCGACACCGCGTGCGGCATGCTCGACACTTCGGTCAGCTTGAGGCCGGCGGGCAGTTCGGCCCGCAGCGTCTGCGACGTCGCGTCGAGCGCCTTGCCGAGGCGGATCACGTCGCCGCCCGGCTGCATCGTGATGCCGATGCCGAGCACCGCGTGGCCGTTCGCGCGCATCTGCGTGACGGGCGGGTCGTCGTAGCCGCGCTTCACGGTCGCCAGCTCGCCCAGGCGGAAGGTGCGGCCGTTGATGCGGATCAGGGTGTCGGCGATCGCGTCGACGCTGCGGTATTGGCCGCTCGGGCGGATGAACACGCGATCGTCGGCGGTCGTCAGCACGCCGGGCGACGACACGTCGTTTTGCGCGTTGATCGCCTGCGCGAGCTGCTGCGGCGAGATGCCGAGCCGGGTCAGCCGGGTGTTGTCGACCTCGATGAAGATGCGCTGGTCGGGATCGCCGAAGTAATCGACCTTGCCGACGCCCGGCACCCGCAGCAGGACGGTGCGCAGCTGGTCCGCGTAGTCGTGCAGCTGCGCGGGCGAGAAGCCGTCGCCCTCGAGCGTATAGATGTTGGTATAGACGTCGCCGAATTCGTCGTTGAAGAACGGACCCTGCACGCCCGGCGGCAGCGTTGCGGCGATGTCGCCGACCTTCTTGCGGATCTGGTACCAGGTCTCGGGCACGTTCTTCACGGGCGCCGAATCCTTCATCGTGAAGAACAGCAGCGATTCGCCGGGGCGCGAGTAGCTGCGCAGGAAGTCGATCGCGGGCGTTTCCTGCAGCTTGCGGCCGATGCGATCGGTGACCTGCTCCTGCATCTGGCGCGCGGTCGCGCCCGGCCAGAACGTGCGGATCACCATCACGCGGAACGTGAACGGCGGATCCTCCGACTGCGCGAGGCGCGTGTACGCGAGGATGCCGGCGACCGTCGCCAGCACGATCAGGTAGACGACCAGCGCCTGGTGGCGCAGCGCCCACGCGGACAGGTTGAAGCGTCCTTCTTCGCGGGCCGCGCTCATGACGCGACATCCTCCGGATGAAGCGGCGCGACCGGGCGGACCTTCTCGCCCGCGCTGACGGTATGCGCGCCTTGCAGCACGACGCGCTCCCCGTCGCTCAGGCCCTGCGAAACGGTGATCGTGCGTTCGTCGTAGCGGGCGACCGCGACGCGGCGCAATTCGAGCGTGTCGTCCTTCGCGCGCACGACCCACACCGCGGGCGCCTGGCCGTCGTGAAAGAGCGCGGTGACGGGCAGCGTATAGGCCGCCGCGCCGGTCTGGCCGGCCGGCGCGGCACCCGCGAACGCGACATCGGCGGTCATGCCGAGGCGCACCGCGTCGTCGGGCCGCTCGAGCGTCAGCTTGACGCGGTAGGTGCGGCTCTGGGGGTCGGCCGCCGGCGAGATTTCGCGGACCTTCGCATTGAAGGCGCGGCCCGGCAGCGACGGCAGCGTAATGGTGGCGGCGTGGCCCGGGCTCAGCAGCGCCAGCGCGCTTTCCGGCACGTCGCTGACGACGTCGACGTCGCCCGCCCACGCGAGCTGGTACACCGGCTGCCCGGCGGAGAGGTTCTGCCCGGTGTCGGCCTGCTCGGCGGTGATGTAGCCGGCGTGATCCGCGACGAGCGTCGCGTACTGGAGCTGGTTGCGGGCGAGCGCGAGCTGCTGGGTCGCCTGGTCGCGTTGCGCGAGCGCCGACGCATAGGTGTTCTCGGTCTGTTCGAGCTGCGCGGCGGCGATCAGGTTCTCGCGGGCCTGCGCGCGGTCGCGGTCGAGCTGCTGCCGAGCGAACGTGAGGCCGTGCGACGCGGCGTCGAGCTGCGCCTGCGCGCTCGCCGCGTTCTTCGCGACGTCCGAGCTGTCGAGCAGCGCGACGACCTGGCCCTTCTTCACGGTGTCGCCGAGACGCACCTTGCGCTCGACGAGCTTGCCGGCAATCCGGAACGACAGCGGCGTCGCATAGCGCGCCTGGATCTCGCCGGGCAGCGACACGGCGGCGGTTGCGCCGTCGGCGTGGACCGGCAGCGCGACGACGGGGCGCAGCGTGGGTGCGACGGTTTCTTTCTGATGACAGGCGGCAAGGACGAGCGCGGCGCCCAAAGCGACGGCAACGCGAGAACCGGAACGATTCACGGTGACTCCACAAGAGGAGAGGACGGAACCCGGCAAGCAGACGGCGCTTGCCGCGTACTGAGCGCGCCCGACGAAGGCACATCGCCAGGCCGGCTTTCGAAAACCCGCCTGGATTCTAATACAGTGTTGTATCTGAGTGCAAAGATGAATCCGTGATGGAAAAAATGCTAGACTGCGCGCCATGAAACCAAAGCGCTTGACCCGGGAGCAAAGCAAGGATCTGACGCGCGAGCGTCTGCTGAAGGCTGCGCAGTCGATTTTCATGAAGAAAGGCTATGTGGCGGCGAGCGTCGAGGACATTGCCGCCGCCGCCGGCTATACGCGCGGCGCGTTCTATTCGAACTTCAGCAGCAAGGCCGAACTGCTGCTCCTGCTGCTGAAGCGCGATCACGACACCGTGCAGGCGGAGTTGCAGCAGATCTTCGACGGCGGCGGCACGCGCGAGCACATGGAGGCGAACGTCCTCGAGTACTACAGCCAGCTGTTCCGCAACAACCACATGTTCCTGCTGTGGGTGGAAGCGAAGCTGCAGGCGACGCGCGACGCGAAATTCCGCCAGCGCTTCACCGCTTTCCTGCAGGAAAAGCGCGAACAGATGGCGAACTACATCCAGATGTTCGCCGAACGCACCGGCGCGCCGCTGCCGTTGCCGGCCGACGTGCTTGCGCTGGGCTTGATGAGCTTGTGCGACGGCGTGCTGTCGTACCACACGGTCGATCCGAAGCAGGTGACGAGCACCGCGGCGGAAGCGGTGCTGGCGGGATTTTTCGCCCGCGTGGTGCTCGGCCGCACGGAGTAGCGGCCGGCTCGTGCGACGGCGTTTGGCGCCGTGCTCAGCGGTCGCCGTTCATGCGCCGGTACGCGTCGAGCAGCGAGGTCTTGTAGACCACCCCCGCGAGCGTCGGCTCCGCGAGGCTCTCGACCACCGGCAGCCGTTCTCCCTGAAACGCCATGAAGTGTTCGAGCGCCTGGCCGAGCGGCAGGTCCGGCGTCAGCAGCGGAAACGGCGTGTGCAGGTAGTTCGCCGCGCTCTTGTGGGCGGTGTCGCGCCGGTCGAGCAGATCCGACGTGATGTCCTTCAGCGCGACCGCGCCGCGAAAACGGCCCGCGTCGTCCGTCACGTACAGATACTTCACCGGATACTCGAGGAACACCCGCGTCATGTCGGCGACGCTCGCCGTCATCGGCACGACCGTCGCCGCGGGCTGGATCAGTTCGCGCATCTGGGTCGTCCTGAGCCGCATCCGCTCCTGTTCGTCCTCGTGGCGCCGCAGCGTGATCTCGTACATCGACGTCTTGCCGATCGCGCGCGCGGCGAAATAGGCGACCACGCACGACACCATCAGCGGCAGCACCACCTGATAGCTGAGCGTCATCTCGAAGATCATCAGGATCGCCATCAGCGGCGCCTGCGTCGCGCCCGCGAGGAACGCGCCCATCCCGACCATCGCGTACGCGTAGGCGGCCGACGTGTGCCCGGGCAGCAGCGCCTGCATCGCGAAGCCGAACAGCGAGCCGAACACCGCGCCGACGAACAGCGTCGGCGTGAAGATCCCGCCCACCGCGCCGGAGCCGGCGGTCGCGGCGGTCGCGAGCAGCTTGAACACCAACACCGCGACCAGCGCCTGCCAGGTCCACGGCGAATGCAGGATATCGTTGACCACGCTGTAGCCGTTGCCCCACACGTCGGGCACCCACACCGAGATCACGCCGACGATCAGGCCGCCGAGCGCCAGCCGGACCGGCAGCGGCAGGGGCAGCCGCCGGAACTGCGCCTTCGACACATCGAGGAGCCGCAGGAACTGCGGCGCGGCGGCGCCGCACAGCAGGCCGAGCGCGACGAACAGCAGCACTTCGAGCCCCGTCACGGGCGGAAACACCGGCATTTCGTAGGGGGGCTTGTAGCCGGCGAATTCGCGCATCGTGATGTTGGCGACCACCGACGCGACCACCACCGGCCCGAAGCTCTGCATCGCGATCGAGCCGAGCACGATCTCGCACACGAAGAACGCGCCCGCGATCGGCGCGTTGTACGCGGACGTGATCCCGGCCGCCGCGCCGCACGCGACCAGCAGGCGCAGACGGGGCGGATCGAAGTGCGCGAAGCGGCCGACCAGCGACGCGGCGAGCGCGGCGAGCTGCACCATCGGGCCTTCGCGTCCGATCGAGCCGCCGCTGCCGATCGTCAGCAGCGACGACACGCTGCGCCAGATGCTTTGCCGGACCGGCACCACGCCGTCGCCGAGCGCGACCGCCTCCATGTAGTCGGTGTTGCCTTCCTTGCCCGCGCCGCGTTTCGCGATCAGCAGCACGCAGCCCGCCAGGAAGCCGCCCGCGGCGGGCATCCAGAAGCGGACGTGCCACGGCAGGCGCTTGGCCATGTCGACGAAGCTGCCGCTCGAGCCGGACAGCAGGCGCTGCATCAGTTCGATGCCTTCCCGGAACGCCACCGTGGCGAACGCGCCGCCGATGCCGACGATGACGGACCACACGAGCATCGTGTGCGCGTCGGACAGGCGAAACAGCGTCTGCGCGCGGGTGCGAAGTTTCAGGAGGAATGAAAGCACGACGGAGAAGGGCATCCGAATGAAATCGAGCGCAAGAATAGCACCGCGCCGCG